>SICM01000217.1 GCA_009694805.1 Candidatus Latescibacterota bacterium
AAAGACGAGGTGGAGAGGACGGAGGATTCTATGGCGGTTTCTCCTTGTTTTATAGGGAGTATTGGACTTCTCCCCTAAGAGATACCGCATCTTCTCCCTCTTATCAACTCCTGATTTCTGTTGAGCAAAAACCTAACCGGACGTTACTGTCTAAAAGGAGGAGATATGAAAGTATTGCGGAATTTAGGTGGGTTGCTGGTCCTTCTTGCCGTACTGGCCGGGGCGGTCTATGCCGACGACGTCTCGGGCCGATGGGGGGTCGGGGCGTTCATGAACTACAATGTGCCGACGTTTGGGTTCCGGAACTGGTATTCGAGCGCGAGCAAATTCGGCATGGCCTTCGCCTATGTGCCTTCGCAGAGGATGTCGGTGGAGGTGGAGTATCATCGCTCCCACTTCGCGCACGGGAGCCTGGAGTCCCGGACGTTCGTCTGGGCGGCGGGGGACAAGAAGCCGCACACCAGCCCAGACGCAAGGTCCGACATGAAGATTAACAGCCTGCTGGCGAACGGCATCATTCACTTGGGGAAGAAGATCCCCAGCTTCCAGGCCAGTTCGTTCTCCCCGTACCTGATCGTGGGCGGAGGTTTCTACCGGTACAAACACAATGTGAGCGGCATGCTCTGGCCGGCCCAGAAGGATGCGTTGGTTATCCCCCTTCCAGGGTATACCGATCAGCAGTTTGCGCTGGGGATCAACGCCGGGTTCGGGGTGGAGGCGTTCATCATGAACAACGTGGCCGTGGACCTGAGGGGCCGCTATAATTTCGTGGTCGGCCAGTTGCGGTCCATGGAGAACTGGGGCCTGAAGGAGACGTTTCCGCTGATGCTGTTTGATATGGGCGCCGGGTTGAAGTTCTACTTCGGCAAGAAATGACAGAAGGAGGTAGCATCATGAAAGTCCAGAGAAAGCGTTGGGCGATAGCGTTCCTGCTCCTCGCATCGTTGGCCTTTTCGTTCGTCCAGAGCGCGACTGCGGGCACGTCCGGGAAGATCACGGGTCGCATCATGGACGTGGTCAAGAAGGAGCCCCTGCCGGGGGTCACGGTGGTGCTGGAAGGGATGCGGAGAGGGGCTGTGACCCAGGCGGACGGGTATTACTACATCCTGTCGGTGGACCCCGGCGTCTACAAACTGACGGCCTCGCTGGTCGGCTACAACAAGGTGTCCAAGCAGGACGTTCGTGCGGTGGCCGACTACACGACCACGGTCAACTTCGACCTGAAGGAGACCGCGGTGCAGATGTCGGAGATGGTGGTCATGGCGGAGCGTCCGCCCGTGGAGCCGGACAAGACGGACAGCAAATACGTGGTGACCAAGGAGAATATCGAGGCGTTGCCGATGGCCCGGTCCCTGGCCGACCTGATGGCCCTGCAGCCGGGTGTCTATCAGAACGACGCCACGATCATCCGGGGGGGCGACTCTCAGGACGCGGCCTTCTACGTGGACGGGGTGCGCATCGTGACCACGGACTTCAACGGGCCCACCTCCCAGAGTCCCTCCATCGGCCCCCGGACGTTCACGGGCATCAACAAGACCTCCATCCAGGAACTCGTGGTGGTCTCCGGCGGGGCCAACGCCGAGTACGGCAACCTGGAGTCCGGGGTGATCAGCGTGGTCACGCGGGACGGTTCCAAGGAGTTCCACGGCTGGGGGGACCTGGCCTACACCCCGCCGGGCCAGAAGCACTGGGGGGCCAACGCCTATGACAGCGCCTTCCACAAAGGGAAGGTGAAGTGGACGAACCGGGGCTGGTCCTCCGAGACGGTCACCCTGGGTCCGGGAGCGGACGGTAAGGTCGGCACCGCCGACGACCAGATCGCCCTGGCCCACCGCAGATTTCCCTACACGAACGAGAAGGGCTACCTGATGGAGGGCGGGCTGGCCGGGCCGCTCACCAAGCGGAGCACGTTCCTGTTCACGGGCCGGTGGAGCCGGAAGGCCTACCGCTTCCCCGGGGCCTCCCTGGTCACGCCGCTCAAATTCTCCGGGAACCTGAAGCTGGCCTTTGAGGTGTCGCAGAATGTCCGCCTGAAGATCGGCCAGATCTACGGATATCAGGAGTACTGGGGAACGGACCGGACCAACCCCCTCACCGGGACGGCGGTGCCCAGCGCCTACCGGGACCTGGCGGCCAACGGCACGAACCTCTTCCTGCCGGACGGGTCGGGCGGGGGGAAGAGTAAGATCATCGACAACATGACCTACCTGACCCTGACCCACACGCTCAGCCCGAAGGCGTTCTACGAGATCAAGGTGTCCCGCTACCGGACGACCGAGGACACGATCAACGTCCCGGCCGCGGGCTACAAGCTCGGGTTCCCCCTCTCCTCCTTCCCGACGAAGGACCTGGACGGGTGGTTCAACGTGAAGCCCGCCACGGCGATCGATTACGTCCTCTCCAAGCGGAACCGGTGGGAGGTCAAGGCGGACTTCTCCAACCAGATCACGAGGGGGCACTTCCTCAAGGCCGGGTCGGAGACGATCTTTTACGACATGACGTATTACCGGTACTACAGCCCCAACCCCGGACGGAGGGACGTCATCTACGTCACGCAGCCGGGGAACCTGCCCAACGTGCAGGAGCCGGTCAAGCCCTTTCAGATGGCGTTCTACCTCCAGGACAAGATGGAGTTCGAGGGGCTGATCCTGAACGCGGGCGTTCGGTATGACGCCTTCTTCACGAACACCAAGGTCTACAACTCCTCCATCCTCCAGTCCCCGCAGTGGCGCTGGCTGATCTTCCACAAGGACATGCCCACCTATAACCCCCGGCACACGTCGGTGTTCAGCCCGCGCCTGGGCGTCTCCCACCCGATCACCGCCCGGTCTCAGTTCCACTTCACCGCCGGGCTCTACACCCGGCTTCCGGACCTGATCGACATGTTCTCCGAGCAGTGGCAGGCCAGCGCGCCGGACGACTACGTGCCCTACGATGGCTTCCGGGGCACGCGCAGCCAGCAGTCGATGATGAACGCCTATGTGCAGTACATGCGGACACGGGCGTTCGAGGCGGGGACGGACTGGAACTTCGTGGCCGACTACACCGCCGGGGTCACGACCTACTACAAGAGCGCCATCGGCAAGATCGCCAACGGCAGCCGCTACTGGTGGGACCCGCAGGGGCCCCTGGGCTCGATCTACGTCTGGGGCCGCAAGCCCAATCAGCAGCAGGACCTGAAGGGCGTGGAGATGAGCTTGCGGAAGAAGTTGAGCCACATGTTCTCCTTCAACGCGGCCCTCAACTTCGGCTGGGCCACCTCGGCCAACGTGGGGTCCAACGCCACGATGTTCTGGCCCGATTCCAACTACGTGTCCGACGACAACCGGTTCTACGATTTCCAGTGGAACGCAACCACGAAGCAGTACGAGAAGAAGTTCTTCACGGATGCGCAGAAGAGGTCGCTCGGCAACATCATCAACAACCACTACCTGAGCTACAAGCGCGGGCAGTACGACATCGCGGAGTTCATCGCCTTCGACGTGATCGACGCCCAGAAGGTCTACGGCGCGCCCGCCGGCATCGTGGGGATGTGGCAGCACGCCTACGGCGGCAGCACCAAGCTCGTGAACGCCAAGGGGCAGGACCGCCGTACGAGCGCCAACGTCTCCCTCTACTTCCAGAGCCCTCCGGACTTCGGGCCGGCGGTGCGGAGCTTCAACCCCATCGGCGACATGCGGGCGAACATGATCTACCGCGTGCAGAGCGGGGCGCCGGTCGTCTACACGCCCCCCGGCCTGCAGCAGGAACTCCGGCACAAGCCGATCGTGGCCTCCGTGGACCTGCAGATGGAGAAGACCCTGGTGGGTAAGGGGAGCCAGAACATGATCTTCTACGTCGAGGTCTTCAACCTGTTCAACCAGCGGGACAGCGAGATTCCGTTCAACTACCCGGACTACGTGGAGTGGGGCCTGAACCTTCCCAGGCCGGACGATGCGACCTTCCAGCAGTACGGGGACTACAACGAGTTGTCCCGGTACGAGCCCCCGGCCAACCAGCCTGACGCCAGGACGCCCGCCCCCCCCAGGCAGATCAACATGGGGATCAGGCTGAACTTCTGAGGCATGAGGAGCCCTCCCCCCGCCTCGCTTCGCTCGGCTTCCCCTCTCCCGTTTATGGGTGAGGGGGGCAGGCGCAGCCTGACGGGGTGAGGGCCTTCCGTCTTTCATCATCTTGAAGAGGAAAAGCTCAATGAGACAGCGAAAGCTTATCGGGCGGGCGCTGATCCTGGGGGTCCTGTTCGCCGTTGCGACGGCGCAGGCCCAGAATGAGTCCGCCGAGACCACCACCGGCGCCCGGTCGTGGGTCCTTCAGTCCTTCTTCAACACGGGGAGCCAGGGGGGGTGGAACGTCGGGTTTTCAGCGACCGGCGAGCCGCAGATGTTCATGTATCCCGGATGGAACTCCCTCCCCGCATCCAACGCGACGTCCAACTACACCCGGAAGAACGGGAATTCCCTGGGCTTCGGGTTCTGGATCCTTTCGCGGGACGGAAGCCAGGTGAAGATGGCCTGGAGCGGTCCCCGATACCGCTCCGACGACCTCCGGCAGATCGTCTACGACCCGTCCAAGGAGCCGGAGGCCACGCTGGGCGTGAAGAACGCTTGGGAGCAGCAGCGGTCCTCGGCCTTCACCGAGCCGAGTAACTACTGGCCCGGGGCCACGGTGCCCAAGACCGGCCCGCCGGAGAAGATCTGGAACTTCTCCCCCGGCAAGTACATCCCGAATGACGCCTTCGCCGAGGAGGTCATCGTCAGCAAATGGACCAACGCCCAGGGGATCACGACCACGCGGAAGGCTTATGCCTGGAGCTACCAGGACTTCGACGACTTCATCATCGAGGAGCACATCATCGAGAATACCGGGGACATCACCGGGGACGGGGTGCCCGACCTTCCGGACAAGCCCGTGGAGGATATCCACGTGGCCTTCGTGAACACCTGGAGCGTCAGCCAGATGGGCAGCGGGATGCGGGCCGGGGTGACCGACTGGTTCGCCTGGCCCGACCGGTCTCGGGACGACTGGTTCAAGTACACGGAGTCCGGAAACTACGTGAAGGGGGGACCGGGTGGCCCACTCTTCATCGACCCGACGGAGGCCAAGGGCCTGAAACTGGCCTATAGCTATGACGGCAAGAGCGCGTTCAGCGGGTACGACGACACGGGGGATCCCTGGCTCACCACGTTGCAGTCCAGCAACAACGTGGAGATGGGCATGGTGGACAACCAGATGACCTCCTACCAGTTCGTGGGCATGGCCCCGGTGGCCTACGCCGACGACGCGGGCATCCATTCGTTCAACGCGCAGGACAAGGGGAAGTACGTCCAGCCCAAGGGGGCGCAGCCGGCCTACGTCAACCGGTGGGCCATCCGGGGGGTCAACGATTACGACGAGCCGACCCCGGCCTCCCACACGCCATCCGCGATCCTCAACACGCTGACCAGCGCGTCGGTGGTGGACAATCCGACGGATGTCGGCGGGTTCACCAACGCCCAGGTCTACGGGCCCTATACGCTGGCGCGGGGCCAGCAGGCCAAGATCGTGGTCGTTTTTGCCGCCGGGACAGCCGCGGAATACGCCGGGCCCGGCCAGGAGCCGATCGATCCCTGGCAGTGGGCCCTGACGGCCACGAAGAATGACCTGGGGTCGGGGGAGCGGGCGCTCGTGACGCACGTGCGGCACGCCCTGTTCGCCTACCAGAGCAGCTACGACCTCCCGGACGCGCCGCCGGACGTGGACGTGATCGTGCTGAGCGACGAGAACGCCCGGGCGCTCCTCACCTGGTCCGCCGCCGGGGACAAGGCGGTCAACCCCGATTATACCGGGGCGGAGGCCAGCGACATCGCAGGCTACCGGATCTACCGGGGGCAGCGCGGGAACCTCACGTCCATCGGGCCGTTCAGCCTGGTGGCCACCATCCCGGTGGGCGGGCCCTATCCGGCGGGGGTCTCCTTCAACCCCAGCGCGGTCTGGCCCGACGACGCCGCCGGGGACAACCAGATCCTCAGACCGACCCTCAAGCTGGACGGGGACCGGGGCCGCCGGACCACCACGCCGGGCATGTATTCCTGGTCTGACCCGAACTCCAACGCGGGCTTCACGTACTGGTACTCCGTGCGCGCCTACGGCAAGGCGCACACCACCTGGACCAGCAACGATGCGTCCAAGACCATCGCCGACCTGCCGGCCCGTGTGCAGGCTCACGTGAGGAAGGGACTGGAGGGCGGTCTCTCCTCCATGCTCCAGAAGTTCCAGGGCTCGCCGGTGCTCCCGAAGGTGGCCGCGGCCGACCGGATGGAGCGGGAGATCGTGGTGACGCCCAACCCCTACAAGCTGGACGGGACCCACAACTATGTGGGGGGCGTGAAGATCCGGTTCCTCAACGTGCCCGAGAAGGCGCACATCTTCATCTTCAACGCGGCCGGACAACTCGTCCAGTCGCTCAGGAAACTGGACCCCTCGCGCAGCGAGGTCTCCTGGGATGGCCGTCCCTACACGACCGCCCTGGCCCAGGTCGGCCCCGGTATCTACTTCTACGTGATCAAGTCCGAAACCCCCGGCAGCGAGGGGAAGATCAAGACAGGCACTTTCCTGGTGATCCGGTAAACGTGAAGCGTATCTCGTGAAGCGTATCTCGTAAGAGCCTTTGACGAGATACGAGATACGAGCCACGTTGTTTGACTGAGGAGAATATCATGAAAAAGGGATTTCTGGTCTGGTGCCTCATCTTGACGGTCCTGGTCGGGCTGCTGGCGCCTCCGGCAAGGGCGGACCTGACGGAGTATACGAGGATGGAGATCGACAAGGGGTGGGGGCTGTGGAAGAAGCGGGTGGGGCAGTCCGCGTTCCCCTTCCTGAAGATCGGCCAGGGCGCCCGAGCCGAGGCCCTGGGCGGGGCCTACACGGCCATCGCCGACGACATCAACACGGCCTTCTGGAACCCGGCGGGCCTGGGGCACATCGAGAAGGCGGCCTACACCGTCAACTACACGAGCTGGCTGACCAACTCCAAGCTCTTCTCCGGCGCCGTGGCGTTCGATGCGGGGTTCGGGGTGATCGGGTTCAGCGCCATCAGCTTCCGGACGGAGGATTTTGCGATTACCACCCCCACGGCGCCCTATGGGACCGGGGAGATGGGCCGGGCGGGAGACATCGCCATCGCCGCGCTGTTCGCCAAGCGGATCACGGAGAAGCTGATGATCGGCGGCCAGGTCCGGTGGATGCAGGAGGACCTCTACCTGGACAAGATGTCCAAGATCGACTACAGCATCGGGACGCACTTCTACACTGGATTCAAAAGCACCCGGCTCGCCATGGGGTTCCGGAACCTGGGGGGGAACGCGCAGGCCACGCAGGGCGGGGAAGAGGTGATCATGCCCGCGGTCTTCAATGTGGCCGGGGCTATGGAGATCCTGGGCAAGAAGGGGGGGCCGGCCTACACCACCCTGTCGGCGGAATACTCCTTCATCGTGGACTACGCTCAGGTAGCGCGGGTGGGCGTGGAGACCTGGTTGAATAACATGCTGGCCCTGCGCGCGGGGTACCGATCCAACACCGAGCTGGAGAACTGGAGCGTGGGGGTGGGCCTGAAGCATAAGGTCAAAGGGAAGACGTTCATGATAGATGCCTCTTACCACAACAACCGGGAGAAGGTTTTCAATCAGCCGTTCCGGTTGACGTTCGGGGGATCGCTCTAAAGAAGGCGAAAGGCGAATGAGAGAAGGGGAAAGGGTAGTCCTACTCTTTCCCCTTCTTATTTTGATCTGAGATATTATGAGCCAACCCATCATTCTGCTCGGTCACGCCGGCAACTACGCCGATATCGTGGACCTTATCGAGGACCTCCGCGACGCGGGGGACTCGCGCTACGAGATCCTGGGCTTTCTGGACAACCGGGATGAGATGCAGGGCCGGTCCTTCCACGACTATCCCGTGCTCGGTCGCCACGCGGACGCCGGCCGGTTCCCGGACGCCCTGTTCTCCACCTGGATCGGCGGCACCAAAACCTACCTGGACCGCCCGCGCGTGATCTCGGAACTCCACCTGCCGCCGGAGCGCTTCGCCACGCTCGTCCATCCCACCTCCTATGTCTCCCGGCCATTTCCGTAAAGTTAAGCTTAACATATTGAATAAAAATAAGATACAAAAAATTATATGGGGGATTCTGCGAGCATTTCTTAGGAGAACTCACCCATTGGCCCGCCTAAAGTGGCCTCTGCGCCCCTAATTGCTGAAAAATCGAGC
>SICM01000218.1 GCA_009694805.1 Candidatus Latescibacterota bacterium
CGGCAGGCTGCTCTACCTGGGCAGCGGCACCTACGACGGGACACATGGCCTGACCGCGGAGGAGTCGACGGATCAGGGACGCTCGTGGCAGGTCATAGGAACGGTCCCCCAACCCAAGGGCATCGGTCTGGGCGAGCCCTATCCGGTCGAGACGAAGAGCGGCAAGCTCATCGGGATGTTCCGTTACGGGACTTCCAATCTGAAAGAAAAGTTCATGTTCCAGGCCGAGAGCCGGGACGGGGGCCGCACCTGGTCGGAGCCGGTCAAGACCGCGATTCTGGGTTACCCGGCTCATATGATCCGCCTGCTGGACGACCGCATTCTGCTGGTGTACGGCGTGCGGGTGCCACCCTTTGGAGAGCGCGCACGGGTCAGTGGCGATGAGGGCGAGACCTGGGGTGATGAGATCGTCCTGTGCACGGACACCAGCCCCGATCTTGGCTACCCGGCTTCAGCCCAGCTCGGAGACGGTTCCATCCTGACTGTCTACTACCAGATCGACCAGCCGGGAGAGCCGACCTGCTTGATGGGCACCCACTGGCGCCTGGGAGACGGAGTTTGTTAGAGGCTCTATAGGCAAGGAGATGGACTGGCCCCATCCGGATCAGATCTACCATGGAGGGAGAATAGCAGATGGAAACCGGTTTCTGGTTCAACCGACTCATCGAGTACTGGACTCTGCCGACAGCCGATCAGGTCGTCGATCACGTGCGCCGTGGCAAAGTTCAGGTCGTGCAGATGGGCAATTTCGGCCCTGACTTCTACAGCCTGGCCGGTGATCGCAGCGTCGAACGATCGTGGGCGGGAATGCCGATTGTGGGCATCGAGGAGAATCTTCAGCTCGCCGCCGACGTGATCCCACAGGTCCAGGCTGCCGGCGCCCGCGTCGTCGGCCAGCTGTCCTCCACACTGCACTACGGCGATCACGAAAAAGGGCTGGGGCTGTTTGGCGAAGCCTGGGATCAGATGTGGACGCCGACGATACTCGGCGACCGGCCGGCGGACTCCGCGTCCTCCGCCATGGCGCGCGAGGTGTCGGGGGAACTGGCGCGGCGGGCCATCGAGGGGCGCCCCTATTTCAGCTACCGCGGCTGCATTTCCAACCCGGCATGGCTGCAGACCCTCAAGGCCATGGTTCGCAAGGGCATCGCCCTGGGGCTCGACGGCTTCAACGCGACGCACAACTACGAGGGTTTCTGCGGCTGCGGCTACTGCGCCGGCGTCATCCGTGCGCACATGCGGCCGGTCTTCAGCGGTGCGGAACTGGACCGCCTGTTCGACGGCGACTTCGATGGCGCCGTCGACGCCCGCAATCCGGCGGCCAACGCTCCCGAGGAATTGAAGCGCCGCTACCTGGTGATCCTCGAACAGGCAGCCGCCCGGAGACGCAAGAACGCCTTCGATGAGGTCTTCATCGACTACGGACGCTCCCTGCGTCCGGGGTTGATGGTAGCCCAGTGGTACCACAAATACGGGATGCGGGTCAACGATGAGCGCGCCGGCCTACCCGCCGACCTGTGGGCTCGTGGCGAGGACTACATCTGGTACAGTCAGGGCCCCTACCGATGGGGCAGCTCCATCGAACAGGGCTACATCGCGGACATGGGGCTCAACGCGCGGCACATGCACGCTGCGGGCGGCGGCCGCCCTTTTGTCATCAACAAGTACGATTATCGCCGCTGGCGTGTCTGGGCCGCGGAGGCAGCCGCCCATGGCGGCGCTTCCCCATGTTTTCACGCCGGCCCTCCCCGTCCGGAGCAAGAGGAAACGACGCGAATCGCACCCGAGGACTACTTCGGGCCGATCATCCGCTATCAGCGCTTCGTTGCCGAGCACGAGGACCTGCTGCACCCCGCACGCCCGATATCCCAGTTCGGCCTCGTCTACCCGCGCCGTGCCGAACGCGATGGCGAGCCTGACTATCTCGATGCGCTGAAACGGATCTCCGCGTGGTTAGAAGACGCCCATGTCCTCTACGACATCCTGTTCGACGACCAGTTGACGGAGCGCGCCAACGAGTTCCCGGCGCTGATCCTGCCCGACGTCCGCCGCCTCTCCAGTGCAGAGATCGCCGCCGTCCAACGACACGTGGACGCCGGCGGCGGCCTCGTCGTCGCCGGCGCCACAGGTACGCTGAATGCCGACGGCGGCAGGCAGGACCCGAATCCGCTCTTTACCAGGTCGGCGGACAGGATCTATCGCTGGGAGAGCACGGACTGGCAGCCGGAGATAAAGGCGATTCGAACCCTGGAGGGAGACCCGGAGATGCCCGTCTACTCTCACCTGCTCGATGCGCCGGAGGGCCGGGCACTCATCGCCACCCTGGAGGAACTGTGCGGCGGGTACTGGTTGCGCACGGATGCGCCCTGGTCAGTGCGTGTCCGCGCCTGGCGTGCGGAGGACACAGCAGCGATCCCGGTGCACTGGATCAACTACCGCCAGGACGAGGCCCCGGCTATCGAGACTCCCATGCCCATGGGACCCCTCCGGGTGGACCTGCGTCTTCCGGGCGGCGCCAGGGTAGACTGCGTCGAATGGCGCTATCCGGAGATGAAAAAGCCCCTTGAGTTGGATTGCGAAGTCGCCGATGGCCGCGTCCGTTTTGAGATCCCCCGCCTCATCGTCTACGGCATGAGCGTCATCCGCCTCAAATCAGACTAAAAACAGGCCGCCACCTATCTCTCATCCCTTTCAGCAATGGCCGCCTCTGCCATTGAACCTGGAATGCTGGCAGTGGCTTTCAAGACGGCCTGTTTCAAACGGCCTGCAGGTTGTTCCGGAGCGGACCGTCCGGGCGGCCCGGAGTGGAGGCGGGAGCGGGAGTACCTGAAGGAGGGGATTCCCCTGTCCAGGGCGGCGATCACGTCGCTGGAGAACCTCTCGAAACAGGTAGGCCTTCCCTTCCCCTGGTAGTCAGCCCATGAAGGCCCCGGTATCGCCGGGGGAAAGGAGAGGAGACGCCTTTGGCATCGGCAACCTACCGATTCTCCGGCCCGGTGGAGGTCCCCAGGGTCGAGACCCGGCACCGGCGGATCGTCACGAAGATCCCCGTTCCGGAGAGCCTGGAGATCTTCGAGACGCTCGACCGGTACGAGTCCAGCGCCATGCACGGCCAGCTGCCCGTGGTGTGGGACAGGGCCGAGGGGTTTCAGGTGCACGACCCCTGGGGGAACACCTGGATCGACTTCACCAGCAGCATCTTCGTGACCAACGCAGGCCACGGGAACCCCCGGATCGTGGAGGCCCTGCGCGAGGTGCTGGACAGGCCCCTGCTCCACGCCTACACCTACGCGACGCGGGTGCGCGCCGACTATCTTCGCTACCTGATCGCCTCCACGCCGCCCCAGTTCGAGAAGGCGTTTCTGCTCTCCGCCGGCACGGAGGCCACGGAGTGCGCACTGAAGCTCATGCGCACGAACGGGTGGAAGCAGGGCAAGCGCCGGCCGGGCATCCTCGCCTTCGAGGGCAACTGGCACGGGCGCACCATGGGGTCGCAGATGATCAGCCACAACCCGGAGCAGAAGGCGTGGATCGGGTACCAGGATCCGCACATCTTCCACCTCCCCTTTCCCTATCCCTGGCGGGAAGACGCGGTGAGGGACCCGCGCGCCTTCTTCCGCACCCACATGTCCGAGCTGCTGCAGAAGGAGGGTCTGGACCCTGAGAAGGACCTCTGCGGGGTGATGCTGGAGACCTTTCAGGGGTGGGGGGCGTTGTTCTATCCGCCGGAATTCGTGCAGGAGGCGGCCGCCTTCGCGCGCGCGCGCGGGATGCTGGTGGCCTTCGATGAAATGCAGGCCGGGTTCGGGCGCACGGGAAAGCTGTTCGGATACATGCATTACGGCGTGGAGCCGGACCTGCTCTGCTGCGGAAAGGGGGCGAGTTCCAGCCTGCCCCTGTCCATCGTCCTGGGTTCGCAGCGGGTCATGGACCTGCCGGAGGTCGGCTCCATGAGCTCCACGCATTCCGCCAACCCCGCGTCCTGCGCCGCGGGCCTGGCCAATCTCCGGGCGCTGATCGAGGAGGGGATGATCGAAAACGCCCGTGTCCTGGGGGAGGTGTTTCACGCCCGCCTGAACGAGATCAGGGGCCGGTTTCCCGGCCATATTCGTCACGTGCTGGGCAGGGGACTTGTGGCGGGCGTCCATTTCGCGGACCCGAACGGGAAGGTCGATTCCGTCCTGGCCAGCCGGGTTTGCGAAAAGGCTCTGAGAAAAGGGCTCCTGCTGGTCCATACGGGTCGGGAGTCCATCAAGATGGGGCCTCCCCTGGTCATCACGGAGGAGGGGCTGATGGAGGGGCTTGAGGTGTTCGAGGAGAGCGTGGCGGAGGGCATTTCGGAGGCGGGCAGATGAACCGGTCGCCGGGCGGCCCGGCAGCAGTGCAGAAGGTCTCCAGGAAAGGGGGAATGTCTTGTCTCAGACGCGTCTGACCGAACAGCAGCTCAATTTTTTCAACACGTTCGGATACCTGTACTTCCCGGGGTTGATGGCCGACTGCGTCGGCCGGATCGTGGAGGAGTTCGAGGCCGTCTGGGCGGCCCACGGCGGCGGGCACCACGGCAGGCCGCACGACGGCAAGGCCCGCGCAGTCATCTTTCCGCTTCCGGACCGGAGCGAATTCCTGAGCGGCCTGCTGGACGACCCGCGCATTCACGACGTGGCGGCCAGCATCCTGGGCGACGACTTCAACTACACGAGCGGGGACGGCAACCTCTACGTGGACGACACCCCCTGGCACTCGGACGGGTACGACGGGAACCGGATTCCCAGCATCAAGGTCGCTTTTTACCTGGACCCGCTGACGCGCGACACGGGAGCGATCCGCGTGATCCCGGGGAGCCACAGGTGCGGAGAGGGGTTTTCCGAGGCCCTGCAGGCGCAGGTTCGAGACAGCGTCCAGTCCTTTGGCATCGCGCCGGAGCAGGTACCCTGCGCGGTGCTGGAGACGTCGCCCGGCGACATCGTCGTGTTCTGGCACAACACCAAGCATGCGGCCTTCGGCGGTTCGAAGCGGCGGCGGATGTTCACCATGAATTTCTACGAACACGTCCCCGACGACCGCCTCGAAGACTTCCGGAATGCCCTGGCCAAGGAAGGCCGGTTCTGGATCGACCGCATCCACGGCGAGGCCATGCTCCGGACCGCCGGCCCGGACCGCATGGTCCACCTTCGGCAGGTCATGGAGAACGATTTCAAGGTCAAGGAGGTGCACGCCAGGTTGCGCAGGGAAAAGGCGGAGCCGGCGCGCGGGTGAGCCCGGGAATGTCCCTTGAGATGGCGCAAAGGTCACGGGAAGGAGATGCTTTTGAAGCGGCACCGTTCGCTGCACACGGAGGAGGAGGTATGGGGAAGCATGAGGAGTGACAGAGAGACGCTTTGTTCGCATAGGTGAAGATTATGTAAACTTAAGCTAATATTTTACAATATTTTATTATCTAAATTCTGGATTAGTAGACTTGCTCGAAGTTCCCATTTAGGGTCCTCTTGCACTTTCCTGATGCAGATCAGAGGGACAAAGGATTCTTGACGTTGTTCTTCAATCGCTGTATACTTACTCAGGAAGAAAACGCGTCTGCCGGATCTCTTTGATCGAAAGGTATCCCTTTATGTCCAAACCGATCAAGGCTTCTGTTGCCAAGCAACATTTCGATCACCTGCTGGAGGGGGTACGCACGCAAGGGGAGCAATACGAGATCCAGGAGGAAGGCCGGACCGTGGCGGTCTTGATTCCCCCGGCGGATTTTCAGGCTTTCCATCAGCAGCAACGCCTCAAAGAGCAGGCCTGGACAGACCTGGAAGCCCTGCTTGAGAAGGTGCACGCCCGGAATGCCCACATCCCGCCGGAGCAGGTGGCCAGGGATGTGGAAGCGGCGATCCGTGAGGTGCGAGCACAGAAGAAACGGTGAGGTTTTTCGTGCCGGTCCTGACGGTGGTGCTGGACACCAACCTCCTGGTCAGTGCATTCTTGACGCCCGGAGGGGAAGCGTGGGAGATTCTGAGGCGGGCCCGAAGTCAGCGCCTTGTCCTGTCTCCGGCTATTTTAGCCGAGGTAGGAGAGGTTCTGTTGAACCGTCCGAGGATTCGAAAGGCGTATACCTATCTGGATGAAGAGGTGCATCGATATTGCAGGGATCTGCTGTCTGTAGCAACCGTAGCGCCTGAGACTACCTTGCTGACGGTCTGTCGTGATCCCGATGATAATGCAATCCTGGCCTGTGCGGTAGACGCCCAGGCAGAGTACCTGATCACCCGGAATCTCGATCACTTTCCTGAGCAGTACGGAACGGCCACTGTGATTTCTCCCCAGGAAGCCCTCAGAATCTTTCCGCCTGCCTGAAGATTTTCCGCTCTTCTACCCTTACGCCTTTGACCTTACATCCACAGGCACCCAGCCAAAGCGACAGTCGTCGTCC
Source organism: Candidatus Latescibacterota bacterium (assembly GCA_009694805.1). Taxonomy (GTDB): domain Bacteria; phylum Latescibacterota; class UBA2968; order SICM01; family SICM01; genus SICM01. Next base: position 6,416 of record SICM01000218.1, read on the forward strand.
GCCCCGGCGTTACTCCCGCGCCGCATACCCCCGCGTCGCGAGAGAAACGCCTGCGCCCCACAAGCGGCATCCCACATCTGCCCTACCCTTCCCGGTCGGGCGCTCAAGCGGAGCGCGAATAACCTCCCGCGCCCGCCTCAGCGCCCGCCGAAGGATGCCCCAATCGCTTTGAGATAGACCATCCCCCCCTCCCCAGCGCCACACCCGCGCCGGTAAGCTCGTCCGGCCCGGGTCAGGCGCTCTCCCCTCCCGAAAGATGGACCTGCCCGATCCGGTCCGGCCTCCTCGCGGCCACCGAAACAGCCCGGTCACCGCTCGTCGTCCTCCCCGGACGTTTAGGTGGCCTGGCTGTTATGCTTTTCGCTCCCCTGGTTCACCCCCCCTGGTCTTTTTCGCGCCCGCCGCCCGCAGGCTCTTGAAAAGATACGCGCCACCCCTCAAACGCAAGCCCAAGGTAAACGCCGCTCCGGGGAACAAATGTTTTTTGGTTCCCCCTCCCTCTCCCCTCTTCCCCACCGGGAGACCCCCAAAAAACATGTGAGCGGAAGGGGCACAGGATCTCCCCTCGCGGCGGGCTTGCGTTTGGGGGTCCCCGGCGCGTGCCGCCGTGTCTGTACGCCTGCGGGCGCTGGGCACTTGGCTTGGCGCTGGCTCAGGCTCAGCGCGCAGCGCAGCCCCGCCGCGCAAACGTAGCTCGGAGGTGCACCGTGTCCGTCACAACGTCGTCATTCAGCGTTCCAGCATCGGTGTTCGGTGGGCTGGCGTCGCTCTCCGGCCCGGTGGCCGTGCTGGGCTCTCGTCAGCTTCCGGCTCCGGCCCTCCTTTCGGTGGCCCGTCTGGGTCGCTGGGTGGGGTCTCGTCGCCGCCCGCTCTGGTCCGGGGGTGCTCTGGGGGCTGACGCGGCAGCCTCCGCAGGGGCGCTGTGTCAGGGTGGCCCGGTCCACTGGTGGCTTCCGGGGTCGCCCCGGGAGTTGCCGGTGGGGTCTCCGTCGCCGGTGGTCCGAGGTCCGTCCGGGTCGTTTCCAGTCAACGCGCCCCGGTCCCTGGCCCGGTCGGTGGCCCTGGTCCCGTTCGCAGGTGGGCCGGTGGCGCTGCCTCCCGTCCGGCGGTTGCTGGGCCGCACGCAGTCGCTCCTGCTGTCGCTCCGGTCCGCCGGTAGCGGCGCGGTGGTGGTCTTCGTGGAGCAGGCAGCCCTGGCCTCAGGTAAGGGCGGGTCGCTCTTCTCCGTGCGGCAGGCGCTCAAGCTGGGTTTTGTGCCGGGGCAGTCGTTGTTCGTGGTGGGGGTTGGGCCGTCCGGGTTCTTCCTGGCCCCTGGCGAGCAGCTCTGCCTGTTCCGGGCGCTGTCGCCCGCGCCGCAGGCTACAGAGCCTCCGCCAAAGGGCATCGCCGGGCCGGGTCTCAACTGGTCGCGGTCTTCGGCGGCGGGTCGTCGGGAGTTGGCCGGTGAGCGCTACGACGAGCAAACCGTCAGCGGGCCGCTGTCCCAGGCGTTCTGGCTGCGGCTCAACTTCAACTGTCAGCCGGGGCGGGTTTACCGATGGAACGAGCGGCCATAGGGCCGCGTCGTGAGCATCTGTTGAACGATGGCGCCGGCGAGGGTGTAGGCTGTCCTCTGATGGGGCTATAATGGTCTGGGATTTTTGGACAGGGGAATAAGGTGGATTTGCCGATAGGATCAGGGATCGATTCAGGAGGCAAACCATGCGGAAGAGCTATACGGCAGAGTTCAAGGCGAAGGTGGCGTTGGAGGCGGTGAAGGGAGAGCGGA
>SICM01000219.1 GCA_009694805.1 Candidatus Latescibacterota bacterium
TATAAATAGCAGTTTTGGATTATCGCAGGAACCGCCTCTTAGAGAGCCGTATTCGTTGGTGAAGCTGACGCCTATATTTCAGGCCCGAAAGCTTTCTGCCGAGGTTTTCGGGGGGCATAAGTTGGGAATGGTAAGTGAACAGTGTCACGAAGACGATGATCTTACGGTAATCCCTCGCCTCCCGGTGTTCTGTGCGGACCAGTTCCAGCCGGTGCGTCCTCCGGCCTTCCAGGACCTCCTCTCCTCCGCCGGTCAACGTCCCCTGGCCCGCGTCCCGCGAGAAGTCGTCCAGGAACGCCCCGAAGTCCGTCTGATCCACCCGGCGTCCCTGGACCGACTTCATCTGGACGTCCGTGATCGCAAACGTCCGCGCGATCGGAAGCCACCGGAACCGCCGCACCCGAACCTGGTCCCCCCCCGTGTAGATCGCCACGGCCCCCCGCCTGGGCCGCTGGAATTCCATGCGGATGCGCCTGGGCTTGCTGAAGGTGTAGCGGAGCAGCATATGCTCCGGCTTGGGGCGGTCTGCCTTCGATTCCACCAGACATCGGTAGTCCTTCAGCGCTGAGAAGCGAGCCCGCATGCCGGCCAGGAGTTCCCCTGCTGTAGTTTGGGCCAGAGTCGGAGAGGCGGCCAACAGGAAAGTGCAAAGTGCAAAATGCAAACGTTAAACCCCGCCCTTTATTTTGCACTTTACACTTTACACTTTACACTTCCCTGAGTTTTACCTTCCCGCCATCTTCACGGCCACGGGCAGGTAGAGGAGGACCGTGGTCCCCAGGATCACCGCCCCGGCGCCCGGCGGCCCTCCTATGGCCGTGCTCGAAAGACAGTAGGCCAGGGTCAGAACCATCGCGACGATGTTGTGAATCCGGACGATGTCCATCTGCGCGAAGACGACCCGATCCGGCTCCTTTTTGTACCGCAGGACGGTTTGACTGGACCGGAGGGCCAGCGGAAGCGTCAGGAACGCCCCTGAGCACCCCACCGGCATCCAGCGCATCCCCACGCCGACGGCCAGGATCAGATAGGCCACCCCCAGCCCTGTCACGTAGAGGATAGCCCCGGTCTGCTGCCCAAACCGGGCGACCAGGTTCCGTTTTCCTCCCCGCACATCCTCCGTAAAGTCAGGAATTTCATTCAGGCAGATCAGCGCGAAGATGAGGACCCCCAGGGGCAGGGTCGCCCAGAACGCCGGGAAGGTCACCCGTCCTGTCTGCACATAGAAGGCCCCCAGGCCGATCACCGGGCCGAAGTTGAGCAGCATGACGACCTCCCCTATTCCGCGATACCCGAACCGGATGGGGGGCGCCGTGTAGAAGATCGAAGAGAAGAGCCCGACGGCCAGGAAGGCGAGCACCCAGGGCCCGACCCGCCACGCCAGAAAGAGCCCGATCAGACCGGTGATGACGTAGCCCAGCGCGAAGGCCCGGCGGACGCTCTGCGGAGACAGCAGACCGCCCGTCAGCACCCCGCTCCCGCCCGAGTAAGCGGAACGCCACGCCGGGTCTGTCTCGTCGATGGCGTGTTTGTAGTCGAAATAGTCGTCCGTCAGGTTCAACGACACGTGATTGATCACGACGGCGGCCAGGACCAGCAGAAAGTTCACCGCGTCGAAACGTCTCTCCAGCCCCAGCGCCACGGCGCTCCCCGCCGTGACCGCCAGGAAACTCGACGGCACAAAGTGATACCGGGCCCCCTGCCACCACGCAGACAGAGACATGTTCAATCTCCAGAAACAGTGACAAGGGATCAAGGATCAAGACTTGTCCCTCATCACCGCTTTTCTCCCCACTCCTCACTTGACATCCCCCGCCCAATCCCTTATTTTACCCAAGCCCTGATGTGTGGAGATCCTTCTTATGAATGATGGAAATTCGTCTGACAAGAATCCCAAACGCATCCTTGTCCTGGAAGACATGGACGGCGTGCGAACGTTCATCTCTGAAGTCCTGTCTTCACGGGGCTACCAGGTCAGTGCGCCCGTGGACAGCTACGTGGCCTTCGCCATGGCCCGCCAGCAATCCTTCGACCTGATGACCGTGGACCTTTACATGCCTCTGATCGACGGCGTGACCTTCATCCGGGCGCTGCACGATATGGGCATCCATATCCCTGCCGTCGTCATCACGGCCTATTCCACCGACCCCAAGGTCGAGGAGATGAAGCGCCTCGGCATCCGCCACTTCCTCCCGAAGCCCTTCAGACTGGAGGACCTGTTCGAGGCCGTCAAGGAGGTCCTGGAGGGACCTCTGCGAATCGCCCCTACTCCAGGCGGAACGTGATCACCTGCCGCATCCAGACCTTTGTCCGCCGTCCCCGGTCATAGACCGGCTCATAGACGAACTGCTCCACCGCGCGAAGCGAAGCCTCCCGAAGGAGTTCCGGCCCTTCCAGCACCTTCATCTGTTCCACCCGGCCGTCCTGATCCACCAGGTATCGGATGACGACCGACCCCTCCACACCCATCCTCCGCGCCATCGAGGGATACTCCGGGTCCACAAAGGTGACCTGTTTCGGGGGCTCCTCCACCTGCCACATCTCCAGCGCCTCTGCCCCGCCCACATCCCCTTCCCCGACGGGGAGAGCCGGAGAGGAGGAGAAGGGGAGATTTTCCGCCGCCACGTCGCCTGCGAAGGCCAGACCGTCCGCCCCCTCGCTTCCCTGAGCGGCAAGGGCCAGACCCTTCTCTCTCCCACCCGCAGAGACGGGGGTCGGAGAAAAGCCAACTGCGGTTTCGGGTGTCAGGTTTCGGGTATCGGGGAAAACAAAACGATCTTTGCTCTTCCCGACACCTGACATCTGGCCCCTGATCCCTGGCCCCTGATCCCTGGTTCTTCTTTTCCTGCCCCCTGCCTTCCGCCTCTTGCCTCTCCCTCAACATCTCCATCCGCACGACCAGAGGAGAGCGGCGAAACAGCGGCAATCCTTTGCCGCCTCCCCATTCCGGGGCCGCCAGCGCCAGGAACACGTGGAGCGACGTGGAGATGGCAGCGGCCACCAGCAACGCCCGGCCGGAATAGGCCCGGAGGTCTGTGTCAGAAGGATGGAGCATCTCAAAGAGTTCGAATTTCAGAATGGAACGAATGTCGAATGTTTCGTTCGTAATTCGTAATTCAGTACCGGATCACCGAGTGAATCTCTCTGCCCTTCAGCCTCTCCCGCCCGTTCAGGAAGGTCAGCTCGATCAGAAACGCCACGCCCACCACAGCCCCGCCGATCCGCTCGATCAGCGAGCAACTGGCCGCCATGGTCCCCCCGGTGGCCAGGAGGTCATCCACCATCAAGACCTTTTGCCCCGGCTTCACGGCGTCCCGGTGGACCTCCACCGCGTCTGTCCCGTATTCGAGCGCATACTCTTCCTTCATCTTCTCGGCCGGGAGTTTGCCCGGTTTCCGGATAGGGATAAACCCCAGGTTCAGAAGGTGCGCCAGCGCGGCCCCGAAAATGAACCCGCGCGACTCAATGCCGGCGATCAGGTCGATCTGCCTATCCCGGTAGGGAGCCGCCAGGGCCTCTATCGATCCGGCAAAGGCGGTCGGGTTCTGAAGCAGCGTGGTGATGTCCCGGAACAGGATGCCCGGCTTTGGAAAATCGGGAATATCGCGGATGTAGCGGGACAATTCGCTCATAAAATCCTCTTAAAAATTAGACCCTCACCTCAAACCCACTGCACTGCCCTGTCGCGGGCCGACGGTTCACCTGCACGTTCGTCACGTGGGCGTGCGGAGGGCCCCGCCTCAGGTCCTTCAGGAAGGCATTCAGAACCCCCTCCTCCCCTTCCACCTCGATCTCCACCCGGCCGTCCGGCAGATTCCGAACCCACCCCGAAACCCCGTAGCGCCCGGCCATCCGCTCCGTGAAATACCGGAACCCGACCCCCTGCACCACGCCATCCACCAGGATGTGAAGACAAGCATGCTCAGGCATCATTCAAACTCAGATTCAATTTTATACGTTCCACTTCGCCGGCTCCAGGCCCAGCGCCCGCGCCTCGTCGCAGATACGCGACCAGGTCGTGTCGTCCACTTCGATTCCCTCCTGCTCCCGCCGACGCGCCGTCCTGAACTCCGGCTCCCCCGGCGTCAGGATCTCGCGGAACCCCGGCGCCAGGCGGCTCGATTGTACATGGCGGATGAGGCCCTCCACCTCCTCATAGTAGGCGTTCAGGTCCGCGAAGTGTTCGATGCGGTAGACCGTCAGCAGCACCCCGTTGCTCTGCATCGTCCGCTCCCCGGCCGCGCACCCCTGTCCGCTCAGCGTCCCGGCCAGCAGCTCCACCACGAAGCTCAACCCATAGCCCTTGTGCGCCACCACGCCCCCCATGGGGAGGATGGCCCCCGGCAGGGCGGCGGCAAATGCGTTCGGATCGGTCGCCGGACGCCCCTCGTGGTCGATGATCCACCCCTCCGGGACCGGCTTGCCCTGGTTGATGGCCAGACGGATCTTTCCCTCCGCCACCACCGACGTCGTCATATCCACCAGGATTGGGTCCGTATCCCGCCTCGGCGCGGCGAATGCGATGGGGTTCGTGCTCAGCCGGCCGTCGATCCCCCCGAACGGGGCGATCTGGTAGCCCAGCTTCCCGGCATTCACGAACGCCAGCCCCATCATCCCCTCCCGCGCCGCCATGAGCGGATAGGCCCCGGCCCGACCCACGTGGCTCGTGTTCCGCAGGGCTACCGTCCCCGTGCCGTGCTCGCGAGCCTTGCGAATCGCCAGCCGCGCGGCGAACGTGGCCCCCACCTGCCCCATCGCCCCCCCGCCGTCCACCACGGCCGTGCAGGGGGTCTCCTGAACGATCCTCGGAGCCGCGCGGGGCTGGAACCTGCCCTCCCGGACGTGATGGACGTACTCGTAAAAGCGGATCGCCCCGTGCGAGTCGTGCCCGAACAGGTTCGACTCCACGAGGTGATCCACCACCGTCCCGGCATCCTCCGTAGAGCACCCGGAGGCCTCAAAAAGTTCATATCCGATCTGTCTCAGGGCTTCTGGTCGGAACTTGGGCATGGGGCCTCCGTAAAAGGACTACAAGATCACAGACCACAACAGCAGCTTTGGATCTTGTGGTCTCATTGTCTGTGGTCCCGTGGTCTTCTCTTGTGGTCTTCTAATCTATAACAACCCGATGCGAAAGTCAACTCAAGGGATCGGGGGGATTTGACTTGACGAGTCAGGGTGGAAAAGGTATACTTGAGGGTTCGTAGGACGAAAGAAAAAGGGGTTGGGATCGAGGGATGGGGCTCGTTTTCACCCCTCTCTATGGAGCGATCATGAAACTCTCCTTCAGCACGCTGGGCTGCCCGGCCTGGACCTTCGATGAGATCGTGGAGACGGCCCACTGGTTCGGGCTGGAGGGCGTGGAATTTCGAGGCGTCGGGGACGAGATGGACCTCACCCGGCTCCCGGAGTTTTCTGGGCCCTGCATCGCAGCCACCCGCGACCGGCTCGCCAGCCTCGGCCTCTCCATCCCCAGCCTCGGGTCTTCCGCCCGATTCCACGATGCTGACCCCGCCCTCCGCGCCCAGAATGCGGAGGAAGCCCTGGCCTACATCCGGCTTGCCCACAGCCTGGGCGTCCCCTGCGTCCGCGTCTTCGGGGACAAGTTCCCGCCCGGCGAGGCGAAGGAGGTCGTCCTGGAGCGGGTCGGCCTGGCCCTCCGGGGACTGGCCCCCTGCGCCTCAGACCACGGGGTCAGACTCCTGCTGGAGACCCACGGCGACTTCTACGCCGCCCATGATGTTAAAGCCGTCCTGGAAACTGCCGATCATCCTCATGTCGGCGTCCTCTGGGACACGCACCATCCCTATCGTTTCGGCGGGGATACGGGAGAGGAGACGATCCGCCTCCTCGGCCCCCACATCGCGCACGTACACTTCAAGGACTCCATCCCCGACCCGGCGCACGCCTGGGGCTACCGCTACGTCCATTTCGGCGAAGGGGACGCCCCGCAGGAGAACTTTTTGAAGCTCCTGAAGGGGATCGGCTACGACGGCTTTCTCTCCTTTGAGCACGAGAAGCGCTGGCACCCGGAGATCCCCGACCTGGAGGAGGCGCTTCCGGTCTTTTCCGAGCGGATGAGACACCTTCTTGCGAAAGTGCAAAATGAAAAATGAAAAATGCAAAGTGCAAAATGGGTTCATTTTACATTCTGCACTTTACACTTTGCACTTTGCATTTCCTTTAATCGAGGTCCAGTCATGAATCGAACGCTATTCCTCTTTCTCATCGTCCTCGTGGCCTCTGTGGCTCAGGCCGCTTCCCCTCCCCGTTACCGGGTGATCAAGGTCCAGACCACCTTGAACACAGGCGCCCTCCCGGAGGACAGCACGTCCGCCAACGACTACTACGTCACCATCGGACGGCTAAACGGCCTGAAGACCGGCACCCTCCTGAACGTCTACCGGGACAAGCAGATCGACGACGAGACCGGCGGCGAAACCATCTCCGCCCGCGTCTTCGTCGGGCAGTTGCGGGCCATCCAGATTCAGGATAAGTTTTGCGTATCCCGCGTCGTGAATCTGGCCGGAAGCGCCGATCCCCTCCGGGAACGGGACGCCGTCCTCGTGGGGGACTATGTCCTGCCGGTCTTCGTCATGCAGGGCGAACAGCTCTTTGCCAAGGGGAGCGGCACCCTGCTGCCGGGGGCCATTAAGCACCTGGAGGAGGCGGCCACGTTCGTCCGGAGCAACAACCCCTCCCGCGCCATCATCGAAGGCCACACCGACAATGACGGAAGCCCCACCTTCAACCTGAAACTCTCGGAGCTTCGCGCAGCGGCCGTCCGGGATTATCTCATCAGTCAGTCCAAAATCGACCCGCGCATCCTCTATCCCGTCGGCTGTGGGGAGAGCCGCCCCATCGCCCCCAATGACACCCAGCAAGGGCAGGCCATGAACCGCCGGTTTGAGATCATTTTGGAGCGGTAGATGGTAGGTGGGAAGTGGTCCTGTATGCCTCTCCCCATTTCCCCTCAAGTATTTCGAGTTTCTGCCGATAAATACAGAAGAGACGCAGGAAGCTCGTACAATACCTGGGGGGTATAGGATGACCAGCAACAGCCTGTTCGCCGCACTTCAGCCCGGCACGAATGCCTTGCTGAAGTCCCTTGCCGGAGGCCAAAAGCCGCAGGCCCCTGTCCCATCCGGGTCTGCTGAAGCCCCGAAGGAAGACCCGAAGAAGGACCGATTCGACCAGACGCCCGCCTCCGATCAGGGCGGATTCCGCAGTTTCACTTTCCAGTTCCGCCACCTCGCCATCCGGCGGGAGACCGCGGCTGTCCGTTCGATTACCCAGGAGAACGTCCCCGTCCAGCAACAGGCGAATAGGCCTGTCTCCACCGCCTCCCGAAGCGTGCAGGAGGAGCGGCAGACCGAGTTGAACCTCTTCTATGCCCGCACGCAGACGATCTCGGTGGACCTGGGCCAGGACAAGGCGGGCCATCTCCAGTCCACCAGCCAGAACGTAGGGCGGACATTTGAGGTGAGCATCTCGCTGGATGCCTCCTTCCTCCACCAGTTCGCCGGCCAGTCCGAGACCTTTTCCCAGGGCGATCAGGCCCTGTTCGACGACTATCTCTCTACCACCGACCAGATGACCGGTATCTCCGGTGAGGCGGCGCAGGGCTTCTTCGACATGGTCGACCAGGCCCTCGAAGACGCGCAGTCCGCCGTGATGAGCGGCCTCGATGACTTCCTCAACGGCGTGGGCGCTTCATTGGGGTTCGAAGGGGATGCCCTGACCAACTTCAAGTCCCAGGTAGCGGATCAGATCGCCGGATTCTTCTCAGACCTCGATCAATTCGTCAGCCAATCACGGAACTTCCTGGATACAACCTCGCCGATTCAGGAGAGCACCCACGCCGCCGTAGCCGCACCTCCTCCCCAGACACCCGCCCCCCAGGCCCTCCCTTCATAATTTCAGATTTCAGATTTCAGATTTCGGAATACAGCGAATATTGAATTGCGAATGTCGATTTTTTATTCGTCATTCGCAATTCCTTTCACTAAAAGACCCGCTGGATGCCCCTCAGTTCTACTGAGGGGAGGAAAGCGGGGGTTTTGAGTTGATAATCGTGGTTTGGGTTTGATATATTGACGGTATGGCTATCCAAAGATCATCCCATGCCGTCTATGACCTGAAGTATC
>SICM01000220.1 GCA_009694805.1 Candidatus Latescibacterota bacterium
CCTTTGCCTGGGCGGCTCGGTTCCGGCGTCTGGCCAAGGACTATGAACGATTGCCAGAAACGGTTGCCGGTCTCTATTTTGTGGTGTTCGCCATCCTCATGCTGGTCAAGGCAGCTCCTTTACTCTCAAGTGCATAACACGCTCTAAGAAGAACACCTAACAATTTGTTGAACCCTTATCAGGAGGCCGACTTTGGAGTTTGTGCCCCATGATCTGCTGAAGGATCGGCCCCACATCGTCGTGGAGGGCCCCCGGAATGAGCACACGGTCCTGGCCCTCAGCCACTGGCCCGGGAGCAACGCCCCGGCGCCGCTGAGGGGGGACACGAGTGCGGAGATCGTCTTCAACTGCCTCGCGTCGCCCGACCGGGCGCGTTACCTGGGGGACGTCCAGGTCGTCTCCAGCAGCGCCTTCAGCCAGGACGGCGCCGTGGCGGTCTGGTCCCTGCTCAACCCTGAACAGGCGATGAAGCGGCGCGACCTGCTGGTGGACGTGGCGACCGCCGGGGATTTCGCCCGCTACCGGGACCCCCTGGCGCTCAAGGCGGCCTTCACGATCGCCGTCTTCGCCGACCCGGCGGTCTCCCCCTATCGCAAGGAGCTGTCCGGGCGTTCCGCAGCGGGCCTCACGGGGATGCTCTACGAGCTCCTGATGTTCGGACTGCCCGACATTCTGGCGCACATCGACGACTACCGGGACCTCTGGGAGGAGGAGTTCGGGCACGTCCGGGGGAGCGAGGCCCTGTTGAAATCGGGCCAGGCGAAGATCCAGGAGTTCCCGGAGGTGGACCTGGCCGTGATCGAGTCCCCGGAGCCCCTCCACCCGGCGGCGATCTGTTCCGCCACGGACCGGCTCCGGGTACTCACGATCCACCAGGGGAGGTACTGGCTCAAATACCGCTACGAGTCGTGGGTGCAGATCGCCAGCCGGCCTGTCCTGCCCCGCATCGATCTCGACCCCCTCGTGACCCGCCTCCAGGTGATGGAGACCACGCCGGGGACCTGGACGTTTGACGGCATCGACAACCCGACGCCCAACCTCTGCTTCGTGGACGAGGCGGGCCAGCCGGCGTCCAGCGGCCTCGCGAAGGCCCACTTCCTCGAAGAGGTGAGGGACTTTCTGAAGACCCACGCCGACGACCCCGCCGTGCAGTGGAACCCGTACAAAGAAAAGTGAAAAGACGTATCTCGTATCTCGTATCTCGCAAAAACTTTCTACGAGATACGCTTCACGTTTCACGAGATACGCTCCACGGGGGTTTCGTTTCCCAATGATGTGTATTCACGAATCCGACTTCGCCCCCCTCTTCACCCTGGACGACTGGATCGCCAGTTGCGACGAGGCGTTCCGGCTCTACGGGCAGGGCGTCATGATCAACCCACCCCGGGTCGAGACCGTGGAGAAAACGGACGGACGCGACCTGTTTCGGCTGCGGATGTCGGCGGAGTGGGTCGGGCGCTACCGGGGAGAGAAGGTGATCCAGGAACGCTCGGAAGTGGGCACGGGCCGGCTGGGCGCGCGCTCTGCCCTCATCACGTTGGAGGACCTGAGGACCGGCGCGCGGGCGGAGGTGGAGGCCGACCTCATCACGAACCTGAGGACCGGCGCGGCAGGCGCCCTGGGCGCGCGCTATCTGGCCCGCCCCGGCGCGGAGGTGGCCGCCGTGCTCGGCACGGGCCGCATCGCAAAGGCGCTAACCCTCTGCACCGACCGCCTGTTCGACCTGAAGGAGGTCCGGGCGACGAGCCGGAAGGCCGGGTCCCGCCGCGCATTCGCGGAGGAGATCGGCCCCCGCCTCCGGTCCCCCCTGCGGATGATGGATTCCGTCTCCGCCTGCGTGGAGGACGCGGACATCGTGCTGACCGCAGTGCCCACGGCCACGCCCATCCTGAACGCGGGCGACCTTAAGCCCGAAGCCCACCTGTCTGTCATGGCCGGAGACTCGCGGACCATCCAGCTCGACCTCGGCCTGTTGGGGGCGCGCCCTGTCCTGGTGGACGAACCGGACCAGGCTGCGGAATCGGGGGAGTTCCGGGCCGCGCGGGAGACAGGTCACTACGAAACCATTCGGCTGGTGAAGGAAGGTCCCGGCCGGTCCATGACCATCGGGGACGCCGCGAACGGCCACCTGGAACGCCTGCGCGGCGCAGGGGCCATCGCCTACTTCACCGGCCTGGCGGCACAGGACCTCCACGCGGCAGCGATGGTGTATGAGCGAAACAGGGGCCGTTGATGTCGAGCAAAGGCAGGGACTGGGGCGTCGTCACCGTGGATGGCTTCGAGGTGCTGGTGGGCAAGGGGGCCAGGGAGAACGACGAGTTGACCCTGCGGGTGGCCGAGCCGCAGGACCTCTGGCTCCACGCCGCTGGCTATGCGGGGAGCCACGTCGTCATCCGGAACCCCGAAGGCCTCCCGGAACTCCCCCGCCACGTCGTGGAGCGGGCCGCTGAACTGGCCGCCTGGCACTCCAAGGCCCGGAACGCCCGGGGGAAGGTCGAGGTCCACGTCTGCCGCGCAGGCGAGGTGAGCAAGCCCCGGGGGTTCCCCCCTGGAAAAGTGGAGATCCGTCGCTGGGCGTCCGTCAGGGTCTACCCGCGCGATCCGGCGATGTCATGACTTCTGAAAAACGAAATCTATAGCGAGGTCCTGGTGATCTGCAGACCCTTCAAACAGAACTGGCTCCTCATCCCGCAGCCGGCGCACGCGGCCCTGGCCGCCGCCCTGGCGGCGCGGTGGGGGAACCGCGACTTCGCCCCGCCCGAACCCAGGTCGTCCGTCCTGCTGGCCGCCGCCCGGCACGACGATGGATGGGCCGAGTGGGAGGCGTCGCCGGGACTGAACGGGCGCGGGGAACCGGTGCACTTCACGGAGATAGACGCGGAGGAACATCTGGACATCTGGCGGCGGGGCGTGGGCCGGACGGAGGCGCAGGACCGCTACGCAGCCCTGCTGGTCAGCCTCCACGCGACCAGCCTCTACCAGGGCGGTCTGAAGGACGCGCCCGGGGCCCTGCCGCAGATCGAGGCATTTCTGGGCGAGCAGGCCGCCCTGCAGCGGCAGATACGACAGAACCTGCGGGAGGACCCCTTCTACGGGGAGGCGGTGGGAGAGACGATGCTCATGCACAACGCGCGACTGATTCAGGTCTGGGACTATCTCTCCCTCCTCCTCTGCTGCGGGCGTCCTGAGACACAGATCATCGGCGCAGCGCCGGGGCGTTCCGCCGGGGAGCGGGTGGACCTGTCCCTCCATCCGCAGGACGACCTGACCCTTCGGCTGAAGCCCTACCCCTTCCGGGAGTCCCCCCTGTCCCTGACCCTGAAAGGCCGCGTGGTGAACCGCGGCCCGTTCGCGGACAGGGCCGCGTTCCAGGAGGCATTCCACCGGGCGCCGGAGGAGACCCTGACCTTCAAGATCGAGAGGGGGAGCGCGTGGTCCGGGCGGTGATCTTCGACATGGACGGCCTGATCGTGGACACCGAGACGCCCGAATACCTCTCCTGGAAGGAGGTCTACGAGGCGCACGGCGCGGACCTGCCGCAGGACTTCTGGGCGCAGATGATCGGGACCACACAGGTGAAGCTCGACCTGGCCGCGCTTCTGATGGAGCGCACGGGTCGGGCCCTGGACACGGAGGCCCTCCGGCAGCTCAGGCGGACCCGGTACCACGAGATCCGAAAGGCCTACATGAAACCCCTGCCGGGGTTCCTGGCGCTGACGGACGCCCTGATCGCACGCCGCTTCCCGCGCGCCCTCGCCTCCGCATCCCCGAAGGGCTGGGTGGACCACGTCCTGGACGAAGTGCGGGTGAGAAACCGGTTCGAAGTGATCGTCACCGGTGACGACGTGGCGTACGGGAAACCCGCCCCCGACTGCTACCTGCTGACCGCGCAGCGGCTCGGCCTCCCCCCTTCCGAGTGCCTGGCCCTGGAGGACTCGCTCCACGGCCTGACCGCGGCCAAACGCGCCGGGATGCGCTGCATCGCCGTGCCCAACGGCCTGACGGCGAACATGGATTTCTCAACCGCGGATCGGGTGGTCCGAAGCCTGGAGGAGGTCACCCTGGACCTGGTCGAGATCCTGTAGCCGGGGTCGATGACCCCGGCATATCGGATGGAAAGGCGAGACCGAAGATGTTCAACGCGAAACTGGAAGCCCTCGGCCAGACCTGGGTCGAGATCGACGGCGCGCTGTGCGGGGCCAAGCCCGACGAACGCGGCCCGACCGGCGGCGGCAAGGGATACACAGGCCTTCTCCCCCGGCCCTCTGTCCGGGTCGCCACGCTGGACGCCCTGCTCGATGCCCTGAAAACCGCCCGTCGCGGAGACGTGGTCTACGTGGACGGGGGCGCGGAGATCGACTGCACCGAGCGGGTCCACATCGAGAACCTCGTGCTCGAAATCCCGGAGGGCGTCACCCTCGCCAGCGACCGGGGACAGGGGCGCTCTCAAGGGGGCATGATCCTCAGCGACACCTTCCAGACCCGCCCCCTGATCCGCGCAATGGGCCCGGACATCCGCATCACCGGCCTGCGCGTGCGCGGCCCGAACCCCAAACGCTGCCTGGAGCACCACCGCCGGTCCTTCGCGGAGGGTCGGGGGCACGAGTACTACTACAAGTTCCCCCTCTCCGACGGTATCGCCACGGAGTACCCCGGCCTGGAGGTGGACAACTGCGAACTCGGCGGCTGGAGCTGCTCTGCGATCTCCCTGAGGGCCGGCGACCGGCATCATATCCACCACAACCACATCCACCACAACCAGTACAACGGCCTGGGCTACGGCGTCAGCCACAGTCAGTCCTTCTCCCTGGTCGAACACAACCTGTTCAACTACAACCGCCACTCCATCGCGGGATCAGGCGAGCCGGGCAGCGGCTACGAGGCCCGGCACAACGTGGAGATCCGGCACTCCCTGAGCCACTGCTTCGACATGCACGGCGGGCGGGACCGGAAGGACAACACGGACATCGCGGGCGACTACCTCAGGGTCCACCACAACACGTTCCGGGCCGACCGGGCCGCCGTGGTGATTCGCGGCGTCCCAGAGGAGGAGGCCGACATCTCCCACAACTGGTTCTATCAGACGCCGGAGGAGACCTCCGTCCGTTCCACCGGCAGGACCCGGATCCGAAACAACGCCTACGGCCTGCAGCAGCCCGTACTCCTGGCACACGCGGAGCCGAAACCGTAAATCCCCATCGGGAGGGATACCATGCGACTCTACACACCGGAACGCAACCACGGATGCCGCATCACGGAGGTCATCTACCGGGGACTCCAGACCGTCATCCTGGAGAACGAACTCCTGCGCGTGACCATCCTGGCCGACAAAGGGACCGACATCGTGGAGTTCCTCCACAAACCCACGGACACCGATTTCCTGCTGCGGCTCTGGCAGGGCGTGCGCGATCCAAGACGGATGGTCCTGACGAGCGTGCCGGAGAACGGGACCTTCCTCGACTACTACAGCGGCGGGTGGCAGGACATCCTCCCCAACCTGGGCAATGCCTGCACGCACCGGGGCGCGCATTTCGGCCTGCACGGGGAGGTGTCGCTCATCCCCTGGGACTACGAGGTCGTGCGGGACGACGCGGAGGAGATCGCCGTCCGGTTCCGCGTCAAGACCTACCGGACGCCCTTCTCCGTCGAGAAGACCCTGTCCATGCGGTCAGGCCGGGCCGTCCTGGACATCCACGAGAAGATCACGAACGAAAGCCCCCAGACCGTGGACCTGATGTGGGGCAACCACCCGACCTTCGGCCCCCCCTTCCTGGAGGAGGGATGCGTCATCGACCTGCCGAAGTGCCGGGTCAAGACCGCCGAATACCAGGTGGACGCCTCCAGTCGGCTCGCCATGGGCCAGGACACGACCTGGCCCTTCGTGAAGTCCGTGGACGGATCAAAGATCGACCTGCGCAACGTACCTTCGGCAAAGGCCAAATGCCTGGACCTGGCCTTCCCCTACGACTACCGGGAAGGATGGTACGCCCTGACGAACCCGAAGCGACAGGTGGGGTTCGGGATGCAGTGGGACGCGAAGGTCTTCCCCTACATCACCTTCTGGCACACCTACGGCGGCGGGGCGGATTACCCGTGGTACGGGCGGCTCTACTGCCTGGCCCTGGAGCCCTGGTCCTCGTACCCGCCCGTGCTGACGGAGGCCGTGGAGCGTAAGGCTCAGATCCAGCTTGGCCCCCACAAATCCATCGAGACCGAGTTCCGGGCCGTGGCCTATGCCGGCGCCAAACGGGTCCGGCGGATCACACCGGACGGGAAAGTCATACCCGCATAAAAAAAGTGCCAAGTGCCAAGTTCCACGTAAAATCTGGACTTGGCACTTGGCACTGTGATGAGGAGGGTGAGGTCCTACCTCAATAATTTCTCCATCTCCTCCATCACCTCCGCCTCGACCTCGATCCCCTCCTTCAGCCGCCGCTCGCGCTCCCGAAACGCCCGCTCGCCAGGGATCAGAACCTCGGTCGCGGGATCGGCCCGGCGCGCCCCCTTCACCCTTCGGATGATCTCCCCGATCCCCCGGCCAAACCCCTCCCGGTCCACGAAGATACTCGGAGAGACCGCCAGCATCAGCAGGCCATAGTCCTCGCCCCGCTTCGGGATGGGCGCGGCCCCCACCAGGGCGGATGTGAGGATCTGGATCACCAGGGCCAGGGCATAGCCCTTGTGCCCCCCGAACGGCAGAGCGGCCCCCTTGAGCGCGGCCTGGGGATCGGTCGTGAGACGCCCCTCGGTGTCCAGGGCAGAGCCGTCGGGGATACGCTGGCCCGTCTTCATGGCCATCAGGAGGTCCCCGTTGGTCACAGCCGAGGAGGAGAAGTCGATCAGGACCTGCCCCCCGGAGAACGGGAAACCCGCGGCGATGGGGTTGGACCCCAGCACCGGCTCGGTCGCGCCCCAGGGCGCCACGCGGGGGCTGGCATTGCACATCATCAGGCAGACGAGGCCGGTGTTCACGACCAGCGAGACGTAGTAGCCCACCATACCGCAGTGGTCTGTGTTGAACGCCCCGACCAGCCCCATCCCCCCGTGCCGGGCCTTCTCAGCCACGGTCCGGGCGCAACGGTGCGCCACCAGGTAACCCAGGTTCCCCTTCCCGTCCACCAGCGTGCAGGCCCCCCCCTGCCGGGCGACCCGCATGGGGGCCCGGCCCTTCGACGCGAGGCGTTCGGCGATGCCCGGCAGCCGGATCACCCCGTGCGTGGGCCGGCCGCGCAGCTCCGCCTCCAGGACCGCTTCCGCCACGACCCGGGCGTCGGTCTCGCTCAGGTCGTGATGTTTGAGAATGGACAGGGCGAGGCTGCGGAGGTCTTCGACCGGAATTTTCATGAGGTCCGTTCAGATGTAGGGGCGACCCTTGCGGTCGCCCATCGGTCCAATACGGATGAATCGCCGGGCAGGGGCAAGCCCTGCCCCTACCTCAGACGGTTTCACCGATTGATCCTGGGCGTCAGTCGCCAATTTCGTGATGTACTGAACATCGTAAGAACCGTGACAGGGCTTCACACTGTGGCCCCAAAGACCCTCCTTTTTGACGGGACGCCCGGGCGATAGCCAGGATAAATCGCCTGTTAGGGCCTGTTCACCTCCCCGAAGCAGCGGCACAGAATTTGCGAACTTGATGAGATTCATCCCCCTGTAAAACATTCCTCGGAGTGCGCCAACCTTTTCCCTGATCATGGAGTCTAACCTGGAAAAAGGAGAAGATGATGAATCGGATTATCGGGGTGGCGCTATGCCTGCTGCTTCTCCCCCATTGCGGGAAAAAATCCCCCACAACTCCAAACCCTTCCCTGCTCACAGACCCCGGCCCCTACGCGCTGTCTGGAAAGTATGTGCTACAGTCCACAACTTTAACGGCAGACGGGAACTTACCTCACCTCACCACCGCCCTTGAGCTCACCAAAGACCGCTTCACAGGATCTGTGGAAGCCCCCTCAGAGGGGATGTCCGTCACTTTCTCAGGCGCATACGGTTGGAACGGGAGTGCGTATGT
>SICM01000019.1 GCA_009694805.1 Candidatus Latescibacterota bacterium
GCCAACCCGGAGCGCTTCGTCAACGGGTCGCCTCGCATACGGCCCCTCCCAAAGGAGGTCTGGATCAACGCGCCGATCGAGGTCGGCTCAGATGCACCACGTCAGTAATTTTTTCGCGCACGTGTCTCAAAGTCCTTGACAGGCTCCGCTTCGAGATCATTGGCGATGGGCAAGGGGTGCATTGGCCGGATATAGACGAGGACATCAGCGCAGAAGGGATGCTCCACGGTGTTCCCGCCCGGAGGCCTAAACCGTCCGCGTGACATAGATCCATTGAATATGAGTAAGTCTATTCCTATGGCGGCCAGAACGGCCGCCATTTCTGTTTTCGTTCCTCTAAAGCCCCAGGATGCGGGCGGCCGTGCCGCCCATGATCTTGGCCAGATCTTCTTTGCTGAGAAAATCGCAGTACTTCTCGATCCAGACGCGGGACTGGCGGTAGGTACAGAACCGGTTCTGGAAGGGCATGTCCGTGCCCCAGAGCAGGTGGTCGGGGCCGACGCGCTCGGCCATGGCTTCGAGCGTGGGCCAGACCTCCCGGTAGGGGAAGTCGAAGCGGTCACCGATGCGGACCGGGAAGCAGACCTCCAGGTTGCAGTTGGGGTTCTGGAACGGCTCCCAGATGGCGTCCGGCAGGACGATGCGGTCCCCCTCCAGGAAGGCGCGCCAGGGGAAGCCGTGGGTGAGGTTGCAGACGGCCTGGGGATAGCGCTCCATCCAGCGCATCAGCACGCGCTCCTCGTCCAGGTACCCGGCGCGCAGTTCGGGCAGGGAGACCTGGCCGGAGATCTCGACCTTGCCCGCGCCGAGCGTGAAGAAGATGGGGACTTGGAGGGCGACGGCGGCCTCCCAGAAGGGGCGGTAGGCCCCGTCGTCCCAGGGGTCGGTCCGGTCTATGTACGCGAGGCGCGCGTTGAACTTGATGGCGTGCAGACCGTGTTGGGCGATGGCCGTGGTGAGTTCCTGGATGACGGCGTCGGTCTCGGCCGGGATACGCCACTCGTCCACCGGGGCCATCGAGCGGAGGCGGTCCGGGTAGAGCCGGATGCACTCCGCCAGGTAGGCGGTGTCCCGGCCCAGGAAGGGGTTCGTGTGGAGGAGGGTCAGGTCCACGCCGGCGTAGTCCATCTCGGCGATCAGGCTGTGGGGGGTGAATTCGAGGTCCCGCAGGTTGGGCGGGTAGAACTGCTTGGTGAAGTCCTCGCCGTCCACGGTCCAGACGACCCGGCCCCGGTCGTGATCGGCGCGGAAACGCACGTCGGGGAGCCGGGACAGGTCATAGCGGCCTTCCGGGTTGAGGGCTTTCGAATCGGCGGGCGCGCGGTCGCGAATCCGCCAGGCGGGCTGCTGGTGCCAGGCGTGCGTGGCCTGCACCCAGCGGAGGTGCTCTGCGCCGCTGGTGTGGCCGGCCGGGTGATCGGCGGGCTGGAAGCAGTAGGCGTGGGAGTCGAGGATCATGGGAACCTCCAAAAAAATCCACTGTAGAGACGCAGAGGATCAGGAAAATGCAAAGTGCAAAGTGAAAAGTGGAGAATGCAAAATGAGAAACGCCAGGCTTTGCATTTTACATTTTGCATTTTGCATTTTGCACTTTCTTTTATCTATGTCCCGACGGAGAAGTAGGTCGCGTCGGGGTGGTGGAAGACGAGGGCGGAGACGCTGGCCTCCGGGTCCATCATGAACCCCTCGGTGAGCTGGACGCCGATCTCCTCGGGGCAGAGGAGGCGGAACAGGCCGGCCTGGGCCTCCAGGTCCGGGCAGGCGGGGTAGCCGAAGGAGTAGCGCTTGCCCCGGTAGCGGGCCTGGAAGAGGCTCTGACGGCTGAGGTCCGGCGGGTCGGGGAATCCCCAGGCCGCGCGGAGCCTGGCGTGGAGCCACTCGGCCGTTGCCTCGGCGGTCTCCAGGGCGAGGGCCTGGAGGGCGTGGGAGCGGAAGTATTCGCCCTTCTGTTTGGCCTCCTCGGCGCGTTCGCGGATGCCCTCGCCTGCGGTCGTGACGAACAGGGCGATGCAGTCGCGCGTGGCCTGTGCGCGACGGACCGGGGGGAGGACCAGGTCACTCAGGCATCGCCCGTCGGGCTTGCGCTCGCGGGGGAATTCGAATGTGTGGACGGGGATGGATTCGTCCTGGCCCGCGTAGAGGTGGATGGCGTTGCCGTCCGGCTCGGCCTCGAAGAAGCGGTAGACGGCGCGGACGCGCAGGCGGTCCTCGCGGCATTCGGCCTTGATCTTTTCGATGTTCTTTTCGAGTTCGATGGCCGTTTTATCCCCGGCGGCGATGAGGTCGTGCAGGCGGCCCTTCAGGCCCATGTGGCGGCCGTAGAGCATCTGGGGGTTGATGTAGCTCCAGACGTCGTCGAGGTCCGCGAGGTCCAGGACGTGACGGTCCAGGTCAGGCGCGGGGGGGATCGGGAGGTCGAGGGCGATGGCCCGGCTGCGCTGCGTGACGACGGGGGCCTCCTGCGGCGTCGGTTTCGGTGCGGTCAGGGTGCGGTCGCGCTCCCGGAGTTCCGCCTCCAGGCGGGCGCGGGCCTCCGGGTTCATCAGGCGGTTGAGGAGGTCCAGGCCCTCCATCGCGTCCTTCGCGTAGGCGACGGTCCCGCTGTAGGCCGGGACGATCTTCGTGCGGGTGAACCGGTCCGACAGGGCCGCGCCGCCGACGAGGAGGGGGAGGGCGATGCCGGCCTCCTTCAGGTCTCCGGCGGTGATGACCATCTGCTGGGCGGACTTGACGAGCAGGCCCGAAAGGCCGAGGGCGTCCGGGGCGTGCTCGTGGACGGCCTGGATGAGGACCTCAGGCGGGACCTTGATGCCGAGGTTGAGGACCGTATAGCCGTTGTTGGACAGGATGATGTCCACCAGGTTCTTGCCGATGTCGTGGACGTCCCCCTTGACGGTGGCCAGGACGATCTTCCCACGCGCGACCGTCTCGCTCTTCTCCATGAACCTTTCGAGGTGGGAGACGGCGGCCTTCATGGCCTCGGCGCTCTGGAGGACCTCGGCCACGATCAGCTCGTTGTTGTTGAACAGGCGGCCGACCTCCTCCATGCCGGACATGAGAGGGCCGTTAACGATGTCGAGGGGCCTGGCCTCCTTCAGTTTGCGGTCCAGGTCTGCGATGAGGCCGTCTTTGGACCCCTCGATGATGTAGTTCGAGAGGCGCTGGTCCAGGGGGAGGTCCTGGGTGTTTTTGGGGGTGCGGCTCTTCGCGGTCCTGAAGTGCGCGGCGTAGGCGGCGATGGGGTCGTCGCCCCGGTTGTGGAGCAGGTCCTCGGCCAGGCGGCGCTCCTCCTCCGGGATGCTCGCGTAGCGCTCCAGTTTCTCGGCGTTGACGATGGCCAGGTCCAGCCCGGCCTTCGTGCAGTGGTAGAGGAAGACGGCGTTGAGGACCTCGCGGCCGGCCTCGGGCAGGCCGAAGGAGACGTTGCTGATGCCCAGGATGGTCTTCGCGCCGGGCAGGGCCTGCTTGATCAGGCGGATGCCTTCGATGGTCTCGACGGCGCTGCCGACGTAGTTTTGATCTCCGGTGGCGCAGGGGAAGACGAGGGGGTCGAAGAGGATGTCCCCGGGGGGGACGCCGAAGTCTTCGGTCAGGATCTGGTAGGAGCGCTGCGCGATCTGGAGCTTGCGCGCGCGGGTGATGGCCTGGGCCTGCTGTCTGTCCTCGTCGATGCAGCCGACGATCAGGGCTGCGCCGTACTTCCGCGCGAGGGGGGCGATGCGCTCGAACTTCTCCAGGCCGTCTTCCAGGTTGATGGAGTTGATGATGGACTTGCCCTGGCAGTAGGTGAGGGACCGCTCGACGGCGATGGGGTCCGTGGTGTCGATCATGATCGGGGCCCGGACCTTCTGGATCAGCTTCTCGTAGAAGCGGTCGATGTCTGTCAGTTCGTCCCGGTCGGCGTTCTGGAGGTTCACGTCGAGGATCTGGGCGCCGCCTTTGACCTGCTGTCGGGCGATCTCGCTGGCCTCCTCGTACTTCTCCTCCGTGATCAGGCGTTTGAACTTGCGCGAGCCGACCTCGTTGGTCCGTTCGCCGACGATCAGGGGGCGCTGGTCGTCGTTCGCCTCCACGAAGTCGATGCCCGAAAAGAGGGTGCGGCGCTGCGGGGCCGGGACGCGGGGGCGTCTGCCGCTGACCAGGTCGGCGAGGGCCCGGATGTGCGCGGGGGTGGTGCCGCAGCACCCGCCGACGATGTTGAGCCAGCCCTCCTTCACGAACCGTTCGAGCACGGCGGCGAGTTGCTCCGGGGTCTCGCGGTAGCGGCCCTCCTCGTCGGGCAGGCCGGCGTTGGGGAGGCAGGAGACGGGGCGGTCGGTGAGGGCGGCCAGGGAGCGGATGTGGTCGGTCATGAACTCCGGGCCGGTGGCGCAGTTGAGGCCGATGGAGAACAGGTCGACGTGCATGAGGGACGTGGCAAAGGCCTCGACGCCCTGGCCGGCGAGCATGGCGCCCATCGCTTCGATGGTGCCGGAGACCATGATGGGGACCTGAAAGCCGAGTTCGTCGAAGAGCCGGTGGATGCCGATCAGGCCGGCCTTGACGTTGCGGGTGTCCTGGCAGGTCTCCATGAGCAGGAGGTCGACGCCGCCTGCGACCAGCCCGGCGGCCTGGTCGTGGAAGGCCCGGATGAGTTCGTCGAAGGTGACGCCGCCGGTGACGGTGATGGCTTTGGTGGTGGGGCCCATGGCGCCGGCCACGAAGCGGGGGCGGGCCGGGGTGGAGTGTTCGTCGGCGGCCTGACGGGCCAGGCGGGCGGCGGTCTCGTTGAGTTCGTGGACGCGGTCCTGGAGGCCGTACTCGGCCAGGACGATGGCCGTGCTGCCGAAGGAATTGGTCTCCAGGGCGTCGGCGCCGGCATCGAGGTAGGACCGGTGGATGTCCAGGATGACGTCGGGCCGGGTGAGGACGAGGTTCTCGTTGCAGCCCTCCAGGTCGGGACCGCCGAAGTCTCCGGGGGAGAGGTTCCTCGACTGGACGGCGGTGCCCATGGGGCCGTCGAAGACGAGGATCTTTTCATGGATCAGCTCTTTGAGGAGACGGATGCGGTCGGGGCGGTCCATGATCAGATTCCCTGGAAGGATGTTCGCTCAGAGATTTTCTAAGCGGCTTTTCCCACCTTTCTTGCTCGTGCAAGAAAGGTGGCACCAAAGAAGCACGCTCCTCAGACGCCGGAGGGGCTTTGGCGCGCCGTACTCTGTTCAGGTTGCGTAATCTGGGTCCCGTGGTAGTCCGGGCCCCTTCCACCACCCCCCCCGCGCCGCTTCGCGTCGCTCGTACCCCACCGTGCCTGAACGAACATCCTGCTTGAAAGCCGGGACGTCGCGCCTTCTGGTCGTTTCGAGTGGACTTCAGATTCCGCCTTGAGAGGCGCGGCGCCAGAAACCCTCACCTCTGGAGTCTGACAGAACTGATGGACATTCCGGGGGCACAAATTCTGATAGGTCACAGGACGTTGAGGTTGCGCCGCGCCAGCCTCCCCAGGGCGGTGGAACGCGACGGATAGGAGCGTTAGGTGGAGTGGCCTGAGGGGTGCCCTTCTTTTGTCCCCCTTTTCTTGGGCAAGCAAGAAAAGGGGAAATGCTGCGTGGAGGAGAAGGGGGAATCTATTTTGTACATTCGTGATCGGTTTAGGTGTAAGATATTGAAAATATTGAAAGATCGAAATTCAAAATTTCATCTGGTATTGTGTCCCAACCAGGAGGCAGGAAAAGAGGCCCGCGTCCTTCCTGGAGACGGCTGGGAGCAAGATTCAAATAGAGTTTCTGGGGGGGATATTCTCAGATTCTCGAACCTCTGTCCCGCAATAAGTTATCCCTAAACCGATCACGAATGCTATTTTGTATTTCTCAGCCGCTTCGTCTCTGCCTCGTCGATGGTGCGGGAGGCGAGATCGATGGATACGCCGTAGGCGTCGCGGGCCTGTTCAACGGAGACGCGGCCGTCGATCACGTCCTGGAGGACGAGGGCAGGGTCGCGCTCGGTGGGGGGGTAGAAGCCGCCGCCGCCGGGCAGGTGGAGGGTCACGCGCTGGCCGGGCTGGATCTCATACTTGCGCTTGGGGTGGGGGTGCGTGCCGTCGGACAGGAGGAGCTGGCCGGGCGCGCCCTCCAGCCCGCCCTTGAACCCCCGGGCGGGGAAGCGGACGCGGTCGTACATGCAGGAGTGAATGGCGGGTCGGGACCCGCGCACTTCGAGCGTCATGGTCTGCCCCAGGCCGCCCCGCCATTTTCCGGGACCGCCGGAGTCCTGCCGGAGTTCGCGACGCCACATCAGGATGGGGGAGACGTTCTCGATGATCTCCGCGGGCACGCCGGTGATGCCGCTGGGGAAGGCCGTGGCGGACAGGCCGTCCTTATCGGGCCGGGCGCCCATGCCGCCGGCGGAGAAGAAGATGTAGGCGAACGGATCGCCCCGGAGGTCCACGCCGTCCACCTCGGTGTTCCAGAGGCCGGCGGACCCTTCGGCCGTGACCTGTTTCGGGATGACCTGGGCCAGGGCCCCGAACACGGCCATGGAGAGGAAGTGGCCGACGAGGTGCCGGGCCCCCACGGCCGCAGGGTGGGTGCAGTTCAGGATGCACCCCTCCGGGGCGTGGACGCGGATGGGGCGGAAGCTCCCCTCGTTGTTGGGGATGTCGGGGCTGATCGCGCACTTGAGGGGGTAGACGGTGTAGGCCTGGGTGTAGTTGTAGACGACGTTGATGCCCCAGTTGCACTGCGGGGAGGCGCCGGTGTAGTCGACTTCGAGGTCGGAGCCTCTGATGGTGATGGCGACCGGGATGGTGATCGGTTCGTCGAACCCGTCCGTGTCGAGCCGGTAGCGGTAGACGCCGTCGGGCACGGCCTGGATGGCCCGGCGCGTGGCGGCCTCGGACCGGGAGATGATGGCCTCGGACAGGTCGTTCAGGTCCGGCAGGTCGTAGTCGTCCAGGAACTCGATCAGCTTCCGGGCGCCGACCTCGTTGGCGGTCACCTGCGCGTAGAGGTCGCCCACGACGGCGTCGGGGGTCCGGACGTTGGCCCGGATGAGGGTGAAGAGGTCCTCGTTGGGCTCGCCTTTGCGAAAGAGCTTCAGGATGGGGATGTGCAGGCCCTCTTCATAGACCTCCCGGGAGTCCGCGCCGAAGATCCGGCCGCCGATGTCCATGGCGTGGCAGATGTTGCCGAACATGCCGACGGGCCTGCCTTTGTAGAACACGGGCGTGGCCACGGTCAGGTCGTTCAGGTGGCCGGCGGTGAACCAGGGGTTGTTCGTGATCAGGGTGTCGCCGGGGTCGAGGGTGTGGAGGGGGTGGACTTCCATGAACCGGCGGATGGCCGCGGGCATGGGGTTGATGTGCCCTGGCGTGCCGGTGACGGCCTGGGCCAGCATCCGGCCCTGCGCGTCGAACACGGCGGCGGAGAGGTCGCCGGCCTCGCGCACCACGGTCGTGAACGAGGTGTTGATCAGGGCCGCGGCCTGCTCGTTGACGATGGAGATCAGGCGGTTCCAGAACACTTCCAGCATGATCGGGTCGTAGTCGGACATACAGACCTCAAGAAAAGGGAGGGGCGACAGCCCCCTTCCACCCCCATACCCCCTCCCTCCCCCAGCATTGGGGGAGGGAGGGGGTTATCAGGGCTTTGCCCCTTGAGATGGGGGAGGGCTGGGGGCCGCTTTTATATTCTCTCCGCGACAAGACTCCCATCGTCGTCCACGCGCGCGGACCAGGACGGGGGCAGGACGACGGTGGATTCGCGCTCTTCTATGATCGCCGGACCCCGCAGTTCAAAGCCCGAGCCGAGGGCGTAGCGGTTGTAGACCGGGCAGGGGACGTACCCCTTCGCCTCGCGGAAACAGACGTTTCGACGGTCTTTGAGGGCCGGCCCGGACGCCGGGGGCGCGGACAGTGCCCGCACCTCCGGCCTGGGCCCCGTGGCCCGGAGCCGCCAGTTGACGGCCTCGACGGGGACGCCGGGGCAGGTGCGGCCATAGAGGCGCCGGTAGGCGTCTTCGAAGGCGGCCCGGAAGGCGGCCTCGAAGTCGGCGGGGAGGTCGCCGGGGGGGATGGGGCAGGTGACCTCCGAGCCCTGGCCGGCGTAGCGAAGGTCCGCGGTCCGGAGGAAGCGGACCTGGTCCGGGGGAACCCCGGCCTCCCGGAGGGTGGCCGCGCCGGTCTCCTCCATGCCCCGGTAGAGGGAGGCGATCTCTTCGATCCTCAGCTCGGCCAGCCGGCCCATGTGGGTGTGGACGAAGTCGAAGGCCACGGGGGCC
Source organism: Candidatus Latescibacterota bacterium (assembly GCA_009694805.1). Taxonomy (GTDB): domain Bacteria; phylum Latescibacterota; class UBA2968; order SICM01; family SICM01; genus SICM01. Next base: position 8,257 of record SICM01000019.1, read on the forward strand.
AGGAGGAACCCGAACGACGAGGCCACGCCCGCGCCGACGGGGAAGACCACGCGCCGGATGTTGAGGCGCTCGGCCACGCCGCAGGCGTGGACCGGCCCGGCCCCGCCGGTGGCCACGAGGGTGTAGGCGCGGATGTCCCGCCCGCGCTCCACGGCGTGGATGCGGGCCGCGCCGGCCATGCCTTCGTTGACGATCTGGTGGATGCCCCATGCGGCCCGGTCCAGGGAGACGTTCAGGGGTTTGGCCACGCCCTGCAGGATGGCCTCCCGTGCGCGGGAGACGTCGAGGCCCATGCGGCCGCCCAGGAAGTAGTCGGGGTTCAGGTAGCCCAGGACGAGGTCGGCGTCCGTGACGGTGGGGGCGTCTCCGCCGAACCCGTAGCAGGCCGGGCCGGGGTGCGCGCCGGCGCTGTCGGGGCCGACCTTCAGGAGGCCCATGCCGTCTATGCGGGCGATGCTTCCGCCGCCCGCACCGATCTCGATCATCTCCACCACGGGTACCTTCAGGGGGAGGCCGCTCCCCTTCTTGAACCGGTAGATGCGGGCGACCTCGGTCTGGCTGACGACCCTGGGTTCCCCGCCGTCGATCAGGGCGGTCTTGGCCGTGGTCCCGCCCATGTCGAAGGTGAGGATGCCCCCGGCCCCGCTCTTCTGGCCGTAGTGCAGGCCGGCCAGCACGCCCCCGGCCGGGCCGGACTCCACGAGCCGGACGGGGAAGGCGCTGGCGGTCTGGCAGGTGGCCAGGCCGCCGTCGGACAGGATGACGTAGAGCCGGCCGCCGAGGCCGAGGTCCGAGAGCCGCCCTTCGAGGAGGCTCAGGTAGCGGGAGACGACGGGCTGGACGTAGGCGTTGGCCGTGGTGGTGGAGGTCCGTTCGTACTCCCGGATCTCCGGCACGACCTCCGAGGAGAGCGAGATGGCCACGTCGGGACAGGTCTCGGCGATGCGCGCCTTGATCCGCCGCTCGTGGTCGGGGTTCCGGAAGGCGTGGAGCAGGCAGACGGCCACGGCCTTCACGCCCTCCTGCCTCAGGTGTTCCACGGCCTTTTGCACGTCCCCTTCGTCGAGGGGGAGGAGGACCCCGCCGAGGGGATCGAGTCGCTCGGTCACTTCCAGGCGGAGATGGCGCGGGACGAGCGGTCTGGGCAACTCCAGGAAGAGGTCGTAGAGGTCGTAGCGGCCTTCGCGCCCGATCTCCAGGGCGTCCCGGAAGCCCCGCGTGGTGATCAGGCCCGTGGGCGCGCCCTTGCGCTCGATGATCGTGTTGGACACCAGGGTGGTGCCGTGGATGGCGTTGGTGATCTGGCCCGGGGACACGCCGCTGCCGGCTAGGAGGGCCTGGACGCCTTCCACCACGGCCTCTGCCGGGTCGCTCTGCTGCGTCAGGACTTTCTCGCGGGTCAACTCGCCGGTCCGCTCGTCCAGCAGGACGAGGTCCGTGAACGTGCCTCCGATGTCGATGCCGAGACGGTACAAGAGAACCTCCATTGATCGAGGTAGGGGCACGGCATGCCGTGCCCCTACCTACGGCGCTGGGATCGACCAGACGCTCTGGGGGGCGATGCGCACGAAGGCGATCCGGCTCCCGTCGGGGAACCAGGCGGGCTCGATATCGTCCTCCGGCCCGGACGTGAGGGGCACTTCCGGCCCTTCGCCGGAGGCGGGCATCACGCAGATGTCGTCGGTGCCGGCGCGGTCGGACACGAACGCGATCCGCCGGCTGTCCCGCGACCAGGCCGGGTCCCCCTCCCGGGCGGGGGCCGTGGTCAGGCGGCGTTCCTCGCCGGTCTTCATCTGCGTGAGGTAGATGTCCTGATTGCCGCCCCGTTGAGACTGGTAGGCGAGCCACCAGCCGTCCGGGGACCAGGCGGGCCGCATGCTCGGTTTGGGCCGTGGGAGGAGGACCACTTTCCCCCCTGGCTCCAGGGCCCAGAGTCCCCAGCCGCCGTTCAGGTTGGACTCAAAGGCGATCCGGGTATTGTCCGAGAACCAGGTGGGGCGGCCCTTCAGCCCGTCTAAGGAGGTCATCCTCGTGGGGTTCGACCCGTCCGAGGAGACGGTCCAGATGTCCGTCTGCCGGTCTTTCTCCTCCCGGTTGGAGGCGAAGGCGATCCGCTTTCCGTCCGGGGAGAAACGGGGGTGCGCGTCGGCGACGGAGGGGTGGGGGAGGAGCAGTCGAGGCGCTCCTCCTGTCGCATCGAGGTTCCAGAGGCCGGGATTCCCGTCCCGGTTGGACTCGAACACGATCCGCTTTCCGTCCGGGGAGAAGTCGGGCTTGCGGTCCTCGAAGATGTCGTTCGTCAGGCGCTCGGCGGGCCCTCCGCCGGCCGGAACGGTCCAGAGGTCGGCGGACCTGGCGCAGAGCAGGAGGCGGTCGCCGGAGGGATGCCAGGATAGGGAGAGGGGCTCCATCAGCCCATGAAAGAGGGTCTGTCCCTTATTATCATGTTCGATATCATATCGTCCATATCTTCGACCGAGGCGGCGGAACAGAGTATTAATTACCGTTCCCGTCTCGTACATTATTTTCTCTTTAAGCGTCTTATCTTTCTTCTCTTTAGCCTTATCAGCAGGAATCACGGCGATGCTGTTCCACGCCGCGTAGGAGATGAAGGCGATGCGCGTCCCGTCGGGGGACCAGGCCGGGGGGGCGTCGGCCCCGGCGTTCCGGGTGAGCCGGACCGGGGACCCGCCTGCTGCGGGGATCACACCGATGTCCGCGTAGATGGCCTCCCCTGCTTTATAGAGGGTCCGGAAGGCGATGCGCCTGCCGTCCGGGGACCAGGCCGGGTCCAGGTCGGCCTCATTGCCCGTGGTCAGGCGGATGATCCGGCCACGCTCCACCTCCGACAGATAGAGGTCCCAGTTCCCGTCCGGGGACTGGGCCTGATAGACGATCCACCGGCTGTCCGGGGACCAGGCGAGATTGGTGCCGCCCGCGCCGCTGACTCGCACGACGCGGTCTCCGGCCAGTGTTGTGGCCCAGATCGCCACGGAGTCCCGGCGGTTGGACACAAAGGCGATCCAGCGGCCATCGGGGGACCAGCGGGGGGCCCGGTCGGCGGCCGGGTCTTGCGTCACCTGCGACGGCGCGCCTCCCTTCGCGGAGATGACCCAGATGTCGCTGTTCCCGGATCGCGTTGATTCGAAGGCCAGCCGCGTCCCGTCGGGGGACCAGGCCGGGTTCTGGCCCTCGGTGAGGGGTTTCGGGTCTCCGCCCGACGCCGGGGCGGTCCAGATTTCGTCTTCGCCCGCTCGTTTGAGCTGAAAGGCGAGGGTCTTGCCGTCGGGCGAGCAGGCGACGTGAAGGGCCGCGTCGGACGCTGAGACCACCTGCCGGATCTGCTGCGGGGGCGATTTCCGGCTGCACCCGGCCACGACCAGGCTCAGGGCGATCACCGCCAAGATCGCGGAGTACAAGGTTCTCTTGAGGTTCGGATAAATGGCTTCACCGAAGGGGGTTCTTCGGACTTCTTTTGCGGGAACCGTGGGTGTCACTCTGGGCATGCGGAGGTCGAGAGAGGGCAGCATTCGGGATTCGGGTCAAAATGGAAAGGTCTTCAGGATGCGGTCCCGCAGGATGGCCCTTTGTCGCATGACGGCCAGGGCCTCGGAGGAGCGGTGCACGAAACGCGCTCCGCATTGCGGGCAGAGGGCACACGGCTCTCCGTCCTCCGTTCGGTCGGAAAGCGGTATGTTCAGGTGCTGATGCCTGCAGATGTGGACGACATAGTCGGCATCGGGGACGTAGACGGAAGCGCGGTCATTCATGGTCATTTCTCTATATCAGGGCGCCAGGTGCGCTCCCGTTCCATCCATCCTGTCGGGGGCCCGGCGGCCGCGGGTTTGGTCCTCCGCGAGGCGGGCACATCGGAGAGGGCGGAGCGAAAGGCGAGGTCCATGGGGAAGGCGAACCCCCGTATCCTGCCCAGGACCTTTCGGGTAGCCAGGTCGACGATATAGATCCCCGCGCCGCCCCCTGTAAAACTGAAGGCGGAGACATAAATCCGACTGCCGTCCGGGGAGACGCACAGAGGCCCGGTGTTGTCCGCCACATTGATCCGGTCCACGATCAGATTGCGTTCGGGGTCGATGACCACGATCTTTCCGGTCGCAGCCGCGTAGAGCCGCTTGCCGTCCGGGGAGAAGCCCATGCCATAGACCTCCTCTCCCCCTGTCTGAATCGTCCCCACGATCCGGTTGGTCGTCAGGTCCAGGATGGAGATCCTCCCTCCGATGGAGCTGTTCAGAAAGCCCCAACGCCCATCCGGAGAGATGACGATCAGACCCGGGGCGGTGTCCAGTTGGAGCGAGTCGCGCACGGTTTTGGTCCGGACGTCGATGATCGAGAGGGAGCCGTTTCCGGACCGGGTGTTCACGACGTAGAGCGATCCCCCGTCTGGGGAGACGGCGATCCCGAAAGGCCCCTGTCCCACGGCCACGGTGTCGGAGACAGCCTTCTTCTCCAGGTCGATGAACAGGACGTTGTTGGCCGCCTCCTGGGTGACGAAGGCCCGGCGGTTGTCGGGGGAGAGGGCGACTTTCGCGCCGCTGAACAGCGGGAGCGTGTAATCGACGTTGAAATCGTCTCGCAACACCAGAAAGGTGAAGGCGTCGACCACGTAGGTCGTCCGCTGGTCCGAAGAGACGGCGATGCCCGTGGGTCCCCGGAACGGCATGTAGCTGAGCACCAGGTTGGTGGCGGAGTCCATCACGGAGACGCCGTTGGCGGGGTAGTCGGCCACATAGAGAAACGTCCAGCGAGGCCCTGCCGGGGCCTGAGCCTGGGCATTCGCGCGCACCCCGAAGTTCTGCGCGAAAATGAAAAAGTCGGACTGATCGATCCGGCCGTCCCCGATGACGTCGAACTTCGCGTCGACCCCGGGCTGTCCCGTAGACTTCCCGAAGTACTCCGTGAAGAGGAAGAAATCGTTGAGATCGACGACGCCGTTTCCGTCGAAGTCAGACTTAAGATCACTGCCGAAGGCAGGCGCAACGGCCCAGAGCAGGACCCACAACACCCCGGCCAGCGATGTCTTCCGAAGCGGCCTTTTCATGTCAAACCTTTTTTGACAGGGATGCACAGGTTATACAGGATGCCGCTGGCTGTTTTTTTCATCCTGTTCATCCTGTGCATCTTCTCATTTTTCTCACAGCGATTTGACGTCCGCGGTGTTCACCTCGGTTTCGGGATAGACCTCAACCCGGTTTCCGCCCTCTTTTTTGGCCGTGTAGAGGACCTCATTCAGCCGCTTGAAGATGATGTCCGTCAACAGGCGGGGGTCCTTGACCTCCGTCCTGCGGACCGAACAGAGCCCAGCGCTCACGGTGATCTGCGACGTCTCCTCCCCGCAGGGGAAAAGCCTTCCCCGGATCTGCGTGCGCCATTTTCGCGCCCGGTTGGTCGCCTCCTCGAGCTCGGCGTGAATCACGACGGCGAAGTTCGTGCCGTCGAGGTGCCCCAGTTTCTCGTCCTCGCCCAGGATGGTCTTCAGGTAGTCGGCCAGTCCCTTGATGATCTGGTCTCCGGCGGACCGCCCGTGTTTCTGGTTGATCTCTCCGAGGTTGTCGGCGGCCATCAGGACAAAGGAGATCGGGTTATCCTCCGACATCGCCCGGCGAAACTCATTCGGGACGATCGCCCGCAGGAAGGAGATGCGGTTGGGGAGCCCTGTCAGGTCGTCCGTGCCAGCCAGGCGCGCCCATTTCCGGTTCTCCTCCCTCAAGCGCTCGACCTCCTGGCGGAGCCGGGCGTTCTCCTGCTCCAGGGCGCTGATCCGATCGGGGGCTTCGGCCATGACGCAACAACCTCATCTATGGGGGTTCATGGCTTCGGAGGCGCCTCAACACCTCGTAGAGGAGGACTCCGCAGGCCACCGAGACATTCAGGGATCGCTTGATTCCGCACATGGGGATATGAACAGAGGCATCGCACGCCGACACCGTCTCGTCGGCGATGCCGGCCACCTCGTGTCCCACCACCACAGCCACCGGAAACGAATAGGGATAGTCCTGAAAGTCGACGCTTCGATCCGTCCGCTCAAGGGCCAGGATCTGGACCCCCTCGCGCCGGAGGCCGCAGATCACGGACCGGGTGTCTGCGCAGTACGTCCACGGCACGGCGCGATCCGCTCCCAGGGCCACCTTTTCGATCTCCCGCCTGGGAGGGGTTCCGGTGAACCCGGTCAGGAAGACCTTCCGCGCTTTCACGCCGTCCGCCGTCCGGAATATGGCTCCCACATTGAACAGGGACCGGACGTTCTCAACGATCACATAGATCGGGTTGCGCTCGACGGACCGATCACCCGCCTCCATCCATCTCGTCATCGACGCTCAGATTGTCGAGGCGGACAGGGCGGCTTCCGCTGAGCCGGGAACCCCGAAAATCGGTCTCCCGCACATCGGCCCCCTCCAGGTCTGCCCCGTCCAGGTTGGCGCGCTGGAGGTTGGCGCCCTGGAGGTTGGCCAGGCGCAGGTCGGCCTCCTGGAGGTTGGCGGCCTGAAAGTTGGCTCCGACCAGGCATGCGCGCCGCAAATCGGCCTCCTTGAGGTCCGCCGCTTGAAGGTCGGCCCCGCGCAGGTTAGCCCCGCGCAGGTCGGCCCCCCACAGGTCCGCACACTGGAGGATGGCGCCCTCCAGGCTGGCCCCGCGCAGGTTGGCATCCTCGAGGTCCAGATAACTCAGGTCAGCGCCTCCCAGAGAGACCTCCTGGAGATTAATCCGGCGGTCGTACTTCCGGGCGGCCCTGATCTCGCGTATCACTCGATCACGATTCATCATCATACGTTGTCTGCGTCCAAAGCGTGTTCTTCGGCCAAAGGGGGATGCGGTCAGATCGGACTTTCGGCATCCACCCTCGATTGATCCTCGTCCGAACCCGTCCTCGTCTTGCCGTTGATGCGCTCCTTCAGTCCAGTGGCGACGTGACCGATCCGTCTGCGGGTCTCACGCCCTGCGTCAGACGCGAGGAGGATACCCAGCACCCCTCCCGCGACCGCTCCGGCGATGAAGCCTGCCCAGAAGAGGTCCTTATGTTCTTCTCTACTCCAGATCATGGACGCAACCTCCTCTCCCATTGTTTTTGCCGCGCATCTCACCGCGTCGAGGACTTCTTCAGGTTTTGTCATTGTCCGATAACATGCGGCGCAACACGTTGGCTGCGATCTCCACATCCTTTCCTTGTATGAGGATCTGTTTCTTCCTGCGACTCGCTTCGCTCACGGACGCGGCGCTCGGCGCATCCGTTCGGGTGGAGGGCGCTCCATCGGTCCCCTGCACCGGGCGGCCCCCCTGCGAAGGCTCGGTTTTCGAGGGGCTCCCCAATCGTTTCATCCACCCTATGACGACGACGTAGATGACCAGGAGGAAGACGATGATGCCCAGGGCCATCCCGACCTGTGCGTTGAAGATCGCGTCCAAACCATCTCCTTCTTCTCATTCCACGGGGATGTTCAGATGTACAGAACGGGTGAGGGGTGAGCGGTGAGCGGCAAACGATTCCTCATCCCTCATTCACGACTCATTCCTCGCGGTTTTTTTCTTCCGATGCCTTCATTTATATACCAAATCTGTTTTCCAAACACAAGTCATTTCTGGATGTGATGAATTTATGTACGCAACCTGCTCCGGGATGTCAAGAAAAAATATCGCCACATCCTCTACGCAACCCCTGTCAACTCCACGCCGTGCGTCAGCGCCACCGGCCCCAGGATGCGGCCATCGCAGGCATTCCGACCCCGTTGCCTCAGAACCCCGGCGAACGCCTCGTCTCCCCATACGCGGAAGGCGATCTCGTAGAGTTCGGTGTGCGACTCCCCGACGCTGCGCTCGGACCCCGGCCACGCCTCGTCGCCCAGGAGGAAGGGGACGTGTCTCAGATAGGTCGTTTTAAGGTTTCGCCCATCCGCCACGGCGTTGTAGAGGTCGATCCCCTGATGTCGCGCGACCTCCGCCAGGCAGGTCAGCGCCTTGAGGGCGAGCAGGGCGTCGGACAGTCCCCCGGCGCATCCCTTCTGGCAGGTGACTCTCCCGTCGGGCTCGACCTGCCCGGCGAGGGAGGACCTGAACCCGTCGAAGGCCAGGTCGAACCACCTGGGGTCCTCGACGACGAGGGCCGAGGCGGCGAAGAAGGTGAGGGCCCAGCCAGCGGCGGAGTCGTGGGGCGCGGGGCGCTTCTCCTCCAGGTCGCACGCGAGTTCGTCGGCCCAGGCCGCGAGATGGGCCTTGTCCTCTCCGGTGAACCCCCGCGATCTCCAGATCAGATCGACCCCGTAGAACATCGCCGGGAGGGTCGTGCAGAGGTCCATCACGGAAGGGGCGGACGGAAAGCAGGGGGACATCGCTCCGAACCACGCGATCAGGTAGGCGGCGGCCCTTCTCGCGTAGCGCTCCTCCCCCGTCAACGCGAAGGCCAGGCCGAGGTCCCGCACGGCGCAACAGTCCCTGGAGAGCCGGGCGCGATCTGCGGAGGTATCGGCGCAGTCCCCCTGGACGGGGTCCGGCTCACGATCCAGGGCCACGGCGGCGCTGTCCATCAGCCGGTCGAAGGCCCTGGCCCACGGCTCCCGGTCCAGACGACCCTTGATGGTCGCGATCTCCCCGGCGTTGAGGTACATCGCCGGGCGGCGGAAGGTGTAGGAGGTCATAAGGAAAGTGCCAAGTGCCAAGTGCCAGGGGGAAAAGGTACCTTATTTTTTGTCTTTCATTTTTCGCTGATATTCTTCCGCCATCTTCACACATGCGGCCACCATCTTTTCGTTGATCTCGCGAAAGGGGTAGTGCGGGCCGATGCCGGGCAGGGCCTCGGCCGCGTCCTGGTCGATGACCACGAGGCTTGCGGGCACGTAGCGGCCCGGCGGAATCCGGACCCCCATCACCATCGCGCCCGGTTCGATCACGCATCCGTCCCCCACGTCTGCGTTGAAGACGAGGGCCTGCATGCCCACGAAGACGTTGTCCCCCACCCGCGCAGGGCCGTACACCTGGGCCTGCGCCGCCACGGTCGTCCGCCTCCCGATCCGCACCCCTTGGACCTCCACTCTGAAGTTCGAAATCCGAAATCCGAAATCCGAAACCCCCACCACCACGGCCCCGTCCTGCACGTTGCTCTCGTCCCCGATGACCACCGACGCTCCAGGGCCGGACCGCACCGAGCTGCACGGCGCCAGGAACGCCCGCTCGCCCACGGTCACGTCGCCGACCAGGGACGCGCGACTGTCCACGAAGGCGCTCTGTGCGATCTTCGGGGCGGGGGGATCGGCCCCCAGGACGGCGGGGAACAGGAGACACGCGACGGCGAGGCGGTTCCACATCGACATGGAAGTTCTCCGGAGAAAATATATCAGGACCTCGTCCCCTTCCCCTCTCCCGCACGCGGGAGAGGGGAAGCCGAGCGAAGCGAGGCGGGGTGAGGGCTGCCCCCTCCTTCTTCCGGGTTGGGAGAGGGAGGGGGTATGGGGGAGGGTGAGGGTCGTGACTCGCGATCTGGGTTTATCGCATCTTCCCTCTCGAAAGGGATGCCAGGATACCGCAGCAACAGAGCGTGGCGAAGGCGATGAACGCCGTCTTCGCGCTTTTCAGAAGGAGAGGGGCGCTTTCAGGGGTCATCGGGCAGCCCTGGAGGTGGATCGCAAAGATCAGCGTCACGATCCCCATGCTGAGCATCTGCCCCAGCATGCGCGTGGTCCCCAGCACGCCCGAAGCCACGCCGTAAAACCGTTTTTCGACGGCCCCCATGATGGCGTTCGCGTTGGGGGATGAGAAGAGGGCGAAGCCGAACCCCAGAAAGACCAGGCTGAGGACGATGAATTCCAGGGCCGTCTTTTCCCTGAGGAACGCCAGCAGAAAGAGGCCGATGGCGGTGAAGGCCATTCCGACGGAGGCCACGGTCCGGGGCTCGATCCTGTCGGAGAGCCTGCCCGCAAACGGCGAGAAGAGGGCCTGCACGACGGGCTGGGCCACCAGGATGAGACCCGCGCGTTGCGGCGTGAACCCTCTGACATATTGCAGGTAGAGGCTCAGCAGGAAGCCCACGGCAAAGGTCGCGCTGTAATTGATCATGGCCGCCAGGCTGGAGAAGGCGAAGACCCTGTTCCCCCTGAAGAGGTGGACGCCCAGGACGGGATGCGCCACCCGCATCTCCCACCGGACAAACGCCCCGAGCCCCAGGAGACCGGCGACGATCAGCGCCACGCCCCGAATCCCCGGCAGCCAGGCGAACCCGTCCATGATTGCCACCAGGGAGACGCCGTAAAAGAGGGCACCCCAGAGGTCGAACGGCTCTCCCCTGGACTCGGCCCACTCGTCTTTCAATTTCCATCTCACGATGCCGAGGATGAGCAGGCCGAGGGGCAGGGCGGCCCAAAAAATACTCCTCCAGCCGAACTGCTGGGCCAGGAATCCACCCAGGAAAGGGCCTGCGGAGAGCCCGGAATAGACGGCGGCGACGGTCACCCCCAGCGCCCTGCCTCGCTCCGAAGCCGGGAAGACCGAGGAGAGGATGGCCACGCTGGTGCCGAAGATCATGGCGCTTCCGATGCCCTGAAGGACCCTGAAAGCGATCAGCTCGCCGACGGAGCTGGCGACGCTCAGGAGGAGCGTCGAGGCGGTGAAGATGGATGTCCCATAGGTGAAGACCTTCTTCCGGCCATAGATATCCCCCGCCCTTCCGAAGGGGATCAGAAACACGGCGACACTCAGCAGGTAGGCGGTGGGGATCCAGCTCAGCAGCACGGCGTCGACGGCGAATTCCCTCCCGATGGACGGGAGGGCGATGTTCACGGAGGAGGCCATGAAAGGGTTCAGGAAGGAACTCAATGTCGCCACGAGAAGCGCGGACCGGCGGGTGGCCCTGGAATCGTCCATCAGGGTGTCCCGTCCACAAAATCGACCGGTATCGGTCCGAACGCCGACACGAAGGCGAAGCGCCCCGGCCCGTCGTTTCTCGCCCCGTGGACCTCTCCGGCGCGCGCCACGGCGAGCATCCCCTGCCGGATGCGGCAGGTCTGACCGTCCCCCTGATAATAGGTCGCCTCACCCTCCAGGACGACCCAGACGTCGTCGGCATTCGTGTGGACGTGCGGCTTCACCTGCTGCCCCGGCTCCAGGCAGGTCAGGGAACAACCGAGGGTTTTCAGGTCGACGAAGGGTTGCCGGACGCCGGTCTCGCCCGGGGCAAAATGCCGCAGGGCCAGCAGGTCAAACACGCGGGACATCGGACCTCCTTGATTCACTTGTATGCAAAAGCCCGGATGCGCCGGCATCCGGGCTTTTGGGATGGTCGAGGCGTCGACGCCTTCCGTCAGAACACCACCTGCGAGATGGCCTTGGAGATGAGGGCGATGGCGATGGAGGTCATGCCGATCAGCCCCATGCCGCAGGAGTAGCCCGCCAGCAGAATGGGGGCATAGGCCTGCCACCTGGCCTCGCCGAACCGCTTCTGAAAGTAGAAGCGGCCGAGCATCGCCCCGGCGAACTGCGGGATGACGAAGTGGGGCCACGCGCCGAGGCCGCTGACGAACCCGAAGAACAGGAGGGTGGGGGCCTTGAAGAAGGCGAGGAGGCCGTAGAGGAGCCCGCCGAAGGCCGCGCCGGTGAAGATGTACTCCGGTTTGATGATCTCCCGCAGGAGGGCGATGCCCACGGCCCCGCCCTGCACGTCCGTCGGGTTCATGGTGGACTTGATCCACATCGTCTGCATGGTGGACTCAAACGGCCAGAACTTCTGGACGAAGGGGTAGGTGGAGGACGGGACAGGGGCGAGGCGCCAGATGAACTGCCAGAAGACGAGGCTGCAGACGAAGAGGATGACGAGGGTGAGGGCGGACATCTTGACGAGGCCGCCGAACTTCGTGTGGGTCAACTCCAACTGCTTGTAGACAGCCACCTGGCTCCCGTAGTCGCTGATGGGGATGGGGGCGAACCAGACCTCCGTGCCCCGGTAGCCGGACAGGAAGAAGGAGGCCTCGCGGATGTAGGGAATGGACGCGCCGTAGGGGGACCCGGTCAGGCCGATCATGCGCGCCCCGATGTAGGACATGATGGGCGTGTAGACGAACCCGAAGACCGTGACGATGTACCAGGGGAATTTCGGGACCAGGATGCGGCAGAGGATGATGAAGCCGAGGGTGGACAGGGCCCAGATCCCCAGGGCGAAGGCGATGCTGACGTCCCCCCGGCCCTTCGGGAGGTCCTCCAGTCGCATCGAGATGGCCTGTCCGGCGGCGCGTTTCTGGCGCTGCTCCCGCAGGGCCTTGACCACCATTCCCACCCCGGTGAGGAAGACCACGATGGCCGTGCCGATGGTGAAGCTGAGCCAGAAGTCGAACCGGTTGGAGATGCTCGCCGGGATGGCGGTCATGCCGGGGGACCAGCGGTGGAGGATGCCGAGGGAATAGAGTATGGGATTGACGAAGAGCTGAGAGATCGTGGCCCCGAAGAAGCTCCCGACGACGACCCAGAACGGGAGGACGAAGCCGATCAGGAGGTGGCCCAGGTCGGTGCCGATGCCCAGGATGGCCGCCGGGAGGATGGACTTGATCTCCGCTGTGAAGTCGATGAAGGGGATGGGGAGGATCTGCACGGTGTCGGTCAGGAAGATGCCCGACAGGGTGGGGACGACGACGTAGAGGAGGCCCCAGACCAGGCCGATGCAGGTGCCGGTGCTGAACACCCGCCAGCGCCACCCCTCCTGCTTGGACGAGGTCTCGGCCAGGGCGGTCGCGCCCCGGGCCTGCACCGGGGCCATCGGGAAGGGGAGGCGCTCGATGTCATTTGTGACGCGGAAGAGGACGTAGCCCATGGACAGGGAGCCGGCGCGGCCCAGGATCATGCCGGTGAACATGACGATAATGGGCGCGATCCAGTCCCTGTGGAAGAAGGTCCGCTCGGCGTAGACGCTCGATGTCATGGCAGGGACGACCCAGGTGGGGATGAATCTGGCGAGGCCCTCGGCCGCCGGGGATTGGATCATGTACTGATCCCAGATCAGCCCGCCGAACGGCCCGCCGTAGGTCTGGGCGCCGGTTCCGAGACGCCCGCCCACGGCCACGAGGCCGCCTGCGATCCAGTAGATGATGATCAGTTCCTGGGTGCGGAGCCGGATGAAGGAGCGTTTGGCGATCTCCAGGAAGAGGATGATGGTCACCCATTCCGAGGCCCCGGCCATGCTCTGCCCCGTGACCAGGCCGAGGTAGATGGCGCCGGGCAGCATGACGATTCCGACGAAGAGGCAGGCCCAGAGGGTCTTGATGTTGAACCCCTCCTCGAACGGCGCCTCCTCCGGCATGATGTTGAACTGCTCTTCATCGCGCTGTCTCTGGGGATCGGTGGCCACGAGAGGCTCCTTTTCAGGGAGAGAATTACGCCCACGCAGGGCACGGCATGCCGCGCCCCTACTTCTTTTTTTCCGGTATCCTGTCCTCGGAGGGACGGGGATTGTGGAACCAGTGCCCGCCGGGGTCCGAGCCTCTGCAGATGATGCCCATCCGGTTCCAGTCCCGGTAGGCCCGGACGTCGGGCGACAGGTATCGCAGCGTCAGGCCGCAGCGGCGGCGGTCCGAGCGGTTGGGCTGAGAGCCGTGCAGCAGCAGGTCTGAATGCAGGGAGATCTGGCCGGCCTTCAGTTCGAAGGTGAAGGGCAGGTCCCCGTAGCGTTCCGCGGCGAGGACCGTCTGACTCAGGACGTTGCGCTCCTCCTCCGCGCTTTTTTCGAAGGCGATCTGTCCGTGCAGATGCGAGCGTGGGAGGACCTGCATGGCGCCGTTTTCGGCGTCCGCGTCGTCGATGGCCAGCCAGACGGTCACGACCTTGCTGGGGGTCAGTGGCCAGTAGGAGGCGTCCTGGTGCCAGCTCACCTGCCTGTCTTCGCCCGGCATCTTGCAGAAATAGTGCGTGGCCCAGCAGATCAGGTCCTCGCCGAGCAGGTCCTGTACATAGTCCAGGATGCGGGGCCTCATGGTCAGGTCGTAGAGGCCGGGGCAGAAGGTGTGCCAGCAGTTGATCGAGTAGCTGTTCCAGCCGGCCTTCAGGGCCTTGTCCATGAGCTGGTTGAAGCCTGCGCGGTGGACGGCGATCTCGTCCTGCGAGAACACGTCCAGGGGGAAGACGAACCCTTTTTCATTATATTGCCGGATCTGCGCTTTTGTCAACCTCTGAGGACTGTCATTCTGGACGGGGACGAACCTCAGGTCGCGCTCCAGGTCCGGCATGGCATCGGTGATAGGGGGCATAGAACTTTCCCTTTTTCTACGAGTCGATCTGCGCGATTCTTCTGACGTGCCGCCCGCCCTCGAACGGCGTGGTCAGCCAGACATCGAGGATGGCTACCACCTCGTCCCAGGACAACAATCGCTCGCCCAGGGAGAGGACGTTGGCGTCGTTGTGTTCCCGGGCCAGGCGGGCGGAATCGACGCTCCAGCAGAGGCTGCACCGGACGCCGCGCACCCGGTTGGCCGCCATCGCCTCGCCGTTGCCCGACCCGCCCAGGACGATGCCCCGGTCGAAATCCCCGTGCGCGACGGCCTCGGCGACGGGCCGGATGAAGCGGGGGTAGTCCACCGACTCCGGGGAATCCGTGCCGAAGTCCGTGACCTCGTGGCCCTGAGCCGTCAGGACCTCTTTGATTCGCTCCTTATACCGGAAGCCGGCGTGGTCCGATCCGATGGCAATTTTCATGGCTGTGTGTCGAATCGCAAATGACCTTAAATGACCTTAAGTGGTTCTGGTTTGCCGATGCCTGAAAAGGGCTGACGAAGGATGTCCGTGATCAAATCGACCATCCGCTGGTACAGCTTCCTGTTTATGGTGGTATATGCCGATCCACTATTCATTTGCGTGTGCACTTAGTACAATTTGCCTAGCAATATCCTCAGGAGAAAGGACAAAATCTATACACCCGCTCGCAATCGCGCTCTCAGGCATATCTGGCTGTGCGGCTGTGTCGAGCTTTTGCGCGATGGTTACCCCCCCCCACTTCCTTTATGCCGCACAGCGCGGCTGCCCCATCGCCATCATAGCCGGAGACAATGACAGCGATAATTTTGCCGTCCCAATTCTCTGTCAGGGAACGCAGAAACACCGTAATCACGTCGGGCCAACCTCTATGCTTGGATATCGATTTTAGGCGGAACTCACCATCAAGAACATGCAAATCGCGCTGTTCTGGGATAATGAACACATGGTTGGGCTGGATGACTAATCTTTCCGTGATCAGTTCAACCGGCATCCCGGTGTACCGCGGGAGTATCTCGTGGAGCATGGTGGCTACGGTTCTCAGGTGATTGACTATAACGATAGCAACACCCATATCGGACGGCAGATTCCGTAGTAACCGGATATAGGCCTCAAGACCACCGGCCGAACCGCCTACGCAAACAATTAGGTAAGTCTTTTGTAGCCTTCTTGGCCTTCATTGACAATCACTCCATCACCCCGGCCAGCGTCGGCAAGGACCACGGCGGGCCTGAGCTTTGCCTGCGACAGGTCGGAGATCCGTTTTCATAACGGGAAGCGGGCTTACGCCGTCACGGCCTCCCCGGCCAGTTGCCGCCGGCCCTGCGCGGCGTAGTCGGCCTTGAGTTCGGGCGGGACGGTGCGCCAGACGAGGAAGCGCTTGCGAAGGACGTTGAGGAAGCCCCGGTTGATGCGCTTCCAGGAGGCCACGTCCCCGCTCAGGCGGTGGATCGTGACCTCGATCCGGTAGATGTTGTACTCCCCGGTGGGGATGGCGAGCAGGTGGACCTCCTGGCTGATGCCCAGGTCGTAGGGGGCCAGCCAGGTGGTCATGGAGATCTCGTACTGCGGTTCTCCATCGAGGTCCGTGGCGGTGAATTTGACATTGTCGGCCACGAAGTCTCCGACGGACCCCTCGCCGTAGGACTCGAACACCCGCGTCAGGTAGGTGTACATCCCCAGGACCTCGGCCCCCCCGACGGTGAACGGGAAGTCGAACACCCACCGGTCCCCGTCTGGCTCGGGGAACGACCACTTTCGGGTGACGTCGGGCACGGCCATGTCGGACGCCTTCTTGGCCGGGTAGAGGGTGGAGAGGAAGACGGTGACCATGACGATGAGGGTCGAGGAGACGGCGGAGAGGGAGGAGTAGTTGAGGGACATGCCCCCCAGCTTCCCGGCCATGGACAGGAACAGGACCATCGTCTGCCCGATCAGGTAGCCGAGGACCGCGCCGAGCGTGGCGAACACGGCGGCCTCGGCCAGGAAGAGCGCGCCGATGTGGGACGGGGCCAGGCCCACGGAGGAGTAGATGCCGATCTCCCGGAAGCGCTCGTAGACCGCGCCCATCATGGTGTTGAGGACGATGAGGGCGGCAATGACGATGGGGATGAAGAGGTTGCCGAGGCCGGAGATGGAGGTGGACCCGATGGAGGAGTAGACGACGACCTTTTCGTTATACGAGACGAACATGGTCAGCGACACGCGGGACATGAAGTCCTCGATGTCGGTCAGGAAGTCTGCCTTCGGGGCTCCATTCGCATCCTTGAAGTTCGTGACGGCGATGGAGACGAGCTGGCCCTCGATGCCCCGGACGGTCTCGTAGGGGAGGAGCAGGACGTTGGTCGATTCGAGGTGGGTGAAGCTCTCGATGGGCGCGGCGGCCACGACGCGGGGGTCCTGGTCGGCCTGCTCCGAGAGCTGGTCCTTCTCCTTCACGGTGTCCACGGGCGTGAGCTTCTCGTCGTCGATGTCCTTGTACTTGTTGAACCCCTCGGAGTTCAGGATGCCGATGACGGTGAACGTCTTACCGAGCGTCCGGATGCGGGCCTTCCCGGCGTCCTCCGGGTAGATGCCGACGAGCTCGGCCAGGTCATTGGGGAGGATGCAGACGTCCCGCTCGCCGGGCTGGAACCAGCGGCCGCTGATGAGATGCCTATCCGCGTGGGTCACCTCCGTCTCCTGCGGGGTGAGGCCCAGGATGGCGTTGACGAAGCTGCTGGTCCCGGTCGTGACGCCGATGTCGAATTCGAGATAATTTTTCCCTGCCGGCTCCTGCCGGCTGCCCTCGGAGACGCGCTCGAAGTCCAGGTAGGCGCGCTCCCCCTTCACCTGAGACATGTACCAGGCGCGGGGCGCCAGGGTGGCCTTTCCCGCGAAGGCGCTCTCCACGTAGGAGAGGACGGACTCCTGGAGCCCGCGCCAGGCACGGTCCCGGATGAGGCCGCCGGCGTAGGTGGGCTTGTTGTCCCGGGGGAGCCTGTAGAATTTGAGCGCCGTCTGCACGGAGGTGAACGACAGGACGGTGAAGGTGAGCAGGGTGAGCGTGGCGGCGGTCAGCCAGGTGCGTATGGGGCGCTTCCGGAGGTTGGAGATGCCCAGGGTGATGGCCGCGGCCGTGGCGCTGATCCGGCCCACGTCGGCCTCGTGGACGCCGGAGGAGGCGCGCTTCATCTTCTTGACCTCGTCGCCGAACTTGGAGATGACGATGACCATGGCCACGGCCCCCATGGCCATGATGACGAAGGCGAGGAAGATGATGTAGGGGGAGGACGACAGCTTGAACGCCGGATGCACGAACCGGAGGACGATGAACAGGAGGGTGAAGAACCCCGCGAACCCCATCAGCCGACGCAGGATGTCCGGGAACCCGAACAGCAGCCGCTCGCAGAACATGGAGAAGGGGAGGAGCAGGATGAAGTAGAAGATGATGCCGCGCACGGTGTCATTGGCCGTCTCCTTGACCTCCGGGTAGCCCCTGGCCTCCAGGCCCCAGGCCTGCCGCGCCGAGGCGACGAACTTCTCGTAGTCGAGGGCCTCGAGATGGCTCTTCGCATCGAGCAGGGCCTGCCGCGCCTCCTCGTGGAGGCGGAAGAGGCGCTGGTTGGACACGCCGTAGCGGGCGAGCTGTTTCATGCGCACGTCGTCGATCACCCACATGTCGCGCGCGGCCTGGTAGGAGGGGACGGGGATGAAACCCTCGGAGGTGCTGTAGCCGACGCCCATCGCCCGGTCGAGCGTGGCGTCATCCACCTTCTCGGGCGAGACCGGGTTGAGGAGGAGGTCCTCCGGGGCGTTGATGAGCAGATATTTGATGCCGAAGATGCCGGTGCTCATCAGGATCTTCAGCCGGTCATCGGGCCTGCCGAAGGCCACGGCCGCGCGGGTGATGTTGTTCTCCTGACGGCTCTGGTTGGGGACGTAGGAATAGCCGTACCACTGGGGCTGCGTGTCGTTGGCGCCCAGGACGGTCATGTTGTCCAGGGCGGACAGGTAGCTCGAGTCGACGATCTCGAAGATGCTGATGGCCCGGCACTTGAACAGGACCTCCATCATCTCGTTCTCCCACCAGCCGTAGCGCTGATCGATGGGGAAGCTGCCGTTCCCCTCCGTGCCCATGTCCGGGGCGGAGACGATCTCCCCGCTCTCCGGGTGGAGCTCATAGGCGAGGATCTGGTTGGAGAAGCGGTTGGCCACGATCGGAAAGCTGAACCGCCCGGTCTTTTCGACCTCCTGCTCGGTCCCGTAGTCCGGGCCGGTCTGAGAGGCCTCGTGCCGGACGTAGAGGGGGCCGGTCGTGGTCTTCGTCACGATGAGCGTCCGGATGCCGCCCACGCTGTTGGTGGGGGCGGGCTGCTGGTAGGTGACCACAGCCCCCGGCACGGGCACGCGGGGGATGGCGAAGTCCACGTCGCGCCGGAACCAGAGGATGCGGCCCTTCAGGCTGTGGCCCAGGTCCTGGAGGACGAGCTTGGAGACGCGGAAGAAGTCCGGGTCTTCGACGGCCTTCAGGAGGGCCGCGACCACGGACCGCGTCTGCTGGGTCAGGTTGGCATAGTTCACCCGGTCGGGCAGGTCGTTCGGGGTGTCCACCAGGTCTCGCACCGTGGAGGGGGTGGCCAGGGTGATGCCCTCCTTGCCGACGAAGGTGACGGCCTCGCTGTCGAAGCCGAGGCGGATGGGCATGTAGTTCTTCCAGGTCCGCTTGGGCGGGGCGATGGCGTCGATGTGGCGGAGGGAGTCGGCGGTGCCGGGATAGACGCGGTGGAGGTAGTCGGTGAACTTTTTGGCGTAGGGGGCCAGGAGGTTGTTCTGGTAGTTGTTGGTCTGCCAGGTGGAGTTGTAGAAGGTGGCGTGGGAGAAGCTGGCGATCTGGTCGCTCTCAGAAGAGAGGTCGAGGCCGATGAACAGCTTGAAGTCGATCTTGTCCTTGTCCGGGATGAGTTCCCGGAAGTGGTCGCTGACGCGGGAATGGCGGTAGAGGAAGTCGTTGATCCCGGCCATGCCCTGGAAGTGGCCCGACGCGGCCAGGAACATGACGGTGTACTTCGGCCGCGCCTTCTGGAGCGCCCTGGCCGCCTGAAGCAGGGCGGCCATGCCCGTGGCGTTCTCCGCGCCCGGGGCGAGGGCAGGGACGACAGAGGCGGCGTCGTAAAAGGCGGAGAGGACGATGACCTGGTCCTTCCACCGGCGGTCACTGTGCGCGTCGATGGGGGCGTCGAGGCCGGGGATGACGCCGTAGAGGTTCTTAGCCTGGACCTCCTCCCAGTCCATCCGGCCCTCGACGGTGACCTCCGCGCCGGCCCCGGCGAGCTGAAGGAGGGCGGGGGCGTCCTCTTTGCGCACCCAGTAGCGGGGGATGTCCGCCGGGACGCGCAGGAACTTGTCCGAGGCCTGGCCCTGGTTGACCCCGCCGTCATCGTAGAAGAGGATGGCCTTCGCGCCGAGCATCCGGGCGTTGATGTAGCTCTGGCCGCTGCCGAAGCCGAGGAGGACGACGCTGCCGTCCACCTTCTTCCCGCCGTAGTCCTTGAACTCCCCCTTCCCGCCGTAGACCAGCGGGCCGGTCACCCCTCCTTCGGGAAGCGTGGGGGTGCGGACCTGGTTGGGCCAGAATCCGTAGAGGGGGATCTCCTGCCCCGTGCCCGCGACGCGGAGCTTCGACCCTTTGTCTATGGGGACGGTGACGGGGAACGACTCGACGCGGATGTCCTTCAGGCCGACCTGCCCGAACTGCTCCTGGACGTAGCGAAACGCCTCTTCGTGGCCGGGGTAGCCGACGAGCCGGGAGGGGACCGACGCGAGCCGCTCCACCGTCGCCCGGAGGTCGGCCTCGGAGACGGCGTCGGCCACGGCCCGGATCTGGCGGTCCCGCTCCGAGATCTCCAGCGGCCTGAGCACCGGCACGGTCTGCTGGATGTTGAAGATGCGAACGAACCAGTCGGTCACCTGCCCCGGGTTGAAGATGGTGACCGAGGAGAGCATGAAGGCCGCGATGACCCACAGGAGGACCGTGCCGAGTTTGCGTAGCATGACGAGACCTCAAAACAAGGGATCAGGGGTCAGGGGTCGGGAAAGGCAAAAGCAGGTGTCAGGTGTCAGGAAAAGTACAGATCATCGGTCTTTGTTTTTTTCTGACACCCGATCCCTGGCCCCCGGCCCCGTTTTTTCACACGATCTGGGCGACTGGAGGATTGGCGAAGTCGTGATACCGCTCCCGCACGCGCCCCTCGGCCGCATCCCCGGCGTGGACGTAGAAGCGGTAGGAGGCCTTCAATTCCTGTCCCGCCGGCAGGACATAGTAGGACCGTTGCTTGATGTCGCCGGTGTAGTGGGAGAGGCCGAAGGGGTTGGCGGTCATCAGGCCATAGTCCCGCACGTGCCAACGGGTGGGGTGCCGGAAGCTGTCCGGGGCGTCCATGATCGTGACGCCGACGGTCCTGCCGTTGACGGGGCCGGAGTAGTCGCACCAGTGGGCGGGCTTGCCCCACGTCTCCTTCTCGCCGATGCCGCCGTAGGCGTTCTCGATCCTGCCGCCGTGCCGGACCTCCATGGACTCCTGGACGCGGATGGAGGCCAGGCCGCCCTCCTTCGTGTCGGCGAAGAGCACGTCCATGTCCATCGCTTTGAGCGTCAACCGGAGGTCGAAGGTGAGGGTCGGCGCCTTATAGAAGGTCCATTCCGCGGTCTCCTCCAGGAGCTTGTTCGCCCGCGTGGGGCAGGCCCATCCTTCGGGACCCACCCAGTCCCCCTTCGCCACGATGCGTCCGAGGACAGGGCCGCTCTCCAGGGCGTCGAAGCCGGTGTGCTTCGTCCTGCCGTGGCCGGGCGTCTCCGCCCAGTTGTTGAGCCCGTTGATTTCGCCGTGGGCGATCCAGACGGACCGGTGGTGGGGGTGATCCAGCTTGTCTCCGGGGGCTGCGAGGTTGCGGGTGACGCCGTCTCCGTGGGGTCCGACCAGTGGGTAGAGGTGGGGGCGCGCCAGGTCTGCGCCGTAGCGGTAGGCCGTGGCCAGTTTTCCGGCGACGGAGACGCGAACTTCGTGCTCCGGGGTCTTCTCCAGAACGACCCCCCCTTTCTGGCCTCCCCCTTCGGCGCCGAGGGCGATCTGATATTTTCGCTCCTGGCCCGCCTTCAGATCCTCCACGATCCAGTGCAGGGACGCCTGTCCCCCGCGCACGACGACCTGACAGGGCACCGGGGCATCCGACCCGCTCTCCCGCAGCGATGCCTGAGTGACCCCGGCATCTCCGAGGGGCACGGAGGCCGGACAATGCAGCCGGTCGTGGGGCCCTGCCTTCAGGGCGATCTCCTTCGTTGCCATTAATCGTGTCCTCCCAATCGTGTCAAATGTCAAACATGAAACGCCAAACGTGAAAGACCTGTTTGCGTCTCCCATTCCACGCTTTAGTACGTGTGCCACAACCTAATAAAACCCAAATAGGTTGTCAAGTAAAACAAACGCGGCAGGGGACATCAAGACCTTTTTCAGCCTTGACTTGGATTTTGCTTTCCCCCATATTAGAGCCCGTACGAAAATCCCATTCTTTTATCCTGACCCCCTTTTTTAGATCATGGACCCTCACCTCTCATCTCTCGCCCTCCTCGTTCGCTGTTCCGTCATCGCTCTTGCGCTCGCCTTCGCCTGTGCCCCAAAGTATGTGATCCCCCACGACGGCCTCTACGACAGCCAGTTGCCGGCTGTCACGGCCGAGTCACGGCGGGTGTTCGACCGCCTGTTCGCCGCCACGGTGAAGGTGACGTGGACGCCGGAGTACCGGACGACGCACTACCACCACGATCTGGACCGAAAGGGAAAGCCCTTCTCCGACCCGGCGAGTCCGACGGGGTTTCGTCTGCTGCGCGGGGAGGCGGGCATCGTCATCTCCCGGGACGCCCATTCCGTCGTCGGGTCCGGGGTGCTGATCGCCCGGCGGGCCACCGGCACGGGCCTGGATGCGGGCGTGGTCCTGACGGTGGCGCACGTGGTCACAGCCCCGGACACGATGCGTTCCTACCTGTGGGACGAACAGGGCCAGCCCACCGGGGTCCTGACCTCGATCTCGGTGAAGACCTCTGATTTTGTGTTCATCACCGGACGCGGGGGGGTCCACGCCGGGGCGGCTGTGCGGAAGGTGGACCGGGAGCAGGACCTGGCGCTGCTGACGGCCAGCATCCCGGCGACGACAGGTGCGCTGGAGGACTTCAGCTTCAGGGTGGGGGACTCCTCGGCGCTGGACTGGGGGACCCTCACCTATCTGCTCGGCTATCCGCACGGCCAGGCGCAGTTGACGTGGGGCATCGTCAGCCCGGGGGCGCGGGAGGGGGATTTCCAGGTGGCGGCCACAGTCAACCTCGGGTACAGCGGCGGGCCGGTGATCGCCATCCGGGACGGCCTGCCCAACGTGGAGCTGGTCGGCCTGTGCAAATGGGCCTCCACGAACAATATTCGCTACATCGCGCCGAACGACATGCTCGGCGAGGGGGTGCGGATGACGCCCCGCCTGATCGAGGAGACCGTGGTGAAAGAGGCCCGGCAGATCGAGTACGGGACGGCATTCGTGGTGCCGATCAACGTCATCCGCAAGTTCGTGCTCGGCGCGCGGGAGGTCTTCGCGGAGAAGGGGATCGATGTCCTCAATTATCCTTCGCTCAGGGGATGGGGGTTCTGAGAAAGGAAGGGGCCAGGGGTCAGGGGTCAGGAAAAGCAAAAACAGGGGTCAGAGATTGGTTTTCCCCGGCCCCCGGCCCCTGGCCCCCGACCCCTACTTTTGGCCTTCTACCTTCTGCTTACTGCCTTCTGTCCTGCCTGGGCGGACGACACGGTCGAAGTCCCTGCGGGACCTTTCCTCATGGGGTCGGCGGAAGGAGAGAAGGATGAAGCCCCTCCCCACACCGTGTCCCTCGATGCCTTCGCTATCGACCGGACGGAGGTGACGAATGCGGCCTATGCCCTCTTCTGGAAGGCCGACGGGGGTCCGGAGAGTCCCCACACCCCGGGCAACTTCGAGGGACGCGGGGCCGTGCGGTGGCCGGAGGCGGCCCGCGAGCGGCCGGACCACCCGGTGGTGGGCGTCACGTGGTTCGATGCAGCGGCTTACTGCCGGTGGGCGGGGAAGCGGCTGCCGACCGAGGCGGAGTGGGAGAAGGCGGCGCGGGGGACGGACGGGCGGGTCTGGCCGTGGGGGAATGCGTTCGGAGGGGGGGACTCCGCGCGCGCCAACGTCTACAACGGGGACGACGGATATGTGCAATCGACGGCCCCGGTCGGACGCTTCCCATCGGGGGCCAGCCCCTGCGGGGCGCTCGACATGGCGGGCAATGTCTGGGAGTGGGTGGCCGACTGGTATGGGTCGGACGCCTACGGAAGGTCTCCGAGAAAGAACCCGAAGGGGGTGGAACGGGGCGGGGGTGCGCACGCTGCGGGGCGGGTCCTGGGCGGCCACGCGTGTGTACGCCCGCACGACGTATCGAAACAGCAGCTTTCTGCCCACGGAGCGCCTGCGGGATGCGGGGTTTCGTTGCGCGGCGGATGCGAGAAAGTGAAAAATGCAAAGTGTAAAGTGCAAAATGAAAGATGAAAAGGGGCGGGTTGCGGTTCTGTTTTGCATTTTGCATTTTGCATTCTGCATTCTGCATTTCACGTTGTGGCCTGTCGTGGCTCACGGCGACCCCACGGTGGGCGTCGCGCTCAACCATCCGGTCTACCGGCTGATCGACCGGTTCGAGGCGAAGGGGTGGCTCCGGGGCTGGGGGAACGGGACCCGGCCGATGTCGCGCATGGAGGTGGCGCGGGCGCTCCGGCAGATCCTGGACCGTGCGGCGAAGGGGGAGAGACCGACGGCCGCGGCGTCGGGACAGATCGACTCAACAAAGAGGGAGAGACTGACGTCCGCGGAGTCCGGGCAGATCGGCCGGCTGAAAGTGGAATTCGGGCCGGAGTTGCGCGCCATGGGGGTCGAGGTCCCGCCGGCATCCGGGTCTCTGTTCCGGCGTCTGGGAGCGGGGGGACACCTGGGCGCGTGGGAGGGGGCGGAGGGGTATGTCTCCATCGACGCCCTGCTCCGGCAGCAGTTCATCGCATCGGACGACGGGGCGCGCACCTCGCTGACGCAGGTGGGCGGGTTCGTCGAGGGCACGGCGGGACGGCTGGTCGGGTTCCGTGTCCGACACTGGGAGGCGCGGCAGCAGGGCAACCGGGCGATCCGGTCCCATGCAGACATCATCGGGGGGCGGGTGGAATTTCTGGAGGTGAAAGGGAAGCTGGGGGACTTTCGGGAGGCCACGGGGCAGGTGGTGGTGGGGACGCCGTGGTTCGACGTGGCGATGGGGAAGGATTTCGAGTCGTGGGGGCCGTCCTTCACGGGGAGCCTGTTCCTGTCGGACAACGCCCCCTCGTTCCCCTTCGTCAAGCTGCGGGCGCGCTATGGACGCGTCAAGTTCGTCCACCTGATGGGGTTTCTCCGGTCGGGGTTGCTGGACACGGCCCGGACGCGGGAGGACAACGGGCATCTGCGGACGTTCGAGCGCCGGAAGTACCTGTCCGCGCACCGCGTCGAGGTGGGGATCACGTCCCGCATCACCATAGGGGCGCAGGAGATCCTGATCTACGGGGACCGGGGGGTGGAGTTCGCGTACGCGATTCCCGCCTCGTTCCTGTTTGCGACCCAGACCTTCTTGGGTGACAAGGACAACACGGCGCTCGGTCTGGATGTGGACTTCCGTCTCGTCCGGAACCTCAAGGTCTACGGGGCGCTGTTTCTGGACGATCTGTCCAAGTTCCAGGGGCCGAACGCGTTCAGCAACAAATTCGCGGTCCAGGCAGGGTTTCTCTGGGTGGACCCCGGCGGGTTGCGGGATACCGAGGTCCGGGGGGAGTTCGTGCGCGTGGAGCCGTGGGTCTACACGCACCTGTTCAACATCAACCGCTACCAGCATGACGAGATGCTGCTGGGGCATCCCCTGGGGCCTAACTCCGACGGGATTTACGGGGAGGTCCTCCACCGGTTCACGGGGGCGCTGTCGTTCACGCTCTCCGCATCCCGGGAGCGGCACGGGTCCAATCCGGTGCTGATGGACGGGACGGTGATGAACGTGGGGGGGGACCCGGACCTGGGCCAGCGGCCGGGGGACGACGTGAGGACCAAGCAGTTTCTGGCGGGCATCCGGGAGGGCCGGACGCGGTTCGGCTGCAAGGCGACCTTCGAGCCTGTCCTCGACCTCTTTCTGGAGGCCGGGTACCGCCGTCTCATCTTCCAGGGCAGCGGCCTCAACCCGAAACGGCACGAGTGGACGGCGACGATGAGTTACAACTTCTATTAGTGAGACGGCAGACGGCAGACGTAAAAACAAAAAGATTATGTCTTTCACGTTTGCCATTTGCCATTTGCCGTTTGCCTACAGCCAACGACTGACAGCGGAACGCTCACAGCTACAAGAGGAGTTTCTGGCTCTCGTTCGGGGTGGAGGTGATGACGAAGTCCTCGATGGCCTGGAGGAGTTTGGCGCTGATTTCGGTGAAGGCGACGGAGAGGAGATAGCGATTTCCGTGGGGCAGGGTCGCCACGACGCGGCCGTGCGCCAGGTCGGCCTGGGGGCCACCGAGGAGGTTGAACTGGAGGAAGATGGCGGTGTTGGCGGGGAGAAGGACGTCGGTGGAGATCTGGACGCCGCCGGCCCCGAGGTTGTGGATCATGCCCTCCCGCATGCCCGCGGAAGCGCTGCCGAGGGACCAGAGGGAAAGGGCCCGGAACATCACCGGGATTCGGGTCGAGACGCGGAGGTATTGGCGGCGTTCTTCTTCCATAAGGGGCAAACAATCGAGGTGTGAGGGGAATGGAGGCGGAGCGTCTTTCAGAGCGCGAATAATGTAATCGGGACGCGGAGGGTTGTCAAGAAAAAAGTGCTGAGCGCTGAGTGCTGAGTGCTGAGTAAAAACTTAAAGAACGGAGTTTTTGACTTTACTCAGGACCCAGGACTCATTGCTCAGGACTATTTGGTAAGAGGAGGAGAGATGGGTTCCTATCACATTGCGCTGTTGCCCGGAGACGGAGCCGGCGTCGAGGTCGTGGACGAGGGGATCAAGGCGCTGAACGCCGCGGCCCGGAGGGCCGGAAATCTGAAATTCCACTACGTCCGTTTCGGCTGGGGGTCGGAACACTACCGGAAGCATGGCCGGATGATGCCCGAGGATGCCATAGAACAGTTGTCGAAATTCGACGTCATCTACCTGGGGGCCGTGGGCTGGCCCGACATTCAGGATCACGTCACCCTGAACGGGCTTCTGCTGCCCATCCGCCGGGCCTTCGACCAGTACGTCAACGAGCGACCGGCAGTACTTTTCGAGGGGGTCGCGTCGCCCCTGGCGGGCAAGAAGGCCGGGGAGATCGACCTGGTCGTGATGCGGGAGAACACGGAGGGGGAGTATTCCAACGTGGGGGGGCGGGTGTATCAGGGGAGCGACCATGAGGTGGCGATCCAGACCTCGGTCTTCACCCGGCGGGGGACGGAGCGGATCATCCGCTATGCCTTCGAGGCGGCCCGCCAGCGCAACAAGAAGAAGAAGGTGACGTCCATCACGAAATCCAACGCCCAGGGCTACGGGATGGTGTTCTGGGACGAGGTGTTCCGCGACGTGGCGGAGGCGTATCCGGACATCGAGACGGAGTCGAAGCTGATCGACGCGGCGTGCATGGACTTCATTCGAAAGCCGGAGAGCTTCGATGTGGTGGTGGCCTCCAACCTGTTCGGGGATATCCTGACGGACATCAGCGCGATCCTCATCGGGAGCATGGGGCTGGCGGCCAGCGCCAACATCGACCCGTCCCGGCGGCATCCTTCGATGTTCGAGCCGGTCCACGGGTCGGCCCCGGACATCGCGGGGAAGGGAATCGTCAACCCGCTGGCGGCCATCCTCTCCGCCGGGATGATGCTCGATTTTATGGGCGAGAAGCGGGCGGCCGGGCTGATCGACCGGGCGATCCGGCAGAACCTGAGGGAGGAGAAGGTCCGCACCCCGGACATCGGGGGCCGCTCGAAGACGGCGGAGGTGGGGGACGACATCTGCCGCTTGATCGAAGAAGTGGACTTATCATAAAAGAACTTTACCGCAGAGAAAAGCGAGAGGATAGATGGGAAAACGAAAAAAAATCTTCATCACCGGGGCGGCGGGCGCGATCGGGGAGGCCCTTCGGAAACACCTGCGGGACCGCTACGACTTCCGGCTGCTGTTTCACTCCAACGTCCCCGAAGTGGAGAAGGGGGACGAGGTGGTGACCTCCGACGTGGCCAACTTCGAGGCGATGCTGGAGGCCACGGCCGGGGTGGACGCGATCGTACACCTGGCCCTGGCCAAATGGCGCGGGTCGACGCAGGCCACGCGCGCGCAGTCGACGCTCCAGGTGGACATCCCCGGCGTGTACAACATCTACGAGGCCGCGCGCCTCAACCGGGTTCCGGTCGTGGTGTTCGCGAGCACGAACCATGTCACGGGGCACTACGAGAAGGAGGGACTTCAATCGCAACCGGACCTGCCGGTCCGCCCGGACAGCATCTACGGCGCCGGCAAGGCGTTCGGGGAGGCGCTGGGGCGGCTCTACGCCGAGCGCCACGGCATCCGGGTGCTCTGTCTCCGGATCGCGAACTTCAACGGGGAGGACGACCCGGGGCGTCTCTACGAGCCGGGCCTGTCCCGGTGGCTGAGTCCGCGCGACATGGCGCAGTTGACGTGGCGGTGCATCGAGACGGAGCAGGCGCCGTTCGGGATCTTCTACGGGGTGTCCAGAGGCGGGGAGAAGAAGTTCGATCTCTCCAACGCGAAGGCCCTGCTCGGGTACGAGCCGGAGGACGACGGGTCGCTGGAGGTCTACCGGAATAAGTATAAAAAGGCCGGGGGATGAAAGGAGGAACCGAGCGCGACCGGACGGTCTTCGGCTGGTGCCTGTACGACTGGGCGAACTCCGCCTTCGCCACCACAACCGTGGGGGCCATGCTCCCGGTCTACTTCGCGGACGCCGTGGTCCCCAAGGCCGGCGTGCGGGTGCCTGTTCTGGATGTGACCACGAACGCCACGACGTTGTGGGGGGTGACGGTGGGGGGGTCTGCGCTGATCGTCGCCTTGGTCGCCCCGACGCTGGGGGCCATCGCCGATTTCTCGGCTCGAAAAAAGCTATTTCTGACCTTTTTCTGCTGCATCGGGGGCCTCAGCGCGACCTCCATGTACGTCCTCCGGCCCGGGGATGTGGGGCTGGCCATGCTTCTGATGGCCGTCGGAAACATCGGCTTTGTGGGGGGCAACGTCTTTTATGACGCCTTCCTCCCTCACCTGGCGGAGCCGGACCGCCTGGATGCCGTGTCCGGGCGGGGGTATGCCTGTGGCTACGCCGGGGGCGGGCTGCTGTTCCTGATCAACCTGCTCGTCGTCCAGTACCACGAGGCGCTGGGGCTGGGGACGGCGGTCCGCCTGAGCCTGTGCTCCGCGGGACTCTGGTGGCTGGGGTTCGGGCTGGTCGCGCTCCATTTTATGTACGAGGCCCCGGCGGTGGAACTCCTGCCACGGGGGGTTTCGACGGTCGCCTTTGGGATCCAGCGGACCTGGCAGACCTTCCGGAAGGCGCTCCGGCACCGGCACCTGTGGATGTTTCTGGCGGCGTTCATGATCTACAACGACGCCATCCAGACGGTGTTGAGCATGGCGGCGATCTACGGCAAGGCGGAGCTGGGGTTCGAGATGGGGACGCTGCTGGGGTGTTTCCTGATGATCCAGATCGTGGCGGCTCCCGGCGCGCTGCTGTTCGGGTGGATTGCGGGCCGGGTCGGGACCAAGCGGACCATCATGGGGTCTCTCCTGGTCTGGATGGGCGTCGCGTTCTACGCCTACCGGATGACGCAGCCGTCAGAGTTCTGGATTCTGGGCGGTATCGTAGGGCTGGTCCTGGGCGGGAGCCAGGCGCTCAGCCGGTCGCTCTACGGGGCGTTCATCCCGAAGGAGGCCTCGGCGGAGTTTTACGGGTTCTTCTCCGTGTTCAACAAATTCTCCGCGGTGTGGGGGCCGCTGGTGTTCGGGATCGTGCGGCACTACAGCGGCACGTCCCGGCTCTCCATTCTGTTGACCGGGGTCTTTTTTCTGATCGGACTGGTCCTGCTCGGCCTGGTGGACGAGGAGAAGGCGGCGGAGGCGAGAGGGGTGTTGCAAGAATAAACAGAGTCCAGAGTCGTAGGTTTTGACCCTGGACCCGTGACCCGCGACTTTTTCTTTAAGGAGGCCTGTCATGCGCGGAGATTTTGAGGCGTATCTGTCGGCGAACTATGAGGGACGGCAGTTCACCCTGGAGGAGCTGCTGGCCTGGGAGGACGAGGCCGGCGTGGATGTGGCCGTGGTCATGCCGAACACCGAGGTGACGCCGAAGAACCGGGAGCTCGGCGAGACGCTCAAGGGGAATAAGCGGACGCTCGGCTGCGCGCTGATCAATCCCTGCACGGGGGATGCGGCGGTGAAGGAGATCCAGGCCGCAATCCGGGACTGGGGGCTCCGGGGGATGAAGCTGATGCCGGTCATCCATAAGTATGTGATCGACGATCCGATGGTGGACGGCGTGATGAAGGCCGCGCGAGATCTGGGGATCATCGTGTCCATCCACTCCGGGCCGGACAACTGCCACCCGACCCGCATCGGCAACCTGGCGAAGCGGTTCCCGGAGATCCCGGTGATCATGGACCACATGGGGCTCCCGGACAACCTGTCGGAGGGGGTGGAGGCCGCGCAGCAGAACAAGAACATTGTCCTGGGGACGACGATCCTCCGGTTCCACAAACGCTGGGGGAACGACCCGAACGCGGTGGTTCCGACCGAGGTCAAGACCGCGATCGACACGCTCGGGCCGGAGCGGATCGTGTTCGGGTCGAACATGCCCGAATACCGCCCGATCCAGGTGATGGACGCCCTCCGGCGACTGAACCTGGGCAAGGACGCCGAGGCGTTGATCTTCGGGGGGAATTTGAAAAGGATATATGGGTTGAAGTAGAGAAAAGAACGAAACGGGGAAGCGGAGAAACGGAGAAGCGGAGAGAGAATCTTCCCCGTTTCCCCCTTCTCCGTTTCCCCTGGTTCTCAGCGGAGCCTTCATTACATGACCACTGACGCTGTTGACAGGAGGAGCGGATATGGGTAGTGTCCTTCGTCACATCGCGATCCGGGCCGCGGACATCGAGCGGTCGCGGTTGTTCTACGAGTCCATTCTGGGCCTCTCGTTCGTGGGGTTCCGGCCGTCCGGGTCCGGATCGATGGACCTGTCGGACGGGACGTTGAATATGACGCTGCTGCCCTACGACGGGCCGGCGCGGGCGTCGCTGCCGGAGCCCACGGAGTTCATCCACCTCGGGTTCATCGTGGAGGATCTGGACGCGGCGTTCGACAAATGCGTGGCGAATGGGTTTGAGGTTCTGCGGGACAATGTGAAGGAGCGGAATGAGCCGGACGCCCGGCCCACGGTCTCCTTCAAGGTGTCTGACCCGGACGGGAATGTGATCGACGTGACCCGGCGGAAGGACGAGTGGCGCGGGGTGAAGGTGTAGAGAAGACCGAATATCAGTAGATCACGAAATGAGCGACTGTGGCCCAGGATCGGTCGGTTTACCCGGTTTTTGTAGGGGCGAGGCGTTGCCTCGCCCGGCGGTCCGTTTGTTATGATGCTGATGGGCGCCCCACCGGGTCGCCCCTACGAAAAAACGATATATCGCCTGATGCCTGGGCAGTTTGCGCCCATTTCGCGATTTCGTGATGTGATCTGAATATTGATATGCGCTGCTTTCCTAATCGGGCGAATGCGGGTGAACTCAATAAGGAGGCGGATTGATGAGTGTGCTAACGGCTGTGGAAACTGTGCTGGCCGAGGTTGGCGCACCGCTCCATTATTGCGAGATCACGCGGCGTATCGTTGAGCGCGGACTATGGACGCCTGAAGGTAAAACACCCGAAGCCACTGTAAGAAGCTGTTTTAAAACTCGGATGACAGCAGGATTTCCCGTAAGACCGGCGACTGACAGATCACGTTAAACCCCTGATTTCTGGCGTTTTGCAGTTTGGACGCTTCGCTCAAGTTGCTCGAAACTGCCAGACAGGGGGGTTTTAAAA
>SICM01000221.1 GCA_009694805.1 Candidatus Latescibacterota bacterium
CAGGCCATTGACACCTACCTCGGTGCGCATCCTGAAGCGCGGGCCCTGAAGAATATGGGCACACAGGGGTATTTCAGCCTGATGAGCTTCAGCGCCGCGATGGTCGGCAACTCCTCCAGCGGGATTCTGGAGGCTGCCTCCTTTAAGCTGCCCGTGGTGAACATCGGCACCCGACAGCGCGGCAGAGTTCATGGGCCCAACGTCATTGACGTGGGATACAGACGTGAAGAGGTTATGGTCGGCGTGCAGACGGCGCTATCAGCGGAGTTTCGGACCGGGCTGTCCCAGCTGACCAATATGTATGGAGACGGACATGCGGCTGGGCGGATCGTGGAGGTCCTGAGGGCAGTCCATCTGGATGACAGGCTGCTGATCAAGCGATTTTACGAGATACTGGAAGGGCGCCCTGCATGAGGATCGTATTTATAGGCGCGGTGGACTTCAGTCGCCACTGCCTTCTGGAGATCATCAAACATAGCGGACACATCGTCGGGGTGATCACGCTGGAGCGGCGATTTGCAGCCTTTAATTCCGATTTTGCAGACCTTTCGGAGGTGGCCGAGGCTCATCGTATTCCGACATACAAGATACATAAAGTGGCTGACCCCGACGTGATTGCCCTGCTCCGTTCCCTGATGCCTGATATCATCTTTGTGTTCGGCTGGTCCCAGCTCCTCCCAAGAGATATCCTGGAGATCCCTCCGAAGGGGTGTATCGGAACGCATCCGGCCCTGCTGCCCCGAAACAGGGGCCGGCATCCCCTGATATGGGCGCTGGTAGAAGGTCTGCAGGAGAGCGGGATGACCTTTTTCTACATCGATGAGGGAGCGGACAGCGGAGACATCCTCTGGCAGAAGGCCTTTCCGATCACGCTGGAGGACGATGCCGGCACGCTTTACCAGAAGATCAAGGACCTGGCCAGCGAGGCGATCCCGGTGTTTCTGGACCAGTTTAAACGTGGTACGGCTCCCCGGATTCCTCAGGACCACAGCCAGGCAACTTACTGGCGAAAGCGGGGCGAGAAGGATGGTGAGATCCACTGGAGCGCATCCGGTTTGGGGACCTATAACCTGGTTCGTGCCTTAACGCATCCTTATGTCGGAGCGCACACCTATTGGGGTGATCACAAGATCATCATCTGGAAAAGCCGTCTTGAGGAGACGCCCGGGGACCTTCGTGGACACGGAATAAAGCCCGGTACCGTCGTTGAGCGAGGTCCGGATGGCCTTCGCGTCAGCACAGGGGACGGATCCCTGACGCTTCTTGACTTCAATGTCGACGGGAATGCCGAGGTTCCTGTAGGCGTGGTGCTCGGGAGAGACTGATGCGCGTCCTGGCCATATCCGTACATCCCGACGACGAGACCCTGGGCTGCGGGGGAACTCTGTTAAGACACCACGCAGGTGGAGACTCCCTTTTCTGGCTGATCGTGACGCAGGCCTATGAACCTATGTGGTCTGCGGACGTGATCGCCCGAAAATCGGCAGAGGTGGAACGCGTCGCCTCAGCCTACGCGTTTGAGTGGGTTATGAGGCTTGGAATGCCAACGGCGCGCCTTGATACCGTCCCACAGAACGATCTGATCGCTCCCCTGAGGGATGCCATCAGCGAGGTTCGGCCTGAGGTGGTCTACGTGGTCCACGGTGGGGATGTGCATACCGATCACGGCGTTGTCTTCACGGCGACGATGTCGGTGCTAAAACCGTTTTACATGGCCAGGTTAGGCGTCCACAGAATCCTCTGCTACGAAACCCTTTCCTCCACAGACGCCGCGCCGATCCTGCCGGGGAGACAATTTATGCCCGTTGTCTACCGGGATATTTCGTCGTTTATCGACCGGAAGATCGAGATCATGTCGTTTTACGAAACGGAATACCAGGCTGACCCCATGCCCCGGGGTCCGGCAAGTATTCGCGCACTGGCGCGCCACCGGGGGGCCACCCTTGGCGTGGATTACGCAGAGGCATTTATGTTGATTCGGGATGTCGAATGACTCCTCTGCCCGTACGATGAATAGGAATGACATGAAGAATATCGACCACATCCTGATCTCGCCGGACAAGACCATCCGTGACGCAATGGACAGCATCAACCACAATCTGAAAGGCATCGTTCTGGTTGTGGATGACTCGCGGCATCTGCTGGGGACCATCACGGACGGCAACATCCGGCGTGCAATCCTGGCTGGCACTCCCCTGGAAACCCCCATCAGGAAATTGCTCGGAGTCGACCCGGATTATCCCAGGCCGGTTGTGGCAAGAGCGGGTGCGGACCGCCTTGATATCCTCGGTCTGATGCGCCAGCATAAGGTGAGGCAGTTGCCGCTGCTGGATGAGGAAGATCGCGTGGTCGATCTGGCTACCCTGGATGACCTCCTCCCCGAATCTCTTTCGCCAATGATGGCCGTGGTCATGGCAGGGGGGTTTGGCACACGCCTGCGTCCCCTGACGGAGAACCTCCCCAAACCCATGCTTCCTGTGGGCGGACGCCCTCTGATGGAACACATTATCGAGGGGCTGCGCGAAGCGGGTATCACCCAGATCAATGTGACGACGCATTACAAATCAGAGGTTATTACTGATCATTTTGGCGATGGGCGCAACTTTGGGGTGGATATCGAGTATGTCACAGAAGATCGTCCGCTGGGCACAGCCGGGGCGCTGGGACTTCTCAAAGTTCCTGAACAACCGTTTCTGGTGATCAATGGCGACATTCTTACGCGCGTGGACTTCAAGGCGATGCTGGCCTTTCATCAGGAGCACGATGCCGCTCTGACAGTGGGCGTGCGCCAGTATGACTTCAAAGTCCCTTACGGCGTGGTCGAGGCCGAAGGCGTAGAGGTCCGGCGAATCACCGAAAAGCCAGTCCTCAACTTTTTTGTGAATGCCGGCATCTATCTTCTGGACCCCGGAACCCATCGTTTCATTCCGAACGGTCAGCGTCTGGACATGACGGAATTGATCGATATCCTACTGGCGAACGGACGGCGCGTGGTCAGTTTTCCGATATGCGAGTACTGGCTGGATGTCGGACAGCCGGACGATTATGCGCAAGCGCAGGTGGATGTGAACGACAAGAGGGACTAACCTATGCGTGTGGTGGTGACAGGAGTGGCCGGATACGTGGGTTCAACCCTGACAACCGCGCTGCTGGCTGCGGGTTATCGGGTGTGTGGGCTTGACAACCTGAGCCAAGGAGGCAGAGGGCTCCTCGGGTTCTGGAGTCATCCGGCGTTCGAGTTCGTACGGGGTGACATTCAGGATGAGGATCTTCTGCGCGATGCCCTAAAAGAGGTGGATGCCGTCGTTCACCTGGCCGCCATCGTGGGGGATCCGGCTTGCGCCCGTCAGCCTGACCTGGCACGCAGCATAAACCTCGACGCATCGCTCAAAGTTCTGGACATCTGCCGACATTCGGGGGTCAGGCGGTTCGTTTTTGCCTCCACCTGCAGCAACTACGGACGGATGGCCGATCCTGCGCAGTATGTTTCCGAGACTTCCGAACTGAGGCCGATTTCACTCTATGCAGAGACGAAGGTGGCGGTTGAAAAGCGCACTCTGGAACGTGCGCCTTCGGCTACCTTCTACCCCACCGTACTCCGATTTGCTACAGTTTACGGCGTATCTCCGAGGATGCGGTTTGACCTGACGGTGAATGAATTCACGGCGAATTTACTTGTCAAGGGACACCTCCTGGTGTATGGCGAACAGTTCTGGCGGCCCTACATCCACGTGCGAGACGTGGCGCGCGCTGTCCTGGCCGTCCTGGAAGCCCCGGCAGAAAAGGTCGCCGGGGAGGTGTTCAATGTCGGCGATACCTCGGAGAACTACCGGAAGCAGGACCTTGTGGTATTGCTGCAGAGGCATCTCCCGAACGCCCGGGTGGAATACGTTCGAAGGGATGAGGACCCAAGGGATTACCGGGTCTGCTTTGACAAGATCACCAACGCGCTGGGCTATCGGATCACCCGTCAGGTGGAGGACGGCATCCGCGAGGTGATATCCCTGATCCAGCATGGGATCATTACGGATATCGAGGACCCTTCCTACAGAAACTGAGGCGAAAACCGTGGCAGGACGTCTGTCTCCCGAAAAGCCGGATTCCGGCACACTCATCCCTCTCTGTGTACCCGAGATCAGCGGAAACGCGTGGGCCTATGTCAGGGAGTGTCTGGACACAGGATGGGTGTCCTCTGTCGGGAGTTTCGTGGACCGATTCGAGCGCACGATGGCAGAGTATGTGGGAACACCTTATGCTGTTGCGACCGTGAACGGCACGGCGGCCCTTCATATTGCGTTGCTGGCGGCGGGGACCCAGCCTGAAGAGGAAGTTCTGATTTCGACACTGACATTTGTCGCGCCTGCCAATGCGATCCGGTATTGCGGGGCCTGGCCCGTGTTTATGGATGCGGACCCTCAATACTGGCAGATAGATCCGGAGAAGATGAAGGACTTCCTTGAGAAAGAGTGTCAGTGGCGCGACGGAGGCCTCTGGAATCGCCAAACCAACCGCCGGGTCAGAGCGATTCTGCCGGTTCATGTCCTGGGACATCCCTGTGACATGGAGCCGATCCTGGAGCTGGCTCAAAAATATAAATTGACTGTCATCGAGGATGCTACCGAGTGTCTCGGCGCGAGGTATAGAGGCCAAATGGCCGGTTCTCTCGGGGACATCGCCTGTTTCAGCTTCAATGGCAACAAGATCATCACCACCGGCGGCGGGGGGATGATCGTGACGCGGAACGCAGCATGGGCGAGCCGGGCGAAGCATCTGACCACGCAGGCCAAGAGCGACCCCGTCGAGTATCTCCACGACGAGATCGGCTACAACTACCGCCTGGTCAACCTTCTGGCCGCCCTGGGATGCGCACAACTTGAACAGCTTGATACCTTCATCGCGCGTAAACGGGAGATTGCCAACACGTACCGGAGGGCCTTTGCGGACCTTCCCGGGGTAAGTTGCATGAGGAAAGCGGAGTGGGCGGAGTCCATCGACTGGATGTTTACCGTGTTTCTGCATCCGGATGTCCCGTGCGGCAGACGCACCCTGATGAACAGCCTTCAGGCAAAGCATATTCAGACCCGGCCGCTCTGGTGTCCTCTTCACCGTCTTCCGATGTATGTCCAGAGTCAGGGTTACCGGATTGAAATGGCTGACAGGCTCTACGAGGGATGTCTGAGTCTTCCTTGTTCGGTTTCTTTGAAGGATGATGAGCAAAAGCGGGTCGTGGATGCGGTTTTCAGCATTGTCCGAGGTCAATGATCCCATGAATTTCTCATTCTGCTTGAAAACGGAGGCAAGGTTCGGACCGGGAGTTGCTGCGACGTTGCCCCAGTTTGTGGAGAAGCGGGGATACCAGCGGGTTGGCGTCATCCTGGATTCCGGTTTGCGCCAGAACTCCCACGCCCAGGAACTCATCGGAGGATTGCGCGGGGTTGTGAAAGATTTGAAACTGGTGGAGAACGCCGCGGCAGAGCCGACCTACGACTATCTGGACGAGTTCCGAAAATCCTTCGACGCAAGCCTGGACCTGATGGTGGGGATCGGGGGGGGCAGCACGCTCGATCTGACCAAGGCAGTCTCCGTACTGGCTACCAATCCCAGGCCAGCGATCTCCTATCGGGGGTTCGACCTGATCGAAAACCCCGGGATCCCGGTCGTGGCGATCCCCACGACGGCGGGCACAGGGAGCGAGGTAACTCCAAACGCGGTGTTTACCGACGCCAAAGAGCGCCGAAAGTTGGGGATTAACACGGCTTTGTACGTGCCTGTGCTGGCTCTGCTGGATCCTTACCTGACCCTATCCTGTCCGCGCTCTGTGACGGTCTCAGCGGGGATGGACGCCCTGGTCCACGCCGTGGAGAGCTATGTGGCCCGCGCTTCGACGCCGGTATCTCGCATGTTTTCCCGGGAGGCGTTCCGGATTCTCCTTCCGAACTTGCCTGCGGTCGTGGAGCGCCCGGACGACCTGGAGGCCCGATCGGCCATGCAACTGGGGGCGTTCTATGCGATCATCGCACTGATGAACGCCGGGGGGGGGCTCACCGGGGCACTGTCCTATCCACTGGGTGTCCTGTTCAAGGTCCCTCACGGCCTGGCAGGCGGCATCTTTCTAGCAAAGGTCTCCCGCTATAACGCTGAACACGGCGCTCACCAATATGGCGATTTCTACGATCTGCTTGATGGACTTCCGAACCTTTTGGTTCTCCACGAGCGGGCCCTTGCGGTATGCGATATACTGGACAGGCTTGCTGGACGGCTGGGGCTACCTTCGAGCTTAGAGGCTTTTGGAGTAAGGGAAACCGACCTGGACGTCCTTGCCGAGCAGACGATGCTGTTGTCCGGGGCGATCCAGCAGAATCCCGCGGAAGTGACCGTTGCGGACATTCGAAAAATTCTGGGAGACCTCGCCTAGGGGAGGATAGGGAGATGCCTGGCTTTGAACTGGTCGGAGAAGAGGAACGTGCGGCGGTCAACGAGGTCTTTGACGAGGGGGGCATTCTTTTTCGCCACGGATTTGACGCGATGCGAAAAAAGGGGCGCTTCCGCGTCATCGAATTTGAGAAGGCTTTTGCCCGCCATATGGAGGTCGACTATGCACTGGCCGTCTCGTCAGGTACGGCCGCCCTTAAGGTTGGGCTGATGGCTATGGGCATCAAACCTGGAGACGAAGTCATCACGCAGGCATTTACGTTTGTAGCCACTGTGGAGGCCATCCTGGATGTGGGCGCTGTGCCGGTGATGGTGAATGTGGATGATACCCTGAATATGGACACTGAGGAGGTGAAGCGGCGGATCACGCCCAGAACGCGGGCCATTCTCCCGGTTCACATGCTAGGGGTGTCCCCAGAGATGGACGAGATCATGGCGATTGCCAGAACGCACGGCCTCCTCGTGCTGGAAGACAACTGCGAATCTCCGGGAGCTACTTACGGCGGACGTCCCCTTGGCACGCTGGGCGACGTAGGGGCGTTCAGTTTCGACTTTGGCAAGATGCTGACGACCGGCGAGGGGGGCATGGTCGTGACAAACAACCCTGAATACTACAATCTGGCGCGAGAGTATCACGACCACGGTCACGAAAGCAACCCGAAGTTTCCGAGAGGACGGGATACACACCGCATTCCCGGGTTCAACTATCGCATGGGGGAGTTGCAGGGGGCCATCGGGGTGGTTCAACTGCAGAAACTGGAGTATATCGTCGGTCAGAACCGGCAGCACTATGCCAGGCTTCAGGAGGGCCTTCAGCAGATCGAGGGGCTTCGTTTCCGGCGCGTGCCCGACAAGTGCGGGAGTCTCTGTGATGCGCTGATTTTTCAGGTTCCGAGCAAGGAGGTGGCCGACCAGTTTGCGGAGCGGATGGCTGCTGCCAAGATCGGCACCAAGAATCTTCCGGATGCGATGGAGTGGCATTTTGCGGGGTACTGGGACCATATTTTCACGCGATTTGGAATGACGAAAGAGACCCTCTGGGAGTCACTTCTACCGACCTATGAGCGACTTTCGCGGAGCATCGCCCTGCCGGTGATGGTCAAGTATACCCCTGAGCGGGTTGGTCAGATTGTCGAGGAAATCGTGCGTATTGCCGGGGAACTGTCGTGACGGGCGGAGTGGATGCGATCCTGCGAGCGAGGATGGGGTCTTCGCGGTTGCCCGGAAAGGTGTTGATGCCTGCGGCGGGCAAGCCCCTATTGCTGCACTTGGTCGAACGGCTCAGGCGGAGCTGTCTGCTGAGCCGGGTCGTTGTGGCGACTTCGGACGATCCATCGGATGATTCGATTGCAGCCCTATGTGCGACAGAGTCGATCCCCTGTTTTCGTGGCAGTGG
>SICM01000222.1 GCA_009694805.1 Candidatus Latescibacterota bacterium
GACATAAACAGCCACTGCTCCTTTCAAAATGGACTCCGGTATTTCGGAATCCATACCAGATGATACTTCAGGTCATAGACGGCATGGGATGATCTTTGGATAGCCATACCGTCAATATATCAAACCCAAACCACGATTATCAACTCAAACCCCCCGCTTTCCTCCCCTCAGTAGAACTGAGGGGCATCCAGCGGGTCTTTTAGTGAAGCCCACGCCGAAGAGCCCTTCGACCCTTCCGCCCTGGACCGGGTCCTCAGAACCTTCGTGGATGCCCAGGGACGGGTCGACTACGCCGGCCTGAAGGCGCGCCCGGACGACCTGAACGCCTATGTGGCGCTGCTGAATCGCGTCAGCCCCGCCAGCCATCCGGACCGCTTCCCCACGCGCGCGGACAGCCTGGCCTACTGGATCAATGCCTACAACGCCTTCGCGCTCAGGGGGGTCGTAGAGCATTACCCGGCCCAAAGCGTCCGGGACATCAAGACGCTGTTCGGTTTTTTCAGCCGGACGGACTTCACCGCCGGAGGCCGGACCTGCACCCTGAACCACATCGAGCGTGACATCCTGCAAAAAACCTTCCAGGACCCGCGCATCCACGCGGCAATCAACTGCGCCTCCCTCGGCTGCCCCCGCCTCCCCCGGAGGGCCTTTCGGCCTCAGGATCTGGATGCCCGTCTGGAGGAGGAGATGCGTTTTTTCATCCGGGAGCCACGCAACGTGCGGATCGACCGGGGGGCGCCGGCGCTCGGCCTGTCGGAGATCTTCAAGTGGTATGAAGAGGATTTCATCGGATGGTACAGGCGGACGAAGGGCGTGCAGGCGGCGCGCATCACGGACTACCTGTCGCCCTACCTGCCCGAAGAAGATCGGGCCTTTCTGAAGGCGCATCCGGAGATCAAAATTCGGTACATCGACTACGATTGGGGATTGAACGATCAGAAGGCGCGCTAGACGCGTGTCACAGCCCTCTCCCGTGACCGATTTAGAAGGAGTCCCCCCATGTCCGACCTCCCTCGCATCACCCTGGGCCGCACCGGCCTCCACGTCACGCGCCTCGGCATCGGCGGCGCGTACTGTGAGACCCCCGACGGCTACCGCGCCGCCCTCGACGCCGGCGTGAACTACGTGGACACCGCCCGCTCCTACCGGAATGGCGAGGACGAGAAGGTCATCGGCCAGGCCATTCAGGGCCGGCGCGACGCCCTGATCCTGGCCACCAAGACCGTGCAGCGCGACGCCGAAGGCGCGCGGAAAGAGCTGGAGACCTCCCTCCAGACGCTCGGCGTCGACCACCTGGACATCTGGCAACTCCACCACCTCAACACCCAGGAGGAGCGGGAGCGGGCCCTGGCCCCCGGCGGCGCGCTGGAGGCCGCGCAGAAGGCCCGCGAGGAGGGCCTCGTCCGGTTCATCGGCGTCACCGGCCACGACTGGCCCCAGATCGGTCAGGCCGTGGCCACGGGCCTGTTCGACACCGTCCTCTGCTGGTACAACTGCGCGATGAAGGAGCCGGAGGAGACCATCTTCCCGGAGGCCGTGGCCCATTGCACAGGCGTCGTCATCATGAACGCCTCACGCAACGACAAGCTGTTCGGCGGCCCCGAAGCGCCCGCAGAGGAGGACTTCTACCGCTACGTCCTGAGCCACAGCGCCGTCCACCTGACGATCATGGGCCTCCGGAATGTGGACCGCTTCCGGCGCATCGCCCCCACCCTGTCCGAGCGCATCCCCCTGCCCCCCAGCGAAAAGACCGTCCTCGAACGCTACGGCGCGCAGATGCGGGCGGACGGAAAACTAAAATAAATCCGCCCCCCTTCCACCCCCACACCCCTCCCTCCCCCCACGAGTGGGGGAGGGAGGGGGCGACAAGGGCTTTGCCCCTTGAATAGGGGGAGGGCTGGGGGCCGCATCTCCCTTCTCTGGAGCCTCTCATGAACTCCGACATCCGCATCCTCGACCTCGAAGTCCACTTCCGCTACAAGAAAAACCGCGCCACCCTCAAGTTCGGCGGCGCGGTCAAGGGCCCTCCGCCCCGGTCCGGCGCGGACCTCGGCGTCTCCGTCCTGGTCGAGACGCGGGACGGAAAGCGAGGCGAGGGGCACGCCGGCATGGTCCTGGGCAGCGCCTGGAGCTGGCCCTCCCAGGTCGTCCCGTCCGCCGTGGTGGCGGAATCCATGCGCGTCCTGGCCCTGCGGTTCGGCGGCGAACTCTACAAGCGCCGGGACTACGCCCACCCCATGGCGCACGCGATGGAGATGGAGCCCCTGCTCTTCGAGCTGGCCGACGAGGTCGTCCAGCAGTTGAAGATGGAGGAACCCATGCCGCGCATGTGCGCCCTCGTCTCGGGCGCCCCCTTCGACGCAGCCCTGCACGACGCCTTCGGCGTGGCCAACAACATCGACAGCTACGCCGGCCTCGGCCCGGAGCACCTGAGCTTCGACCTCAGCCACCCCCTCGGCCCCTCTTTCAAGGGCAGGTACCCCGCGCACTACCTCAAGCCCGCCTACGACCCGGCCATCCCCGTCTTCCACCTTGTGGGCGGCCTGGACAAGCTCACCCGGGCCGAGCTGACCCCGGACGACCCCGACGACGGCTACCCCAACTGCCTGGCCGACTGGATCGCCCGCGACGGCGTCTACTGTCTCAAGATCAAACTCCGGGGGAACGACCTGGCCTGGGACCTGGACCGCACCTTCGCCGTGGAGCGCGTGGCGCGGGAGGAACTGTCAAAATCCGGCGTCCACGAACTCCACCTCACCTCCGACGCGAACGAGATGTGCCCCGACGCCGAACACGTCGTCGAATACCTGGAAAAGGTCCGGGAGCGCTCCCCCTCCGCCTTCGACGCGATCCTCTACCTGGAACAGCCCACCTCGCGGGACCTCCTCGAAAGGCCCGTGGACCTCTCGTCCGCCTCCCGCCTGAAGCCGGTCCTCCTGGACGAAGGGCTCTCCAGCCTGGA
The DNA here is from genome assembly GCA_009694805.1 of Candidatus Latescibacterota bacterium. Lineage (GTDB taxonomy): Bacteria > Latescibacterota > UBA2968 > SICM01 > SICM01 > SICM01. The sequence goes on from SICM01000222.1 coordinate 2,963, forward strand.
GTCCATGGACGAGGCCCTGCGCCAGGGCTACAGCGGGGTGGCCCTCAAGACCTGCAAGGGTCAGACCAACTCCCTCCTGATGCTCGCCAAGGCGTCGGAGGCCGGCATCCCCTACGCCGTGCAGGACCTGACCCTCACCGGCATCGCCCTCATCCAGTCCGCCGGGTTCGCGGCCCGCATCTCCACCATCAAGGGCGTCGAGGCCAATGGCCGCCAGTTCTGCCCCGCGGCCTCGGCCCGCGAGGAGCGCGTCCACCCCGGCCTCTTCCGCGCCCGCCGGGGCGAGCTCGACCTCCGGTCCGTCCAGGGCCCCGGCCTGGGGTATCGGTGGGACGAGTGGGGAAGACAGCTTTGAGGTAGGGGCGACCCGCCGGGTCGCCCCTACTTTCACGGAATCAACAACACCTTGCCCGTGGTCTGACGCCCCTCCAGCGCGCGGTGCGCCTCGGCGGCCTCGGCCAGCGGAAACGTCCGGTCGATGCGCAGCTTGAGCCGGCCCGACGCGATCCACCCCAGCACGTCCCCGGCGCGCTGGAGCAGCTCCTCGCGCGTGGCCGTATAGTTCATCAGCGTGGGCCGGGTCACGAACAACGACCCCTTCCGGCTCAGCACGATGGGATCGAACGCCGGGACAGGCCCGCTCGACTGCCCGAACAGCACGAGGTACCCGCGCGGCCTCAGGCTGTTCAGGCTCTTCTCGAACGTCATCTGCCCCACCGAGTCATAGACCACGTGTACCCCCTGCCCGTCCGTCAGCCGCTTGACCTCGGCCTCGAAGTCCTGCTGCGTATAAAGGATGACCTCGTCCGCCCCCGCCTTCCGCGCCAGGTCCGCCTTCGCCTCCGTGGACACGGTCCCGAGCACCCGAGCACCGCACCGCTTCGCCATCTGGATCAGCAGCAGACCCACCCCGCCCGCCGCCGCGTGGACGAGCGCCGTGTCCCCCCGCTTCAGCACGAACGTGGCGTGCGTCAGGTAATGCGCCGTCATGCCCTGAAGCATCGCGGCGGCCCCGGCCTTCGCGTCTATCCCCTCGGGCAGTTTGACCAGGTTCCGCTCCGACGCCGTCACGTATTCCGCGTACGAGCCCGGCACGGTGCTGTAGGCCACCCGGTCCCCGACCTTGACCTCCTTCACCCCCTCCCCCACGGCCTCCACGACCCCGGCCGCCTCCAGCCCCGGCGTGAACGGCAGCACGCCCGGATACAGGCCCGTGCGGTGATACACGTCGATGTAGTTCAGGCCGACGGCCTCCACCTTCACCAGCGCCTCCCCGATCCCCGGTTTGGGCGTCGGGACCTCCTCATAGCGGAGCTGCTCCGGCTCGCCGTAGGCGTGAACGCGAATCGCTTTCATGGTCCAGACCCTCCACAGATTTAAGGCTACACCTCTGCGACAATCAACGACTCCTCATTCCCCTTATTCTCCGCCAGGCACGCCCCGTCCGGCCCGAAGGCCGCGCTCTTGCCGGACACGTAGTGGACCCATTCCGGCAGGTCCTCGAACCGCTCGCGCGGGTCCTTCAGGTCGCAGTAGACCGTTGACACGCCCAGCCGCACGGCGATGTCCCGGTGGCGCATCAGCCGCTGTCGGTGCCAGGCGATCAGCGCCTCCCACGACTTGCCCGGCTCCTCGTACTTCTTGATGCACCCCGCGTGCGGGGCGAGGAACACGCGCGCGCCCTGCCGGTGGAGCAGGTCGTGAATCGCGCCCGATCCGTTGTCCGCGCAGATCGTCACCCCGAAACAGCGGTCCTCCAGCCGGAACGGCGTGACGGAGTCCCCGCCCCCCCGGTAGAACGCCATCTCGCTCACCGTGGGCTGGAGCTTGCTCTGTTTATGAATCACCCCCCCTGCGTCCACGGTCACCTGCGTGTTGAACGGGCTGGCCGCCAGCCCCTTCTCCGCCAGCCCCACGCAGAAGGCCAGGCCCAGCCGCCGGGCCTGTTCCGTCAGCAGGTCCGTCGTGGGGCCCGGGATCGGCTCCGCGTCTTTCCGGAGGTCCGCCGCCTGAGCCCCGGCGTCGTAGGTCACCCACGGGCCGTTGACCGAGTATTCGGGGAACACGACGAGGCGGCAGCCCTGCTCGGCGGCCTGCTCCCCGAATCGAACGATTTTTTTCAGATTCTCCTGCTTCTGCCCGCGCCGGGCGCAGAGCGTGACGATGCCGATGCGCATAGGGGACACCTCCGGTTTAAAGGTAGATCGGATTTGAAATCCGACCTACAAGATACCACATCCCCTGAGGACATTCAAGAAGGATTCAAAATTCGCTTGATTAACAGGAATGAGTATCCGTATCTTTATATTTGAAGTATTTTGATGGCCATTCCCATCCCCAGAGAAAGGACGCGAGCATGCTCACCCAGAAACAGATCGACTCCTATCACACCAGTGGATACATCGGCGTCGAGGGGATCCTCTCCGAGCAGGATATCCTGGACCTCCGGCGCGTCACGGACGAATTCGTCGAAAAATCCCGTCAGATCTCCAAAAATGACGACATATTCGACCTGGAACCGGGCCACACCCCGGAGGCCCCCCGGCTGCGCCGCCTCAAGAACCCCGCCTGGCAGCACCCGGTCTACGATCAGATGCTGCGCCACGACGCCATCCTGGAGGCCGTCGCCCAGCTCATCGGCCCGGCCCTCCGCTACAACGGCAACAAGCTCAACATGAAGTCCCCGGAGTTCGGCAGCCCTGTAGAGTGGCACCAGGACTGGGCCTTCTACCCGCACACCAATGATGATCTGCTGGCCGTCGGCATCGCCATGGACGACATGCGGATCGAAAACGGCTGCCTCATGGTGGTCCCCGGCTCCCAAAAAGGCCCGGTCTACGACCACCACCAGAAGGGCATCTTCGTCGGCGCGGTCACCGACCCCCGCTTCAACCCGAAGGAGGCCGTCCCGGTCGAACTCAGGGCCGGCGGCATCTCCATCCACCACGTCCGCGCGCTGCACGGCTCCGCCCCCAACACCTCCAGCCGACCCCGGCGCCTCCTCCTCTTCCAGTACTGCGCCGTGGACGCCTGGCCCCTGTCCGGCATCAAGGACTGGGACGACTTCAACCGCTACATCCTGCGCGGGGAACCGACGAACGAGCCTCGCGTGGAGAAAGTCCCGGTGCGCATGCCTTTTCCCGCATCAGACCGCACCGGCTCCATCTACGAGGTCCAGACCATTCTCGAAAAGCCCTTCTTCGGCAAGAAGGCCGGGTGAGACTCAAATACGCCACGGAGACACACGGAAGAACACAGAAAAACCGCTTCTGATTTCCGTGTGTCTCCGTGTGATTCCGTGGCTATACTCCATGACCTTCCTCGGATACCCCCGCGCCCGGGGTGCGCCCGGCATCCGCAACTGCGTCGCCGTCATCGCCGTCGAGCTGGCCGCCAACCCGCTCGCCGCGCGCATCGCAGACGAGGTGCGGGGGGCCGCGCCCGTCCTCCACAAACAGGGCATCGGGCATCTCGCGTCGGACCAGGACCGCATCGTCCGGGTGCTCCGGGGCTGGGCCCGGAACCCGAACGTCGGCGCGGCCCTGTTCGTGGACATCGGCTACGGCATGCTCCCCGTGGACCAGATTCTGGATGGCATGGACGCCGCCGGAAAACCCGTCGAGATCATCGACGTGGAGAAACTGGGCGGCCTCTACCGCGCCCTGGAGGAGGGCGTGCGCCTCGCTTCAGCCATGGCCCAGGACCTCTCCGAGCAAACCCGTGAACCCTGCCCCGTCGGGGGCCTCACCGTCGCCCTCAAGTGCGCCGGGTCAGACACCCTCTCCGCCCTCACCGCCAACCCCGCCTGCGGCGCGGCCGTGGACCGCCTCATGGACGCCGGGGGCGTCGCCTTTCTCTGCGAGACCCCGGAGATGATCGGCGCGGAACATCTGCTCGCCGCCCGCGCCGCCACACCGGAGATCGCCCGGCAGATCGAGGCCCTCGTCCGCGGCCTGGAGGAGACCATCCGGGCCCTCGGCGTCGACATCCGGGGTGCGGAGCCGGTCCCCGCCAACATCGAGGCCGGGCTCACCACCCTGGAGGAGAAGAGCCTGGGCGCGATCATGAAAGGGGGGACACGCCCCATCCGGGGCGTCCTGGACTACGGACAGCCCCCCCGCTCCCCCGGCCTCCACCTGATGGACACCCCTGCGGGCACCGATAAGGTCTTCAGCGGCGTGGCCGCCGCCGGCGCACACCTCGTCGTGGGGACCGCCGGGGCCGGCCCCACGAACCGGACCCCCGTCATGATGGGGACCGACACCGTATTCCCGTTCCTCCCGCTCCTGAAAGTCACGAGCAGCCCCCGGTATGCCCGGGACTTCACGGCCACCGCCGACGTGGATGCCGGCCCCATCGCACGGGGCGAGAAGACCATCCAGGAGGTCGGAGAGGAGATCTACCACCGGATCCTCCGCACCGCCTCCGGCCGCCTGACGGCCTCCGAGACCCTCGGCCGCATCGGGACGCAGGAGATCGCCACGCACTACGCCCTTTTTTAAATACAAATGCAAAGTGCAAAGTGTAAAGTGCAAAGTGTAAAATAAGAGTCTCTATTTTGCATTTTGCACTTTCTTCACTCACCTTACGCAGTCAACCGGACAGGTTGGAGTTGACGTAAAGTATCGAAGGATACCTGAAGCGCGTTGAGGTAGAGTTTGGACTTGAGCGCAAAGTGGTTGAGTTTGGTCGAGACTTTCAGCAGTTCGAGTTTGATGTAGCCA
>SICM01000223.1 GCA_009694805.1 Candidatus Latescibacterota bacterium
TGGCTACATCAAACTCGAACTGCTGAAAGTCTCGACCAAACTCAACCACTTTGCGCTCAAGTCCAAACTCTACCTCAACGCGCTTCAGGTATCCTTCGATACTTTACGTCAACTCCAACCTGTCCGGTTGACTGCGTAAGGTGAGTTGAAAGTCGCTTACGCTCCGGCCATCCGGTCACTCACGCTCCCGGCTCGATTTCTTCCACTCCCCCGCTCTCCCACTCCCCCGGCCCCTCTGCAACTCTTGGCGTCTTGGCGGTTAACATCTTTTCCGGATCGCCTCCGAGAACGTCTTTGCGGAGGCCCGGATGTCGAACCCCCGCCACGCCTCGTCAGCCCTCTCCGACAACGCAGCGCGACCTTTCGATAGGGCCTCCGCAATCGCCCCGGCGATCCCCTCCACAGAAATGGATCTGGCCAGGACGCCGACGCCGTACGCGCGGATGGTATCCCCCAGGTCCCCCACATCTGTAGCGGCCACCGGCGTGCCGACCTGCATCGCCTCGTGAAAAACGACGGGCAGGCCCTCGCTGCGGGAGGGGATGACCAGCAGGTCGCACGCCTTCAGGTAGGCGGCCACGGTCATAGCGTCCGCGAACCCCTTGAAAAAGGTGCGACCCTGGAGTCCCTTCGCCAGGACATCGCGCTCCAGAGCCTTTCGCATGCTCCCGTCCCCCAGCACGTGAAGGTCCAGGTCAGCGCCGCCCGCCGCAAGCCTGGCCACGGCCTGGACGAGCAGGTCGATCCCCTTCACCGGCTCCAGACGGCCCACGAACAGAAGATGCCGTCGTCCGGAACCGAGGTCGAGGTCGGGGACGTCCGTCTTCGGGAGGAGGCGGTTGGTCGGCATGAACCCGGGGATGCGGCCGGTGAGCGACTCGACCGACCGCATCAGCCCTCGGCTGTTGGCGAACAGCAGGTCGGCGTCCCTCAGGACCCGCCTGACGATAGACCTCAAAACCGGCATCCGGCCGTACACGTTCACGTCCGTGCCGAGGGACCAGACCGCATATGGGACGCCTGTCCTGGCGCAGGCGCGTCGGCAGAGGACCCCCCCGGGAATCGCCCAGGGGGCCAGGCAGAAGTCCACGCGCTCCGCACGGATCAGGGCGGTCAGGGCGGAGGTTCCCCGGCGCAACAGGCTCAGGACGGCGAGAACGTCGAAAGGGTTGTAAGGCTTCAACTCTCCGAGGCGCTTCTCGCCCCCAGACCACGGAAAGGTCCGCACCGCTTCTGACGGGGGAAGGGGAGAACCCCCCCGCATCTCCGGCGTCAGGATCAGGACACGGTGCCCCTCCTGCCGAAGGGCGTCGGCGAAGTCAGGCAGGAAATTGCCGTGGATATCCCCTTCATGGAGAGGATAGCTTTGCGTGACGATGCAGACGGTCATTCTCGGGAAGGGGGATCTGGGGCCTCGCCCTTCGCGGGTGCGCCCCGCTTCAGGATTCGCTCCAGCTTTTCGACCCGGTCGTCGCAGGTCACGACGAGGTCTGCCAGAAAGCCGGTCACAAAGAGTTGCAGCCCGGACAGGACGAACATCACAGCCAGGGTGAAAATGGGACGTTGCTGGGTCTGAATCGTCAACCAGAGATAGGCGAGATAGATGAACAGCACCCCCCCTGTGGCCATCAGGAGGACCCCCAGGCCCCCGAAGAAGAGCATCGGTTTCCGGCTGAAGACCGTCTGAAACTTCAGGGCGATGACGTCCAGAAAAGAGATGGGGATACGCAACAACCCAAACTTGGAAGAGCCCCTCTGGCGAGGAAAGTAGGGAGTCGGCACCTCGCCCACCCGGTAGCCCTTCGCCGCCGCCAGCAGGTAGATGAACCGGTGCCAGTCTGAGCGGAGCGTCAGGTCCTCCATCACCTCCCGGGTGAACGCCTTCACCCAGTTCATGTCGTGGGCATCCACATCGAACAGCCAGCGGCAGACGGCGTTGGCCACGCGGGAAGCGAACACCTTTCCATCCTTCCGGCCCTGCCGCCAGCCCGCCACCATGTCATAGCCCTCGCCCAGTTTGCCCAGCAGCCTCGGGATATCCTCCTCCGGGTCCGAGGTCAGGTCCGCGCAGAGGAACACGATCCGATCCCCACGGGCGTGCGCGAAACCGGTCTTCATCGCCTCCGTCAGACCGAGGTTGCGGCGGTGGGCGACGATGCGGAGAAAAGGATACCGGCGGGCCGCCTCATCCGCCTCCCGCAACGTGCCGTCCGTGCTCCCGTCATCCACAAACACGATCTCGCCGGCGATCCCGTGAGCGGAGAACGTTCGGGCGATCTTGTCCATCAGGAGCGGGACGTTCCCCTCCTCATTGTGGGCAGGTACAAAAACGGTGACGTCAGGCTTGGGAGATGACATGTGAACCCCATGAGCGGGTTAAGAATGATAAAGGGACGAAGGCCTGACCCTCGTCCCTTTCGCGCCGCACCGAAGCCTGTGTCTCAGCCTCGCTGCTCGATGGGGACGTAGGGGACCTCCTGCGGGCCGGTGTACTCCCCCATCGGGCGGATGAGACGGTTGTCGGCGTACTGCTCCAGGACATGGGCAGTCCAGCCCACCACCCGACTGAGGGCAAAGACGGGGGTGAACAGGTCCGTGGGGATGCCCAGGTAGTGATAGGTGGAGGCGGAATAAAAATCGACGTTCGCACAGATGCCCCTGGCCTTCATGCCGGAGGCGATCATCGCCTCTTCGACCCTTCGGGACATCTCGTACCACTTCGAGTCCCCGGTCTTCTGGGCCAGTTCCTGGGAGAACTTCCGAAGATGCGTGGCGCGCGGGTCCTCGGTCTTGTAGACCCGATGACCGAACCCGGGAACCTTTTCCTTGCGGGACATCATCCCCTGGATATATTCCTCAACCCTGTCGGGGGTCCCGATGGCTGAGAGGAGCTTGATCACCTGCTCGTTGGCCCCGCCGTGGAGGGGCCCCTTGAGGGCGCCGATGGCCGAGGTGACCGCCGAATAGGCGTCGGACAGCGTGGCTGCCGTCACCCGCGCCGCAAAGGTGGAGGCGTTGAACTCGTGATCCGCGTGCAGGATGAGGCAGGCGTCGAACATCCCGGTCACGGTCCTGTCCGGGATGCGGCCCGTCAGGATATAGAGAAAGTTGGCCGCATGTCCGAGAGACGCGTCGGACGGGATGGGATCGTGATTGTTCCGAAGCCTGTGATAATCGGCGATGATCGACGGAAATCGGGCGGTCATCCGGATCGCCTTGCGGAGGTTGGCGTCGCGGGAAGGGTCCTCCGCATCCGGGTCGTAAATGGCCAGGGCCGAGACCATCGTCCTGAGCGCCGCCATGGGCGAAGCCTTCTTGGCAATGGCCTTCAGAAGCATCTGAATCTCGGCAGGGAGCCTTCGCTCAGCCGCAAACTTTTTGTTCAGGTCATTGAGCTGACTGCGGGTCGGAAGAGAGCCGAACCACAGAAGATAGGCTGTCTCCTCAAACGAGGAGCGCCCGATCATGGCGTGAATGTCAATGCCCCGGTAGATCAACCGCCCCTGTCTTCCATCGATGAGACAGAGGGCCGTTGTGCCGGCGACCACGTCTTCCAGTCCTCGATTGCTGGACATCTCTCAGGTCCTTTCTAAATCTTGAGAAAGGACAACCCTCGAGAGGGCCTCCGGCCCTCCGCGGTCTCCTTTGGGGTGAAGAGGATTAATTTACATAAAAACCAGGCTTCGATCAATCATTTTTCAAGAGATGATAGTATTTGTAAAAACAACTTGCTTGCCATTTTTGATTTTGTTAATTTTGTTATATATTTTTATAACCTTTTTGTCCGCTTGCACTTTCCCCCACGCTTCCCCCTGCGCCCCCCCAGGGTCTATTCTCTGGCCGACCTTGAGTTGTCGTCAGGTTCTTATCGTCCGATTACCCGATCTCCTGATTCACCGTGATATATCGTGCAGTTGAGCCTGGTGTAGATTCAGATATTTAATTAATGAGGTCACAGGAAGTTGAAGACAGAGATCATCATCAACGTAGCCTCTAACGAGACTCGGATCGCCATCCTGGAGGACGAAACGCTCGTCGAGATCCTGGTCGAACGGCCGGAGAAAGAGCGGATGGTGGGCGACATCTACAAAGGGGTCGTCAGCGCCGTCCTCCCGGGGATGCAGGCCGCCTTCATCGACATCGGGCAAGAGAAAAGCGCCTTTCTCCACGTGTCGGACATGGTCGATTCCCCGGAATTTCTGTCCATGTTCGACGACGACTCAGAAGAGGAGCCCCCCTCCAAAGGGCGTGGGGGGCGCTTCCAGGTCCCGATTCAGGACATGTTGCAGAAGGGACAGGACATCCTCGTCCAGGTCACCAAAGAACCGATCAGCACGAAGGGCCCAAGAGTGACTTCGGAGATCTCTCTGGCCGGCCGGTTCATCGTGCTGGTGCCGAACGGCGAGAAGATCGGCGTCTCCAGAAAGATCACGAACTGGGAGGAGAAGCGCAGGCTGAAAGACCTCGTGCGCGAGTTCAAACCCAGTAGCCACGGCATCATCATCCGGACCGTGGCTGGCGGGCGGGGGGAAAAAGAGCTGCTGAAGGACCTCAAAGGGCTTGTCCGTCTGTGGGAACGGATCCATAAATCAGCCCAGAAGGCAAAGGCCCCGGCGATCGTCCACAAGGAGATGGGGATGACGTCGAGTCTGATCCGGGACCTGTTCAACGACGAGGTGACGAGGGTCGTGGTCGATTCCAAGCACGAATACGGGCAGATCACGTCCTACCTCAAGTCCGTCTCCCCGCACCTGAGGGAACGGGTGGCCCTCAACAAGGAGAAAGAGCCTATCTTCGATGTGTTCGGCATCGAGAATGAGATCGAAAAGTGCTACGATCGAAGGGTCTGGCTGAAGGGGGGAGGCAACATCGTCATCGACCACACCGAGGCCATGGTCGTCGTCGACGTCAACTCGGCCAAGAACGTCGGCAGGGACAATGAGGAGGACAAGGCCCTGCGGGTCAACATCGAGGCCGCACGGGAGGTCGCCCGCCAGGTCCGGCTGCGGGACCTGGGCGGGATCATCGTGGTGGATTTTATCGACATGGGCATCTCCCGGAATCGTCGGCGGGTGGAGGAGGAGTTCCAGGGGGCCCTCCGGCGGGACCGGTCCAAGACGCACGTGTCGCAACTCAGTGAGTTCGGCGTCATCCAGATGACCCGCCAGCGGGTTCGACCCAGCCTCCTCTACACCTTCAGTGAGCCCTGCACCCACTGCGGGGGCCTGGGCCGGGTACAGGGCCGTGACACCACGGTGGCCCGCATTGAGCGGTGGCTGAGACGGTCGCGGGCCGCGTCCCTGGAGCGCCGGCTGACCGTGCGGGTGCATCCCAACGTCTACGAATACCTGACGGAGAACAAAGGAGAACGCTTCAAGCTCATGCGGAAGGCCACCCGCGTCTGGTTGTCCGTGGAGAGTGACCCGGCGCTTGCCCTCGACGACTACCGCGTCTACTCCCGAAGCCGCAAGACCGACGTGACAGAAGAAGTTAAGACTTGACAAAATGAGGGAGTTATATTAGTTTTACACGCTTGTTTGGGTCCTAAACCTGATCTTTTGAGGAGGTTCGATGTACGCTGTTGTCAATGTGGCTGGATCGCAGGTCCGGGTGCAGGAAGGGGACCGCATCCGGGTGCCTCGACTGTCTTCCGAGCCGGGGTCTCAGATTCAACTCTCCGACGTGTTGCTCGTCTCGAACGAGGGTCAGGCATCGGTCGGTAGTCCGACCGTGGCTGGCGCCTCCGTGGAGGCCCGCGTGGCCTCGCACGGTCTGGGAGAAAAAGTCATCATCTTCAAAATGAAACGCCGCAAGAACTACCGGCGGAAGCGCGGTCACCGCCAGCCCTTCACGGAACTGGAGATCCAGAAAATCTCCCTGTCCGCGTAGCGCACAGATAGATTGACCATCATAAAAGAAGGCGCGACCTCCCGGCTTTCAAGCAGAATGTTCGTTCAGGCAAGATGGGGTACGAGCGGCGCGAAGCGGCGCGGGTGGGTGGCGGAAGGGGTCCGGCCTACCACAGGATTCAGATTACACCACTGGACGAAGTACGTCGCGCCCAAGCCCTCCGGCGTTTGAGGAGCGTGCTTCTTTGGCCCACTTTTCTTGCACGAGCAAGAAAAGTGGGAATGCGGCACGGGGAGCCGGAAGGGAGGGCTTCGATCTTTTTAATGACTTTGGAGGTCCTGACATGGCTCACAAAAAAGGCGTCGGCAGCTCCCGAAACGGGCGCGACAGCCACGGACAACGCCTGGGCGTCAAGCGCTACGGCGGAGAACGCGTGACAGCGGGCAGCATCCTGGTCCGGCAGCGTGGGACGCGCATCTACCCCGGCCAGAACGTGGGGAGGGGAGGGGACGACACCCTGTTTGCGATGATCGACGGCGTGGTGACATTCGAGCGCTCCGGCAAAGAGAAGAAGAAGGTCAGCGTCTACGCCCAGACGGCGTGACTCATATCTCGTATCTCTCGAACTTTAAATGAGATACGAGATACGAGAGGGGAGGATGGGCCATGAAGATCGCCGTCATCGGAGCCGGGAATGTGGGGGCCACGGCCGCCCAGCGGATCGCCGAAAGGGAGTTGGCCGAAGAGGTCGCGCTCATCGACGTGGTCGAGGGCATCCCGCAGGGGAAGGGGCTGGACCTGACTCAGACAGGCCCGGTGGAGCGGTTCGACACCCGCGTGACGGGCGCTAACGACCTCAGCGCAGCGGCCCGGTCGGCCCTCGTCATCGTCACCGCGGGCATCGCCCGCAAGCCGGGCATGAGCCGGGATGACCTCCAGGCCACCAACGCCAGCATCGTCCGGTCGACCTGCGCCGAAGCGGCCCGCATCGCCCCCGACGCGATCTTCCTCATCGTCACGAACCCGCTGGACGTGATGTGCGCCGTGGCGCTGAAGGCCACCGGCCTGGATCCCCGGCGCGTCGTGGGGATGGCGGGAATTCTGGACACCGCCCGTTTCCGCACCTTCATCGCCCTGGAACTGGGGGTCTCCGTCGAGGATGTGACGGCCCTTGTCCTGGGGGGGCACGGAGACGCCATGGTCCCCCTGCCCCGCTGTTCCTCTGTCGGGGGTATCCCCCTGACGGAGCTGCTCCCGAAAGAGAAAATCGAGGCCATCGTGCAGCGGACGCGCGACGGCGGCGCAGAGATCGTGAGCCTTCTCAAAACCGGGAGCGCCTATTACGCCCCGTCCGCCGCCATAGCCGAAATGGCTGAGGCCATCCTTCGGAACAAGCGGCGCGTGTTGCCCTGCTCAGCCTACCTCACAGGACAGTACGGACTTCGAGACCTGTTTTTGGGCGTCCCGGTGAAACTCGGCGCAGGGGGCGTCCAGGGAATCCTTGAGATCGGCCTCCAGCCCGATGAACAGGCGGCCCTTCATCGATCGGCGCATGAGGTCCAAGTCAGCGTCGCCAAACTTGCGCGGTAAATCTGATCAGGTCGTCCGAAGCTCAGGGCCGTTGTAAGACGGTCCTCTTTTTTTATATTTCAATTTTTATATTTCAATGCAGTATTGTCCGGTTAGAAAATTGCTGTGATGAGGATTTGTCTTTGCCAAGGTCCCCATCGTTTCACGGCTAAGAAGAGTGTGACGGTCCGCCCCCCCAGCAGGCCCATCATAGTGGAGTCCAACGCCCGCTCTTTTCGAATGTCCC
>SICM01000224.1 GCA_009694805.1 Candidatus Latescibacterota bacterium
CTCCGCTCTCCCTTCACCGCCTCCAACGCCACCTTCGCCTTGAACTCTGCCGTATAGCTCTTCCGCATGGTTTGCCTCCTGAATCGATCCCTGATCCTATCGGCAAATCCACCTTATTCCCCTGTCCAAAAATCCCAGACCATTATATTTGCCCAAACGAACTGATGAGGTAATCGCTATACAGGTCAAGAAGGTCTTTGTTGGTCATACCCCAAATTTAATCAATTCTCCCCGCGCTGCGTAAGGTGAGTTAAAAGTGTTACAAGGTAGAAAAAATTACAAATTAGCGCCCTCGTCCGTCCTCATCGTGACCCGGCGGAGGAGGTGATCCAGCAGGGGGAGCGCAAGGCTTCCCACGAGCGCTGCGACGGTCAGGACGGCGTGGATCGTGTCTGCCGACCCCCCGAACAGGCCGGCCCTCCGGGCGACCTGCGTGTCGACCTCCAGGAGCAGGAGGCCCTGGGGGAGGAGGGCGATGCCCGCCAGTCTGCCGTAGGGGTGACCTTTTTTTCGGGAGAGGGCCCCTCCGAGGAGCTTGCCGCCGATCATCGCTCCCAGGTAGATGGCCGCGATCCCCCAGACCTCCTTCGGGAGATCCGGGAGTCTCTCAACGGCGATCTGCATCCCGAACGCGGCGAGCAACAGGGCGCCCGCGCCGGGCTCGATGGGGGCGATGATCTGCTTCAGACGGGGGTGTATCCCGGACCGCAAGGAGGCCAGGAGTCCCGCGAGCAGGGCCGTCAGAAAGAGGCTGTGACCGAGCAGGGCAGAGGTCCAGGGGAGAAGGAGGAGCATGCTCAGGAGGAGGACGATGAGAGAGGCATCCGATTTCATGGAGGGTTCGACCCGGACCAGGGTCTCGCCCCAGAGGAGCGCGACGCCACACGCCCCGCCGATGCCCATCAGGAACGGCAGCGCCGTCCCCGACGTGGCTGCCAGCGGGGCATAGAGGAGGAGGCTGAATCCGCCGCAGAGCACGGTCACCAGCGTGGTCTCGGGGAGATGGTCCGGCGCGATGAAAGTCACCACGGGGCTGGAGAGCGACGCCGCTACCCCGAGGGCGAGGATGACGGGCATGGGAAGACCTGCGAGGGTCTTGAGGAGCAGGCCGGCGCAGAGGTAGGGGAGCAGGGTCCCGAAGAGGGCGAGGGACAGGTGCGAGGTCCGCCAGCGGTCCTTCAGGCCCCCGACCTCGCAGCCGATGCTGAAGCCGATCCAGCCCAGGGCCATGGCGATGAGGGGGTCGGACATCGTGAAGAGACGACCTGGTAAGATATCGAAGCCCTTCGCCGCCACGCCCACCCCGACGTACCCCGTTTCAACGGGGAGGCCGAGCCTCTGGCAGAGTTTGCCTGCGAAATAGGCCAGGACGGCCAGGAGGCCGACGTAGCAGGTCGGTTCCACGACGGGAGACGGCCCTCGCTGGATGAGGATGGCCAGGGCTGCAACGCAGGTGAAAAGGATGAGGTTCCTCAAGCGAATCCCCTATTGAAGAAGTGCAAAATGCAAAATTTCATTTTTCACTTTGCATTTTCTCGTTTCTGAAAGGGAACGTCGAGGCCACGGCCTGGCTCAGGGCGACGGCAATGGCCGTGCCGCCGATGATGGTCACGACCTCCAAAGGGCCCTCCCAGGCCACAAAGAGGGGCTGCACGCAGACCGCAATCGCCAGGCTCCCCTGAGGGAGGAACCAGGCGCCGACGAAGGGGCGATCTCCGGCAGAGGGCCTGAGCAGACGCCACAACAGCCCGACCCCCAGGGTCTTGGCGATCGCCCGGCTCACGAAGAGGAGCATGGCGAGGTAGGCCATTCCCCGGATGTTCAGGGAGGAATCGGAGCTCCGGACGCCGATCATAGAGCCTGCGACCAGCAGAAAAAGGCTTTCGATGACGGGATGGGCGTGTTCGGAGAGGGTCTGAACGTCCCGCCTCCTGAGGGTGACATTGATCAACCATCCCCCCGCGATGAGGCCCACAAACAGAGCGGGGAGGTCGAAGGACACACAGAGCCCGCCTGCGACGGCCGCCAGGGCGACGACCAGGTATGCGGCTTTCTTCAAATCGGATTCCACGCGGAGGGCCGTGTCGAGCAGGATGCCTGTCCCGGCCCCGATGGCCAGGGACAGGAACAGGGCATCGGTCCTCTGAAAAAACACCCGGTTGGCGATGGAGATGGGGGGGTGCGCGATGAGCAGGGTGGAGATGCAGCCAAACAGCAGGATGCTGGCGGCGTTGCCGAGGGCCTGCGTCGGGAAGCCTCTCTCGGTCTCAGAGGAAGGGGGAGGTGAGGTCCCCTGTGCCCACGGAGCGGTCGCCGATGCGGCGACGCTCAGCATGGAGGCCAGCACAAAGGGGTCTGCGCCCTCCAGAAGGTGGCGGGCGAGTTTAGGCAGAAAGAAGATGATGAGAACCAGGGTCAGGAGGAAGGTGACGACGCTCTGCGTGGCATCGAAGGCCAGAAGCCGGGAGGGGATCTTTTTCAGCATCCGGAACTCCGTCTGGATGCCGAGTTCCAGGCCGAACCAGATGATGAACAGGCTCATCAGGGAGATCTGCGCGTGCTGGAGCACGTGAACGCCTTCGGGGTCGGATGAGAAACCCACGCCCAGCAGGATCCCCGCAAGGAGATAATGGGACTTCCCTTTCAGCAGCACCTGGACATAAGCGGGGAGGTCACGGCCTCGCACCCAGTGCAGCGAGACGGCCAGCAGAGCAAGGGCGATCCCCAGGACCAGCAGCGCCATGGCGGGTTCTCTTTTAAGTCAACATGATGCAAAGAGGCGGAGCCGGCCTCAACCGACTCCGCCTCTCGCTCTCGCTCAGCTACCAGAGCAGGTTTTGTGACAGACTCTTAGAAGGGGAGATCATCATCGTCGCGGGCCCCCTCCGGCGCGGACCCGGAAGGAGGGGCGGCCTCCGACCCGCTCCATTCTTCTCCTCTTCCTCCACCATCGCGCGAGTCGAGCATCTGCATTTCGCGCGCGACGATCTCCGTAGTGTAGCGTTTGGCGCCATCCTGACCGTCCCACGACCGGGTCTGCAGACGGCCCTCGATGTAGACCTTGCTCCCCTTCTTCAGGTATTCGTTGCAGATCTCCGCCAGCTTTCCCCAGACCACGATCCGGTGCCACTCCGTCTTCTCCTGCCGCTCTCCCTTGCCGTCCATCCAGCTCTCGTTGGTGGCCAGGGTGAAGTTGGAGACTGCGGAGCCGCTGGGGGTGTACTTGAGTTCTGGATCAGCCCCCAGGTTACCGATGAGGATGACTTTGTTAATGCCTCGGCGTGACATGGCGCAACTCCTTATTAATTAGGGATTTTTATTAACTTTATCTCGCCTGGTTTTCTGCCAGTGCGCACGCCCTTAGTATACATATTTGCCCTATAAAAGTCAAGAAAAAAAACAGACTTATGACAGGGATTCCGAGCGCTGCCGCGCAGCGATGGCCGGCCAGGTCGTCCGCCATGGCCTCAGCGCCGGGATGGGCGTGCGCCCACGCCTGGATCGTCAGAGCAGGCCCCGTGAAATATACGGAATTTTCAACGGAATGGGTCAATCTTTTGCGACTCGTGTCCTGTCCTTTTAACCCCTCTCCGCGTGTCATGATGACCCGCTTAGGGAAGTTGTTGCGTGGGGTTGGGGGCAGCCTTATATTTCACCATCAAAATATTTCAACATATCTATCCTGAGCGAGACGTGGCGGTGCTCAAATGGAGATGCTCACGCCGTGGCTGGTGTTTTCGGCATAGGGAGAAGAACCATGAACGCCGTCTTATCAGAGGTCGCAGCCACAACTCAGGGAAAGATCCAGGAGATGGTGCGGCGGATCGTGGAACGGTTCGACCCGGAGAAGGTCATCCTTTTTGGATCTCACGCGCGGGGAACGGCGGGGCCGGACAGCGACGTGGACCTGCTGGTCATTAAACGCGTGGTGGGGTCCAAACGGAAAGAGAGGCTTGAAATCCGGGCCGCGCTGAGGGGGATTGGCCTCGCCAAAGACGTCGTTCTGGCTACCCCGGAGGAGATGGAAAAATACCGGGACCTTGTCGGCACGATCATCCATCCTGCCATGCGGGAGGGAAAGGTACTCTATTTCCGAAGCCTGCCGGGCGGTGGCCATGGTCCGGCGCGTCCGGAAGGAGATCAGAAGGCTTCTTCCGAAAGAGACGCTCCGGAGTTGAAAGGGTCAGCCGCCAAACAAGGGGACCGGATGGTTCTGATTGGAGGTCAAAGCGATGCTGAAGAGCTATGAAGCGACCTACGAGAAGGGAAGATTAAAGTGGCTTCGGGAAAAGCCTGACATCGAAGACGGGAAAAAGGTCATCATTGTCGTGGAGACCCGGCCACTGTGGATGGTTCCCGAGTCATCGTGGTCGTGACCAAATTTGGGCATACCGGCAATCTGGTTATCCTCACGGTCTACATCGAATAACTTGAAAACAAAAACGCTCACCTGCGAAATCTGTGGCAAGCGCGGCGCACAAATCCGGCATATTACTCGGAGCTACGGCAAAGGCGCGAACCTGCTGATCATAGAAAAAGTGCCCATTGTCACCTGTCCGCACTGTGGCGAAAGCTATCTCACAGCCGACACGCTGCACGAGATTGAACGCATCAAGCTGCATCGTCGCAGTTTCGCCAAACCGCGCAACGTAGCCGTCGCCGAATTCTCCTGATTCCGGGCGTCGCTCCCGTCCACCGTGTTGTCCGAGGGGAGGTTGTTGTATGCCGCATGACCCCGTTCTGGTCGTGGAGGCCGTGTTTTCACGGCTCCCAGCGGAGGCGCGACTTTGAAAACAACCTGCGCGATAGAGGATTCGTTGCCGGGCGATCCATCGGAATCCCCAAAGCCTTTGACATCCCCAAAACCCTGATGTCTGATTAAACCAATTTTCAGGGGTCGGTCAAGCGGCTTTCCTGAAATAAGGCGAAACTGGCACCACCTCAGTGGGAGTGATCTCCCCTTTTCGAAGGTACCTCGTTGCCGGTGAGTGATATCACAGAAAAACGTTTCCGGGCAAATGCGTCGGCATACCTCGCTACGCCTATCGCAGATTTCCTGCAACGGACGCCCGCCAATCTCCTTGGCTCGCTCACTGCTTCCAGTGACTTCGACATCGAGCTTCCGCAGCGTGGGGCCTGGGAACTCAGCATCGACATCCAGGCGTGGGACTACGCACTCGACCTGAAGAATTTCCACCGCGCGAGTCACGACGCGCCGATCCTGCCGATTCTGGTTGCCACGGACGCCCCACCGAGGGACCGCCCTTGGGAACCGCCTCATGCAGACGGTGTCCGTCCGCCATTCTGCAGTACCGCTGATGACCTTTCCCACGCCATCCGTGCTGGGCTCGCCTTGGAGCAGGGACCCGTGATCGATGGGCAGGCGTGGGGTCTAGCCCCCTACCATCCGACCCCGACGATCATCCAGGCCGCGCGGGCGCTGTTACGCACAACACTCGGTCGAAGCGATCTCCCGCAGCGATGCCGGCGCGCGCAACTTGGCAATCACCTCCAAACGGGTGGAGGAGGTGATCGATGACGCTCGGGAGCAGCACGGAAAGGCGATCATTTTCGTTACCGGCGTCCCTGGTGCCGGCAAGACCCTGGTCGGGTTGAACGTCGCGACGCAGCGACGTGACGAAAAAACTCCAGGTCATGCCGTTTTCCTCTCAGGGAATGGGCCGCTGGTCGCGGTCCTGAGTGAAGCGCTCATCCGCGACGACCTCGAGCGTCGCCAGGCGCGCGGTGAGAAGGTGCGGAAAGGCGTTGTCGCGCAGAAGGTCAAACCGTTCATCCAGAACGTCCACCACTTCCGAGACGATGGACTCCGCGACCAAACGCTTCCTCCCCACGATCATGTTGTCATCTTCGACGAGGCTCAGCGAGCCTGGGATCTTGCGAAGACGTCCGATTTCATGCGCCGACGCAAGAATCGGCCGGGATTCGACCAGTCGGAACCGCAATTCCTGATCGGGTACATGGACCGGCACAACGACTGGGCTGTGATTGTCTGCCTGGTGGGTGGTGGCCAGGAGATCCATACAGGCGAAGCCGGCATTGGCGCCTGGCTTGAGGCGGTCAGGGACCACTATCCGAACTGGCAGGTATTCATTTCGCCGCGCTTGACTGACGCCGAATATGCCACGGTTGAAACCATCAAAGCTCTCCCCGAATCGACCCGAGTAAGCGAGGAACCGGACCTTCATCTGTCGGTCTCGATGCGGTCATTCCGCTCAGAGCGGGTTTCCGAGTTCGTGAAGACAGTCCTCGATTGCGATGCCGACGGCGCGAGTGATCTCCTCCGAAAGATCACCAAACAGTATCCCATTGCTTTGACGCGTGACTTGGTCTCTGCCAAGGCCTGGATCAAGGGGCAGGCCCGAGGAAACGAACGCTACGGGCTCGTGGCATCGTCTCAGGCTTCACGGTTGAAGCCGCATGCGATCGATGTCCGAGTGGAAGTCGATCCAGTGCAGTGGTTCCTAAACGACGCCGATGATACCCGCTCCTCCTATTACCTCGAGGATGCGGCGACAGAATTCCAGATTCAGGGATTGGAATTGGATTGGACTTGTATGACCTGGGATGCAGACCTGCGTTACGGGGACGATGGATGGGGCTACCATCAGTTCCGCGGGAAACGCTGGGAACGATGCAAGAAGAAGGAACGGAAAAAGTACATGGTTAACGCCTACAGAGTGCTGCTTACTCGGGCACGGCAGGGTATGGTAATCTTTGTGCCGCGTGGAGAGCCGAGCGATCCGACAAGAGATCCCAAGTACTATGACGGGACCTATCGGTATTTGAGGGATATGGGGATAGAGGAGCTGAAATAGGCGAACGAGCACGCCGTCCCTGGCGAAGTGACGAAGTCCCCGAGGCGTACATGATGGCGGATGAGCGCTACACAGGACAGGAATGGGATGCGGATGAGGTGATGCGCCAGCTTTTGGAGTTTGAGAGCGACGCACGAAACAAACCGGTCGTGAACCTGGGCCACGCCTCGGCTTACCCGCGAATCCTTTCACTGCGCAATCTGCTCAAAGCCCGACTTCCCACCTGATGGTCAACATAGGGTGCGAACCTCAAAAAAATAGCCCTGAAGGGTGTCCTTTAGGGCTTACGAAGAGATCTGGAGGATATTGGCATCCACGACCGCGGTCATGGTTGTTCGGTCTTCTAAAGCAGTTTGCGGACGCCTTCCAATTCGCAGGCAAAGCTCTCCGGGGTGTAGTCGATGACAGGCACATCGTGGGCTTCCATGAGGTCCAGAAAGTCGTGCCGGGTCATGTGGAGGAGCTCTGCCCCTCTTCCGGCGCTGATCTTTCCCGTGCGTACCAGGTCAAGCACCGCCGCCCGGGTGACCTCCTCGGCGGCCTTCTGCTCGCCGCCCAGGTCTTCCACCAGGGACTCCGGAAGCCTGACCATCAACGCCTTCACCGTCTCAGCCATACATTTGCTCCTGTCGAAATGAAAGGGTTCCGTGGACACTGTTCACTCACGATTACCAAAAATTGACATAAACAATTGTTTTAGTTGATATAAAGGACGGTTTCGGATTATCACGGGGACCGCCTCTTAGAGAGCCGTATTCGCCGGTGAAGCGGATTCCTATATTTCAGACCCGAAGGCT
>SICM01000225.1 GCA_009694805.1 Candidatus Latescibacterota bacterium
TACTTCAGGTCATAGACGGCATGGGATGATCTTTGGATAGCCATACCGTCAATATATCAAACCCAAACCACGATTATCAACTCAAAACCCCCGCTTTCCTCCCCTCAGTAGAACTGAGGGGCATCCAGCGGGTCTTTTAGTGAAAGCATCTCTGAACAGCGAGGGCCAAAGCCGTGAGCGGCTACTATACGGAATTTTGTCCATGTGGACAAAATCTCCCGTAAATCGTTGTGCGACAATGCTTGAATTGTGCGCACGTGCGCAAAATTGGGCAGGGATGCGGCTCACAGAGAATTCCAGGCGTTGGTTTCCGGGGGTATTTTAAAACCCTTTGGCAGCAGTCGAAACACCTCCTGCCGGATGAATGTCGAATAAGTTAGACGAATATCGGATGATCAGGTATGGATACAGTTCCAAAGATGCGCAGGAATCCTGCATGGCAACGGGATGAATTGATCCTCGCCCTGGATCTCTATTTTCGGCACCATCCTGCAAAGATCAATAAGGATCATCCAGAGGTTCAGAGGGTAAGCGAGATCCTCAATAGCCTGCCGATTCATCCCGACCGGCCGGACCCCGAGAAGTTCCGGAACCCAAATGGGGTCTACATGAAATTGGGAAATTACTTAGCTGTAGACCCTTCTTATCACGGAGTGGGGTTGACAAGAGGGGGGCGGCTGGAGCAAGTGATCTGGGATGAATTCGCCTGCGATCCTGAGCATCTTCGGCGTATTGCGGAAGCTATCTTCCTGGGCTATCAGACGGATCAGGCTCATATCAGGGCCGAAGAGGATGAACAGGTTTTCCCTGAAGGCAAGATACTTTATCGCATTCATCGTGTCTACGAGCGAAATCAGAAGCTGGTCAATCTTGCGAAAGAACATGCTAAGGATACGATGGGGAACCTGGTGTGTGATGTATGTACTTTTGACTTTGCGCAGCGCTATGGGAAGGTAGGAGAGGGATTCATCGAATGTCACCATACCGTGCCTGTATCCGAACTGGGTTCAACGCGAAGTAGTCGGCTGGAAGATGTAGCCCTGGTCTGCGCCAACTGCCACCGGATACTCCATCGCAAGCGCCCCTGGCTGGGTCTATCTGATTTGCAGGAGTTGATTATCTCGCCGAATGAGGAGCGACTGTGAGAGTTGGGGCTGAACGAGCGGCAGATGCGAGCAGTAGCCTACAGGCGGGAAAAGGGGAAGATCACCAATCGGAATATCGACATCGGAATATTTTATTCACCCTGAATCACAGATTTGCCCAGAATGTACCCTCATTGATCGGGCTTGTCAATAAGGTTCACAAGGCGACACAAGGACGCGTCGTGTTTACGCGGTCACAATTACAGCTAAGGGAAGCGGTCTTCCTGGCCACCGCAAAAAAAGACCCCGCGATGAGGTCATGATCGCGGGGGCTCTCAAATTCGTGAAGATTTGACCCAATGCTGTGACTACCAGAGCAACTTGACCGGGTAATCCGCAAAGGATGTATCGCCACTGATCAGAGACGCACCCTCAACATTTGCCTGGGCAATCAGCAAACGGCCGAAAGGGTCTCCATGGTGAGGCGGCAAATTTTGGAGCATCAAAACATGATCGAGCGTAACGGGAAGAATCTCGATATGGTTGGCCTGTTGCTGTCCTCTGATGATTTCCGACAAGGGCAAACTGAGTCTCAATTTTCCAAGCTGAGATTTGATTTGCATTTCCCAGACACTCACCACACTCAGAATGAGCGTGTTCGTCCGATCCTGACACGCACTCAGGGCTGCTGAAGAGAGCTGGGCGGGTTCACTGTCCCACCAGATGAAGGTGTGCGTGTCCAGAAGCAGTTTCATGTATGTCCCGTCCAGAATACTTCGGGCAACGGCTCATCAAAATCCTCACGGGTCCACATAGAACCCTGGTGAAGTCCCGCTAGGCGAGGAGTAAGGGAGGATTCCACAGGAAGTAGGCGTGCAACAGGGGTATTCCCTTCAGTAAGAATCACCTCCGTGCCTCTCCCTACCAGAGAGAGCAGTTCTTTCAGATGGGACTGAGCATCCTGGACTTCAACCGTCTTCTTTTCCATGGTTCATATCTCCAAGCATCATCTCAAATCCAGAGGGCCGACCTGCATAAATATAAGAAGTTGAATGGCATAAAACAAGATTCAAGATGCCGCCTTTTCCGTCTGGCAAGGGCGGCTGTACCGAGACGGTGACTGCTTACGACATCGGAGGTTTCGACTTCGGTTGCTACAGGATGATGTAAGACGGCAGTATGAGACTTGAGACGAGGAGATCTTCGTCTGGTCGTGAGGAGGGCGTAACCCAGCCGTGAAAGAATCGCGCGAGAACAGGATCACGCTCCGCTCCGTCCTGCTGGGGACGCTCACCGCAGGGGGGCTGGCCTTCTTCGGGAACACCTCCGAGGTCGTCTGGCGGGTGGGGTCGCTCGTCAAGGAGCAGTACCCCCTCATCCTGATCGTCACCCTTCTGGTCTGGATCGGGATCAACGCCCTCCTGGCCTGCGTCTCCCCCCGCGCCCGCCTGTCGTCCACGGAGATGATGGTCATCCTGGGCATGGCCTGGATCGCGGGGATGATGCCGGGCGTGGGCTGGATGGGCTACCTGATCGGGGCCCTGCCCGCGCCCCATTTTTTTGCCACGCCGGAGAACCGGTGGGCCGAGACCTTCATGGACGCCCTGCCCGACTGGGCGTTCCCCGCGCCCACGACCTACGTGGTGGACCGGTTCTACTTCGGCCTCCGGCAGGGGGAGACGGTCCCCTGGTCCGCCTGGGCCCTGCCCGTCTGGTGGTGGCTGTCGGTCTCCCTGGCCATGACCGGCGCGGGGCTCTGCATCTCGGTCCTGTTCCACCGGCAGTGGGCGGACGCGGAGCGGCTGACCTATCCGCTCGTCGGATTTGCGGAGGACATGACCGAGGTGGAGGCCGGGCGCGTGGTCCCGAAGGTCTTCCGGAGCCCGGTCTTCTGGGCGGGGTTCGCGTGGACCGCCGGGGTGATCTTCTGGAACATGATCACGTTCTTCTTCCCCGGCGTGCCCCGAAGCGGCCTGTTCGACTCCTATCCCCAGCGGGCGATGACCGTGGTGAGGGACTTCCCGGAGGTCTATTACCGCGTCAACCCCATCGTCATCGGCCTGGGCTACCTGTGCAACCTGGACCTCCTGCTCAGCTTCTGGGTCTTCAACGCCTTCGCCGTCTTCAAGGTCGGGCTCGTCCAGCGGAGCGGCCTGGTGCTGGGGATGCCCGGCCAGCCTTCGACGGGGACGGAGCTGATCAACCTGGAGAGCCACGGGGCGATGACCGCGCTCGTGATCTGGTCGGTCTGGACCGCCCGCCGGGGCCTGCGCGAGACGTGGCGACAGGCAACGAATGGTCTATCCGTTGCCCGGTCCGGCGAGCGGGGGGGGGAGGCCATGACCTACCGGGCGGCGTGGGTCGGCCTGGGGGCCTGCTCGGTCTACGTGTTCGGGTGGTTCGTGGCCGCCGGGATGAGCCCGGGGATGGCCGTCGGGCAGATGGCGCTGATGTTCGTGGGCTACTTCGCCGCGATGAAGTACATCGCGGCCAGCGGGTTCGGCTACCTGTTTCCGGTGGGGGAGAGGGGGGGGTGGTTCCTGAAGACCGTGATGGGCACGTCGGCGATGACCGCCGGCAACCTGACCGGGCTGGAGCTGGTCAACAGCGGCGCGTTTTACGGGGCAGGGAGGATGCAGACGCTGCAGACCCTGCCGCACCACCTGAAGGCCCTGGAGGAGGTCAGGGAGGGGCGGCGCTGGGTCGCCGGGACCGTCTGGATCGCATTCGGGGTCGGGTTCCTGGTCTCCGCCGTGACCCTCATCTATTACTGCTATGTGCGGTCCGCGCTCTACCTGCGGAGCTGGACGCTGTGGGAGGGGCCGCTGGGCATCTTCGAAGACATCTCCAAATCCGTGGGCGAGGCGCAGCGGACGGTGTTCGACCCGCAGAAGCTGTCCGTCTGGCTGGCCGGCGCAGCCGGGGCGGGCGTCCTGGCGCTGCTCCGGACACGGTTCACGTGGTGGCCCCTCCACCCCCTCGGCCTGGCGTTCCAGTACACCTCCGGGCCGCGCTACTACGCCTTCAGCATCTTCTGGGTCTGGCTGGCCAAGTTCCTGATCCTCCGCTACGGGGACATCCGCCTCTACCACCGGGCCAAGCCGTTCTTCTACGGGACGGTGGTGGGCTACGCCGTGGGCGTGGTGGCCACAATGGTCGTGGACCTGATCTGGTTCCCCGGCGAGGGGCACGGGTTTCATAACTGGTGACCCTCTTCCCCGCTCTCCTCCGTGACCTCGAAATGGCCCAGATTGTACCCCATCGCCTGAAATTCCTCCCAGATTCAAAATCCGATTGACAAGCCCTGAAGGAAGTGATATATTGGTATATCATATCCTGGTATACCAGCATACTATATATTAATAGGATTACTTTTCGTGGAAGAAAAGAGAGCTGGCATATCCTCTAACAGCCCGTATCCCTATGTCCAGCTTAAAAATATTTCATTTAGAGAACAGGCGACGGAACTCCTGCGCGACCGGATCATCACCGGCGGTCTGCGTCCCGGGACCAAACTGGTGGAACGGGAAGTGGCGCACTCGCTGGGGATCAGCCGGGTGCCGGTGCGGGAAGCCCTCCAGCAACTCGAAAAAGAGGGGCTGGTCATCTCCCGGTCCAACGCCCGATATGTGATTGAACTGACCGAACGGAACGTCTGCGAACTGACGCAGGTGCGGCTGGTCCTGGAGAAGCTGGCGGTTGAGCTGGCCGCCCGGAACCCCTCCCCCCAGGATTGCGCAGCCCTCCTGGAAAAGGTGCAGGAGATGAAGGACGCCTTTGCCAGGAGAGACTTCCACACCCTCATCAAAAATGACCTGGAGACCCATCGTCTGATCTGGACACAGTCCAAAAATCCCTACCTGATTAAATCGCTAAATTCTGTGGTAAGTCCTATTTTCACGGCCTTTATGGCCATTGATGTGGAGCGTTACCGGTGGGGGATCGAGGAGGTCCTGGAGTCCCACGAAAAGATGGTGGCGGCCATCAACGCCGGAGACGCGGCCCTGGCAGCGGAGAGCATCGATGGGCATATCATGAACTCGCTCCAGGTTCATCGCGCCGAGGCCTCCAGCTACAAGCCTAAAGAGGAGAGAGGAGAGGATGAATCCACCTGCCTGGTATGACCCCGCGTGGAAGTATCGGAAAGCGATCCGCATCGACCCCACAAGGGTCTCCGGAGAGACCCTCAGGGATTTTCCTGTCCTGATCTCCCTGCAGGACCCGCTGCTCGGAAACGCGGGCGGCCACGTCGCCCGGCCCGGGGGAGAGGACCTCCTCTTCGCCGCCTCGGACGGGACCGCGCTGGATCACGAGATAGCGGCGTACGACCCGGCCACGGGGGCGTTGAGGGCCTGGGTGCGCGTCCCGGCCCTCTCCCACTCGGCGGACACCGTCCTGTATCTCTACTACGGCAACCCCGCGGGCGTTGCGGGGGACGGGCGCGGGGTCTGGGACCCCGGTTACAGGATTGTGCTGCACATGAACCGAGCGGAGGGCGTCCAGCAGGACGCCACCTTCCACCAGAACGATGGGACGCTTCAGAAGGGCGAGGCTGTCACCACCAGGGTGGGGTCCTCCGACAGTCTGAAGGTGACGGACACCCTCACCGTGGAGGCCTGGGTCAGCAACCAGACCTCTCGGGCCGAGGCGCTCCAGGCCGTCGTGTCCAAATGGGCGCTGTCGCCCGCGCTGGAGGCCTTCGACGCCTATGACGCCGGAGACACCGATGGCCTGACCACGAAGGGGTTCTTCGGGGCCGTGTTCGACGGCCGCTACGTCTATTTCGTCCCCCAGAACGACGGGGCGCACAAGCACGGGCGGGTGTTGCGATACGACACCCACGGCCCGTTCGGCGTCCCCGAATCCTGGAGCGCCTACGACGCCGGAGACACCGATGGCCTGAGCACGAAGGGCTACTACGGGGCCGTGGCCACGAAACACCACGTCTACTTCGTCCCGCGCACGGACGACGCCGGCCACCACACCCGGCTGCTGCGCTACGACAGGGCCGGGGATTTCAAGGCCCCCGGAAGCTGGCAGGCGTTCGACGTCGGAAACCCCATCTCCTACCAGAGCGGGGCCTACGACGGCCGCTACATCTACTTCTCGCCGGGCTACGAACACCCGCTGGGCCCCAGCGGCAAGGTCATGCGCCACGACACGCGCGGGGCGCTGGACAACCCCAAGAGCTACGCCGTCTACGATGCCGTCGGCACCTCCGGCCTGGATGCAAAATGCTACGACGGGGCCGTGTTCGACGGCCGTTACGTCTACTTCGCGCCCCTGAACGCCGAAGGCATCGTCCTCCGCTGCGACACGCAGGGGGACTTTCTGGACGGCAAGACCTGGACCGCCTACGATGCCAGCCGGACCTCCGGCCTCAAGATGGGGATGTGCGTGGGCGCGATCTTCGACGGCCGCTATATCTACTACGTCCCCTACGCCAGCAGCGTGGCCGTGCGCTACGACACGCGGGGCGGGTTCACAGACCCGAAAAGCTGGATCGCCTACGAGGCGGGAGACACCTCCGGCCTGGACACGAGGGGCTACGACGGCGCGGCGTTCGACGGAAAATATATCACCTACTTCCCCTTCTGGGAGGGGGACTCCACCTACACCGGCTTTCACGGAAAACTCCTGCGCTACGACACGCAGAAGGCATTCACCGACCGTACGGCCTGGGACGCCTGCGACGCGGGAGACACCGGCGGGATCAGGCCCGTCGGCTTCAACGGCGGGGCCTTCGACGGGCGGTTCATCTATTTCGCGCCCTGGCGGGAGGGGACGACACCCGACGGGGCTGCCATGGCGCACGGGAGGGTGCTGCGCTACGACACGACCGGCTCGCGGGCGTCGTTCAGCCTGAGGTACATGGATTGCGGCCACAACGGCGGCCTGTGCGCGGCCCTGCCGGGGCCTGCCTTCCTGGTCAACACGGACCGGGGGGTCCTGGGCGCGCGCGCGGACCGGAACCCGACGCCGGGGACGCATCACCTGGCCGGGGTGTACGACGGGAAGAAAATACGGCTGTTCATCGACGGCGTCCTGGAGCGCGAAGAGGAGGGCGCGGGCCGCATCCTGACCAACGACTCGGACCTCACCGTCGGCAGGATTCAGGACGGCCTGGGCTATTTCGACGGGCGAATTTCCGAGGTCCGGGTCTCGGGCGTGGCCCGGAGCGCGGGCTGGATCAGGACCGGATACGACAACCAGCGATCCCCTTCGGAGTTCTTCAGCGTGGGGGAGGAAGAAAAAGTTCAAGGTTAAAAAGTTGCAGGTTCAAAGTTAAAACCTCAAACAACGGAAGGAGGGATCACCTTTGAAAACGTGGGTTTCTCTTCTGGTCGGGTCGTTGCTCCTGGCCTCGACTTCGACGGCCGGCGTCTAAAGTGGTCTTGGTTGTCAAGACAAAAAACAGGCATGTTTAAGGTGGATCACCGCTTCCCCTTGATCACGGCTGCAACTTCAGCGGAGGGCGTAGCCCGAAGCGCAGTTGCAGCCGTCAGTCGCTGCTTCACCCCGCCTTCGCAGT
>SICM01000226.1 GCA_009694805.1 Candidatus Latescibacterota bacterium
AGAGGACCTTGACATGCCTCTGAAACTCCAGCATATCGAATCCCACCAGGAGCGGGTTCTACAGGTGGCCGATGCTGTGGCATGGGCCTTGTTTCAGAAGCACGAGAGGGGAGATGAGACGTTCTGGAAGGTCATTCAGGAGAGGGTGATCGAGGTAAGGTTGTAGGAGGGCAAAAAAAGAACCGCTCCACCCTGGGGGCCGATTACCACCGTTCAAGACGGAGTGTCACCCGCGTCCACGGGAGAGGCCGGTCCAGGTCTTACGGATGCGGTTCGATTAAAAGATAAACTAGTTTCATCCTCTGGGCAAGCATTTTTACGATTTTTACGCCGGAGGGCGTGAGACTGAAGTGATAACTTTTTACACGTATTCCGATCATACCCCTTATTGGAACATCTCAATCCGAATCCCGGCTTTACCCAACAGCCTCACCCGGAGGAGACAAACATGAGCGCCGTCACATTCAACGATCTGCTGGAAATCCGCAAAGGCGGCGAAAACCTCACGATGGGTGGCGGTCCCACCACGGTTGAACCCGCCACCACCGTCGAAGAATGGGAGATCAAGGTCCGCGCCCTGCGTGACCTCTTCCGCCAGACCCTCGGCCGGACCCCGGACATCGACTGCCCGCTGAACCCGGAAATCACGGATGAGATAGACTGCGGCGACCACATCCGGCGCACCATTGCATACAACGTAGAACCGGACGAACGCATCTCTGCCTATGCCCTGATCCCCCGAAACCTCACCAAAAAAACGTCCGCCGTCCTCTGCATCCACCAGACCACACCCTTTGGAAAAGAACAGGTCATCGGTACAGACACCTCCGAAAACGGCCAGAGCTTATCCTACGCCCTCCACCTGGTCCGGCGCGGTTTCATCACCTTTGCCTGGGATCTCCTTACCGCCAACGAACGAAAATTCGACGGCCTGCGCGACTTCGACACTGCGCCCTTTTATGAGAAACATCCCGAATGGTCCATTCGTGGAAAAGACCTCTGGGACCTTTCTCGCGCCATCGATATCCTCGAAACCCTGCCCGAAGTAGATCCCGAGCGCATCGGCTCCATCGGCCATTCCCAGGGCGGCGGCATCACCATCCATGCGATGGCCCTGGAGCCCCGCATCAAAGCCGGTGTCTCCAGTTGCGGAGACTGGCCTTCCCGCTTCTCCAAGAATCCCTTCAACCATGCCCGTACCGGCTGGTGGATTGGTAGGCCCTTTCTGCGCCCCTACTGCTACGCCGGCAAACCTTTCCCCATCGATCTGCACGAATACCTGGCCCTGGCCGCACCCCGGGCCATTATGCCCATCAGTGCGCTCAATGACTTTCAATATACCCTGGAAGAAGAATCACTCACCCGCCCCGTCCTCGAACAAATGGCCAAATCCGTCTCCAGCGTCTTCGCCCTGTACGGCATTGAACACAACTTCCGCCAGGTCATCCACACCGGAGGCCATGGGTTCACCAGCCCACAACACGCCATTGCCTACGCGTTTCTGGAGGAAAAACTCAAGCCCTGAACAGCGCAAAGATCGATTTCCGAACCTATCCGGACCTCCACCGATCTCCACCATCACGCTTGTCATAATCTGAAAATCATCACCAACCACCTCACAACATAAACCACTAATCCTGGCCCCCCCTGTGAAAATCGTCCTGCATCCCCCCGTCACCAAAGAACTCAAACGACAGGTTCGGCGTACCGCCCCAAACGCCGAAGTCGCCATGGCCGAAAAAGAAAACGTCTTCACCGCTATCGCAGATGCCGATATCTGCTTCGGCGTCTACAGTTCCGAAATCATCGACACCGCGAAAAACCTCCGGTGGATCCAGACCACCAGCGCCGGTATGGACGGCCGCCACCCTCCCCCGATCCCAAACGAGAATATCATCGTCATCAACGCCAGCGGCGTATACGCCAGCCAGGTCTCGGAACACGCACTTCCCCTGAGCAGAAGGAATTCAAATGTCGCACAAACGAATCGGAATTAACAACACAAAAGGCGGCTACCTTGCGCCGGACCTGGACTTTGGATCCAGCCGTGCGGTTGTCGCCGGAGACCAGGTATTCCTCGTAGGCTGCACAGGTCTTACACTCGATGGAAAAGGGTTCGTCGGCAAAGGCGACCCCGGAGCCCAGGCGGAAACCGCTATGCAGAACGTCCGGGCCCTGCTCGAGGAAGCCGGCGCCAAAATGGAAGACATCTGCCTGATCAACAACTACACCACAGATCGGTCCCACAGACAACATGTTTATCCAGTCATCGCCAAGCATCTGCAGGGCGTATATCCGGCTTCCACGGGCCTCGTGGTCAACGGACTCGCCGAACCTTATATCGACTTTGAAATCGACGCCTGGGTTATCATCCCCAAAGACCGAACAAACGGCCACCAGAGATTCCGAATGATCAACGCAAAGGGCGGCTTCATTATGCCCACCCTGGACTTCGGGAACGCAAGAGCCATCCGGGCCAACAACCACGTCTTTCTCCAGGGGCAGACAGGCATGACCCTGGACGGAAGAACCTTCGTCGGGGAGGGTGACCCTGCAAAACAGGCTGAGACCGCCATGCTGAACGTCCTCGAATTGCTTGCCGACGCCGGCGCCGGAATTGAAGACGTATGCAAAATCACAACCTACCTCACCGATCCGTCGCACCAGGCAAGCATCTGTCCCGTCCTGGCCAGGCACTTTGATAAGGTTCACCCGGTCTCCAAGATGGTCTTCCTCAAAGGCCTTGCTCGTCCTGAAATCAACTTCGAAATCGACGTATTCGCAATCATACCCGAAGATAAAAAACGCGGCCACGAGCGCCATGGCTTCACCCATTCTAACCATCCGCTCGACCTGAATGCCTCACTGAGCAAAGTCGTCCGCGCAGGAAACTTCGTATTTATTCAAGGTCAGAACGGCCTCAAACTGGATGGAAGCGGCCTTACCGGGCCCGGTGACCCCTCCGCCCAGGCGGAACAGGCCATGCAAAATGTCAAAGCCCTGCTCGAACAAGCAGGCGCCCGGATGGAAGACATTTGCAAACTGACCACGTACGTCACCCGCCGCGAACACAGAGCCAGCATCTATTCCGTACTGGGCAAACACCTTCAGGGCGTCAACCCCGTGTCCACCGGCCTGATCGTCAACACCCTGGAGAACCCCAAACTGGACTTCGAAATCGACGTATTTGCCGTGATCCCGTAGGACGGGGACAGATTCATATCCTCGGAAAACACGCAAGAACAGGAGACCGTGTAGATTCCCACGGGCTTACGCCCGTGGCACTTGAAGATCAAAAGCCCGCCCAACCCCAAAGCGACGCCTTCGCCCCCGCGCTTACGCACGGGGTCCCCGGCGTGTTAGGTTCATGGCGAACGATTCCAGGGGTCACCTCACGAAACGGAAAAAATCGTACGCTAAGGGTTCGGGTGCGGAACTGGTCAGGCCAGTGCGATCCCGTCAGATTGAGGGTTACCCCAACATGGCGTCAGGATTGTTCTTTTCCTCTTGTATTGAATATACTTTCTCCGTACCTTTCATTTTGTGGTCAGGATCAGACAGAACCTGTGTGTCAGCGCAGGAGAAAGGTGTTTGAGGATGAGTACCGTTAGCCTTGAACTGGAAGAGGATCTGGTGGCCCTGTTGCGTCAGTTAGACCAGCCTGTGCCCCGCGCGGCGCGGGAGTTGATGGTCCTGGAGTTGTATCGGCGGGGGGCGATCTCCAGTGGCAAGGCCGCGGAGCTGCTGGGTATGTCGCGTCTGGCCTTCATCCATCACGCCTCCCATCTGGGCATCCCCTACTTTGCCCTGAGGGAGGACGAGTGGGAGGAGGAACGCAAGCGGAGCGAGGCCCTATGACAACGCCTGGGCCGGTCGTCTCAAATGCCAGTCCGTTGATTGCCCTGGAGCAGATCGGCCACCTTGACCTGTTGGAACGACTCTTTTCCTCACTGCTGGTCCCACCCGCTGTGGTTCTGGAAACCGCCCCTACCGTGGCCCTGCCCTCCTGGATCTCTGAGCGCCCCCTGACACAACCCATCGGCCCCCAGATTCTCCGCGCCTCACTCGGGTCAGGAGAGAGCGAGGCGATCAGCCTCGCCCTGGAAGTCAACGCTCGCTGGGTCCTCCTGGACGAACGGCCGGCGCGAAGGCTGGCTCAGACCCTGGGCCTCCCTGTCATCGGCACGCTGGGAATACTGCTGGCCTCCAAACGCCGGGGCTTTATGCCTTCGATTCGGCCGAGCATCGACGCCCTGGTGAGTTTTGGCTTTCGAATCACGCCCGACTTGTATGACCGTGTGCTAACCGATGCCGGGGAAAACCGGTGAGGTCCCCTTTGGACCCACGGGTTTTATTTTTTGCACTTGTATTAAATATACTGTCTCAGTATATTTAATACAGGACAGGCACCCCCAATCCTGATGGGCCTTCGCAGCCACGATCAGGGAGGAAGATTCTGTATAGTATCTCTAATTGGAAGATAGAAAGCTTTTTTTACGCCTGGCTTGGAAGGAAACCTGGAGGGGATCGGGAGGGATTCGTTCGGGGGTATCAACGTTGCCTTTTCCGCCGCCTGCCTTTGGCATGACCAGCGGCATTCTCAGCTTTCCACAGGAGTCCCGGGTGTCGCCCCACGCGCTCAGCCAGATCCGGCTGGTCCGGAAAAAGGAGTTCGGGCTTCAGCTCCCCCACCTGCAGCCGGTCCACAAACGCCTTCTCTGCCTCCGTGAGTCTGAGCAGGGGCTCCATGATTTTCCAGGCCCGCTCCA
The DNA here is from genome assembly GCA_009694805.1 of Candidatus Latescibacterota bacterium. Classification (GTDB taxonomy): domain Bacteria; phylum Latescibacterota; class UBA2968; order SICM01; family SICM01; genus SICM01. The sequence continues at coordinate 4,770 of SICM01000226.1, forward strand.
CCAGGACCTCCGGGTCTGGAGCTTCTCCCTCCAGCAGCATAGGATGCAACTGTTCTCGGATGAGATTCGCCTCCACCGGACGTGTCCGGGCCCGACCATAAGAATGGACCGGGTGAGGCAACGAGCCGGAGACGGCGATGAAGACCTTTCGGAAGGTCGAGGAAGAGGGCAGATCGGGGGCGTTCTCCGGAAGGGTGGCCATGTCGAAGAGGTCCCGGGGGGCCATCCGGTCGAGCATCGCGCAAGCCTTTCCTGCATAGAGCTCTTCCAGGGAGAGCAAGCGCACCCGGAGCGGCTCCCCTCCTTCCGGAGACCACAGCTCCCGTTCAAGGGGTTCCAGCAGAGGCAGCCGATGAAGAAAGTTCAGGTCGACCTCGATGCGATCCAAAGCCCCGCGCGCGCTGGTGTAGCTCAGGAAGCATTTCCGTCCTGCGTGCGCCGCTCTGGACCACTGGGTCCGGTATCCCTGGGCAGCGACGATCCGTCCAAGCGCTTCCTCCACGCGCGGACGGTCGCGCTCCATCTCTTCGCGCTCCAGCGCCCCGATGTAGTTGAAGTCCAGGTCCACGGAGAGGCGGCGCGGCTTTCCGAACCCGAGGTTCAGGGCCGTCCCGCCCTTCAGAATCAGCACGCGGGACAGAAACGGATGGCGGTGGACCTCGGCCAGCAGGGCCAGCAGGCGCAGGACCTTCTCCAGGGTTTCCGCACGGTAGCCGGTCTGGCGCGCAAGTCTGGAAAGTTGCTCAGGGCTGGGCACGCTGTCCCTCCCATTGCAACAGTCGCGAGGAGACCACCAGGTTCCACCGGCGAACGAGCGTCCCCCCCCGCTCCGAGCGGACGAGGTAACGGGGTTTGGACGGCCGACAACGCTCCAGCCGGGTCAAGAAAGCCTCCGGCACGAAGAACCGCTCCTGATAGCGTTCCAGGAACCAGCCTGCCGCAGACCAGAGATTGCTCTGGTCATAAGCCTTCAAAACCCGTTCGAGCAGGTCGAGGTCCAGGGATGGAAAGCCGGAGGCCGACTCGACCAGCTCTTCGAGGCCCCCGGCCCAGCGCGGCTGCCGGAAGCCTTCGACCAGGGTCCGCTCAGGGCCCGTGCAGGTCACCTGCCGCCCCCTTCGGTCCAGATGCCGCACCCCCAGCCCCGTCAGCTTTTTTCGGACGAGGGCGCTCGGGAAAGACAGGAAGTGGATGCGCTGCTCTCCCAGGGGCTGAGGCGCAGGAGGACGCTCGCAGAAGAGCGTACAGACGTTCCAGGCCGAGTGTCCGGCGCCCAGGAGTTCCAGGGCGGTATGGTGGCTGAAGACCCCGCAGGGCTGGAGGCAGGCTGCTACCAGGACAGGGTCCGGCCAGAACGCCCTGGGGTCCTGCCCGAACGGCACCGCCGCGTACACACCGGCCGCCACGCGCTTGACCCGTCCACGGCGGACGTGGTACTTGATCTGGTTGCGGGTGGGTTCCTGCGGCCTCCCCTGCGCCTCCGCGTATTCCTCAAGGCGGAAGACGGGGTTCTCAGCCAGAAAGGCTTCCAGGGCTATTTTACGTTTTTCTTTCATATGGGTAATAAATTTGCCCATTTTAGAGCTAAAAGTAAAGTGTTCAATAGGATTGACGGAGAAATTTCATGGCCAGACGGCGTGCGAAGCTCCTTCCCCTCCCTGTAACGCTGGCGGAGTTGACCGTTGAGGCCGCGGTCGAGGCCTTCCTTAAGCGGGATCTCTCCCCCAACACCTTCCGGAGCTTCCGGTCGGACCTGGGGCGCTTCTGCCGGGCCTTCCGGCGCAGGGCCATCTCCTCTCTTGCCTCTGAGGAGGTCCGGACTTACCTGGAGGGCCTGACCACCCGCAAGGGCACACCGGCCAGCCCGGAGACCTGCAACCGGCACTTCGGGACGCTGTCCAACCTCTTCTCGTGGCTCATCCGCCAGGGCGAGGTCGAGAAGAACCCCATGGACCGGCTGGAGCGAAGGCGCATCGGCGAGCGCCTCCCCCGCCCGATGACGCCGGAACAGATCGAGATCTTCTTCGGGAGGATCTCAGAGCTGCGCGACCGGGCGCTCTTCTCCCTGCTCTACCGATCCGGGTTGAGGGTGGGCGAGGCCTTGTCTCTGGATGTGGCCGATGTCAACCTGGAGGGCGGGACGTTTCGCGTGGTGGGCAAGGGAAATACGGAGCGGGTGGGGTATCTGAGCGAGGAGACGAAGCCCCTGTTGCGGCGCTATCTGAGGAGCCGGGGCAATCCCCAGGCCGGGCCGCTGTTCGAGAGCCGGGAGGGGAGGCTGAGCTATCCGATGGCTTATGTGCTATTCCGGAAGTATGCAGATGGGCTGAAACGGCCTGACAGCAGGCCGGTGACGATCCACCAACTCCGACACGCCTTCGGGACCGAGCGGGCCGGGAAGCTGGATGCCCTTGTCCTGCGCGACCTGATGGGGCATCGGAACATCCGTACCACGCTGCGCTATGCCCGGGTCAACCCGGAACGGACGAAACAGGCATTTGAAGAGTTTGACCGGCAGCACATCCGGAAGCTCCCCAAAGGCCGGTGAAGCTGAACGGAAGAATAAGTTGATCCCCTCTCCCTTACTACCCTCCTCCCTTCCCAAGGAGGTTTCCCTATGTCCCCTGAACCCATCTACCTTCGCTTCGAGAACACCTCTCCCCCGCACCGAAAGTTCTACGAGGTCGAGGTCGAACTGTCTCTGTTCTACCCCAAGCGGCTGGTCCGGCGCTGGGGGCGCATCGGCGCCCGAAAGCCCAGGG
>SICM01000227.1 GCA_009694805.1 Candidatus Latescibacterota bacterium
CGACGAAGCGGACTTCAAAATCTTCATGGAGAAGATGAAGGGTCCCGGTGGTCCCGGTGGTCCTGGTGGTCCTGGTGGACCCGGCGGGCCGGGTGGCGGACCGGGTGGGCCGGGTGGCCCCGGTGGTCCGAGTGGTCCAGGGGGTGGCATGGGCGGGCCGGGCGGACCGATGGGTCCCGGTGGTCCGATGGGTCCGGGTGGGCCGGGTGGTTCGATGGGTCCGGGTGGGCCTGATCCCGGCATGGTCTTCATGATGATTCAGCAGATGTATCCGAATCCTGACGCCATGCCAGCGGGCCTGGGCCCATCCTTCAAGGCGGCTGATGCGGCCCATAAGGCGGCTGAGGCAGCCCACAAGGAGGAGATGAAGGCGGGGATAGCGTTCTTAAAGGGCTTCCTGGAGTTCCTGAAGAAGGACGTCTCCAGCGACCCCGCCAAAACCCAGCAGATGAAGAACCTGGCCCAGCAGGCGGAACAGGCCATCCAGATGATGCAGACGCACTTGCAGATGATGGAGAATCCCCCGTCAGGCCCTCCGATGGGTGGCCCCGGCGGACCGATGGGGACCCCCCCCCCTCCTTCCGGCGGGCCCAAGTGATCGGCATTCCGCCCTAGCCGCACCCTTCAGGGTGCGCGTCAAACAGAAGAGCCGCTCCGGTTTTCGGAGCGGCTCTCTTTTTTGATCTGATCCTCTGCAATAAAACCGTTGACACCGACGTCGCACGAAGTTATCCTTGTCGCATGAAAAAGTCCTTTTACGTCCTTCTCCTGCTCATCCTGTCCGGCTGCGGCATCTACTCCACCTCCGGGACCGGGCGGGCCGGCGGAGGGACCATCGCCGTCCCGCTGTTCGAGAACAGCACCGTCGAGTTCGGCATCAACGAAGTCCTGACGGACACCCTGATCGTCGCCCTGGTGAAGGAGGCCAGCCTGAAGGTCGTGGACGAGGACCAGGCCGACCTCGTCGTCCGGGGCAGGGTGACCTCCGTGCGGGAAGAGCCGTTCACCTACGGCCAGACGCAGACCGACCAGAACCGGATCATCGTCACCCTCGACGTCTCCTGCTACGACACGAAAAAGGGACGCACCGTGTGGGAGGAGAAGGGGCTTTCGGGCTACGGCATCTACCGGGCCGGCGGTCGCCAGGAGGAGGAGAGAAACGCGGGCATCCACGCGGCCTTCGCCATGCTCGTCAAGGACATCGTGGACCGGACCGCCGTGGGAGGGTGGTAAAATGAAGGATAAAGGAGTTCCTGTTATGTCCGACGTGAAGACCTTCTGGGAGGACCGACAGAACCGATGGCAGCTCGACCTCCGCCTGGATGGCAAGGCCGTCAGCGGGCTGGGCGTGGTGAAGAAGCGGATGCGACTCGGCGCCGCCGTGGTCCGGATGGGGGGGATCGCTGGGGTCTGGACCGACAAGGAGCACCGGCTGAAAGGCTACGCCAGCCGTGGGATGTGGGCCTCCGTCGCGTTGATGGAGAAGAAGGGCTACGAGATGAGCGTCCTGTTCGGCATCGCGGACTTCTACCACCGCTTCGGCTATGGGGTGGTCTTCTCCGACCCCCTGCTCTGCGTGAAGACCGAGGACCTGCTCCGGGCCGGGCTGCGCCATCCCGTCCGGGCGATGCGCAGGGCCGACAGTCCGGAGGTCGTGCGCCTCTACAACCGGGGCAACGCCCTCCGCACGGCCACGACCCTGCGCCCCAGGGACTGGGCCTATTTCGAACGCTCCCCCCACTTCAAGAAACCGGGCAGGGCCCTGCTCGCCCTCAATCGCGCGGGCCGGGCGATCGGGTATGCGACCTACACCTTGCAGGATGAGCGCTTCCGGGTGTCCGAGGTGGGGGCGCAGGACCCGGCTGCCTTCGAGACCCTGGCCGCAGCCCTCGGACGCCAGGCGCGCCGGGCGAAGGCCGAGGAGGTGGACCTCTATCTGCCCCCCGACGACCCCTTCGGGGACTTCTGCGCCCGTTTCGGGAGCCGCTGGAGCATCACCTGTCCGCGCAACCGGGGCGCCATGGGCCGCATCATCCAACTGGCCCCGCTGGCCGAGGCCATGCTGCCGGAGTTTTCCCGCCGCCTCCACGCGTCTCCCCTCTCCTGGAAGGAAACCCTCGACCTTCAGACCGACATCGGGGCCGTGGGCCTGAGCCTGAACGGGAAATCTGTCCGGCTGACCTCCCCGGCCCGGTGCGACACCGTCGTGCGCCTCCCCCAGATGGCCCTGACCCAGCTCGTGATGGGCTACCGGAGCGCCTCCGACGTGGCCCTCGACCCTGACGTGACCGTCCCGGCCCGCGCCCTGCCGGTCCTGGAGACCCTCTTCCCGAAGGGACATCCCTACATGTGGTGGTCGGACAGGTTTTAAAGCGTATCTCGTATCTCGTATCTCGTCCACCCCTCCTCACGTTTCACGCTTCACGAGATACGCTTCACGGGTCTTACACGCTTCACGCTTCACGAGATACGCTTCACGGGTCTTACACGCTTCACGCTTCACGAGATACGCTTCACGTCTTCTCAAATCCCTCCAGCAGATTCGCCACGCACTTCCCCATCATCCCCACGTTGTATCCCCCCTCCTGCACGAACAGTGTGGGGAGCCGGGCCCCTGCGAGCCGTCCCCCGATGCGCGAGAAGGCGTCCAGCGGCAGGTCGAAATCCCCCAGCGGGTCGTCCCGGAACGTATCCACGCCAGCGGAGATCACCAGAAATCCCGGTCCAAACCCCGCGATGCCCTCCATCGCCCGGTCCAGAACCCCCAGATACCGCCCCTCCTCCGCGTGCGCCGGCAGGGGGAGATTGTGGTTGAACCCCCGGCCTCTGCCCATCCCCCGCTCCTCCGGGAACCCGCTGAAGAACGGATAGGCCCGGTTCGGGTCCGCGTGGATCGAGATGAACAGGACCCGGTCGGATTCGTAGAAGATCTCCTGCGTCCCGTTCCCGTGGTGGTAGTCCACGTCCAGGACTGCGACTTTATCTGCCTGGGTCAGGTACTCAGCCGCGATGGCCGCATTGTTCATGTAGCAATACCCGCCGTACAGATCGCGGGCCGCATGGTGGCCCGGCGGCCGGCAGAGCGCGTACGCCGCCCGTTCTCCGGACAGGAGCAGATCCGCGCCGGTCAGCGCGCAGTGCGCGGACGAGAGGGCCGCCCCATACGTCCCCGCCACCACCGGCGTCTGCGCGTCAAAACAGTAGTACCCGTCCCGGTGGCGCAATTCCCCCGGCCTCCCTCCCATCGTCCGCACGGCGAACGCGTCGGGAATCACCCCTGACAGGGGTTTCCCGGAGGCGACCCAGGCCGCGTAGATATGTTCCAGATAGTGGAGATAGCCCGCGTCGTGGACGGCCAGGATCGCGTCCAGGGCGTAGGATCCGGGTGCTTCCACATCCCTCGCTCCCCCCTCCCGAAGCGTCCGGAGGATCGCGTCCGCCCGCGCCGGAGCCTCCGAATAGGGCGACATGCCGCCCCCGGTGAACTCGTACGGCGGGTCGTGCTGCCGATGTGTATCAGAATAGATGATCTTCATAATCTTATCGGCGACCCATCCCCCTCCGTCAAGTCGTAATACACCCGCCCCGGATCCACCTCCCCCTTCAGCCACGCCCTGAACCCCTCCTCCACCACCTCGCTGTTCCAGACCGTGAGCGTATCCTCGGGCCTCTCCAGCAGCCGCTTCACCTCCGTCCAGGAATCCCGCATATAGTAAGCCCGCACGGGGAAGGTGACAGGCCCTTCGGCCTGCTCGCACACCTTCAACATCCGGTCGATCATCGCTCCGCTGTACCGGCCCCCCTCCACGTGCCCCGTCGTCCACCCGATGGACAGGATGCCCTGAGGGCACAGCCGGTTGCACACGGCGATGAATTCCCCCGCCTCAAACCGGGACGCCGGCCCACCCGGTCCTTCCAGGACATCCGCATTCAAAAAGATCGGCATCTCACCGCCCCCTCTCCGTTCTTCAAGACACGGCAGGACCACGGAGGGATCTTTGAAGTCCAGCTTGGCCCCCTTCCGGGCCCCGGCGATCCCCGCCATCCACCCCTCGAACGTCAGATCGCTCTCCTGCCGGGGGGGTGCGCCATGATCATCTGTCCCGTCTCCGCCGAGCGCGAGATGTCCCCCTCGATCATCATCACCCCGGGCGACGCGCAATACTTCTGCAAGGCAGCCTGGCTGTTCACCCGGTGCGCCCAGGACACGTCCCAGGGCCGTGCGACATTGAAAAAGGACAGGACGCTGTTCACCCGCTTATTCTTCCCAAGAAAATATCTCACCTTCTCACAGCATCACCGGCAGAATGACCCGCGAGGGCCGCTTCGCGTCGTGGAACACCTCCTGGCGCGCCACCTTGAAAGTCGCCTCCCCGTAGTCATCCCCCCCGGTGTTGTGGTTCCGGTCGAAGTTCGGAAAATCCGAACTCGTCACGTCGATCCGGATCCGGTGCCCTATCTGGAACAGGATGGCCGCCGGGAGCATCTGAATCCTGTACTCGTAGACCTGTCCCGGTTTCAAAAGCTTCGGGCGGGCGAACGACTCGCGGAAGCGCGCCCGCACGATCCCGTAGCACACCTGATGGGCGAACCCCTCCGGATGGACGTCGATCAGCTTGACGATGAAATCCGTGTCCCGCGCGCTCGACGCGGCGAACAGCCGCACCTCCGGCCGCCCCGCGATGCGAACCGGCCTGCTCAGCAGCGGCGTCTGGTAGACAAGCACGTCCCGCCGGCCGGCCAGCCGCCCCTGGTCCAGGGGCGCGTCCTGCGCGTTCGCGTAGAACAGCGTCATCACCGGGTCTCGCGGATCGTAGTCGTACCGGTCCCCCGCCTCGCGGGCCGGGGCCTCCTGCGAGAGCCCCCCGTCCCCCGCCGGGGTGTTCGCCGAGCCTCCGGAGCGGAGAAAGTAAGCCACCGGTTTCGCCTCCGGCGGCCAGGCCGTCGCCCTGCCCCAGCGATTCTCCCCCATCACGAAGTAGCGCACCGGCGGCGTCCGCATCACCCCCGTGTCGATCCCCTTCAGCCAGTGGTCGAACCACCGGATCATCAGCTTCGTGAAATTGACCCTCGCGGCCCGGCCAAAGTCCATCTCCCCCACCCGGCGCGGCCCATCCCCCCCGTGCGACCAGGGTCCCACCACCAGCCGCTGCGCCTGCCGCGCCGCCTCCGTCCGCCCGTTTTGCTGCATCCCCGTGAAATGGTCCACGGTCAGCACCAGCCGGTCGTGCCAGCCGGTCATGTGCATCACCGGCACATCCACCTCCGGATGGCGCGCGCCGAAGTTGAAGAGGTCCTCGTGCTGGTGGTCCAGCCAGTAGTGATAGACCTCCCGCACGCCGCCCGCGAACTCGTCCGGCATCGCCTTCAGCGGCACGAACCAGAGCGCCTTCTCCCGGTCCTTCTCGAAGTTCTCCCGCGCCTCCGTCGGCGTGTGCGGGGGCCCCAGCCCCTTCCGACGCCGGACGTCCGGGGCCAGGGTCCCGAACAGCCACTGCTGCGCCCGCCCGATCCGGAACACCCCGCCCAGCTCCCAGTCCGTCAGCCGCGTCCCGAACCCCCCGTTGAACATCGCCACGAGATGCGGCGGACGCAACGATGCCAGTTCCCAGGACGCCCACGACGGGTACGAGATGCCGAAGACCCCCACCTTTCCGTCGGAAAACGGGAGACCGGCGGCCCACTCCACGCTGTCGTACCCGTCCTCCGCGTCCCGGTAGCCGGGCACGAACACCGGCGTGTACTCCCCATCGGAGGCGTAGCGCCCCCGCATATCTTGCGAGATCACGACATAGCCCGCCGAGGCCAGGCGCGTGGAGACGCCCTTCCCGTAAGGCGTCCGGGTCAGCAGGACGGGAAACTTCCCCCGCATCCTGGGCCGCGCGATGTCCGCCCGAAGGACGGCGCCGTCCCGCATCACGGCCTCGACGTTTTTCGCCACCACCACCGGATAGACCGGTCGATCCTCGCTCTGTCTCCTGGCCATCCAGGCGCTCCTCTAACTTAAAAACTGAAAAACCGCGATTTGACCCGCCTGGACGGCTGGGGTTCCGGCGTCTTCCCGTCCCGCGTGAAGACCTCCGCCCGGTCGTGCCGGGCGATGTAGTCCGTCGTCAGTTCCAGGTCGAACTCCGCCATCAGATCCTGCACCGATAGCCCGGGCCGGTTGGACTGCACGGTCAGCCCCCCCTCCTCGTGATACACCCGGATGGCCACGTCGCGCCCGTACTTCTCCTTGATCGCCGGGACCTGCGAGGCGTTGAAGTCGGTATGAAAGAACCGCTTTTCAAGATCGATCTCCATCCCGCCCACGGACGCCCGGATGCCGGTCTTGAGCAGGATCTCGCCGGTGATGTCGATGATGTAAGCGTGTGCGCTGGTGACGGATGAGACCACGTAGTAGTGGTGCAGCCAGGCGAAGGACTGAAGGGGGAACCCTCCGTCGGCGGCGGACGGCCAGAACACGACCTCCGCCCCCATCTCCTTGAGCCGCGCCCAGTCTCCGGGCCAGTTAATGTCGAAACAGATCAGGATGCCGATCCTTCCGAAATCCAGGTCGAACACCTTCAGTTCCTGGCCGGGCGTGACGCCGGCCTCAAACTGCGTGAAATCGAAGCTGCTGGTGACGGGGTGTCGCTTTTCATACACCCCGACGACCTGACCCTGGCGGTCGATGACCACGGCGGAGTTGTACACGAGATCCCCCCGTTTTTCATACAGGGGGCAGATGATATAGGTTCCGTACTTCCTGGCCTTCCCTGCGGCCATGTCCGTGGTCGGCCCCGGCACGGACTCCGCGACATCGGCGGCGCGGTCGTTCGGAACCCACAGACTCCCGAACAGTTCGGGCAGGCAGATGATGTCGGGCCGGTCCAGGGCGGCGATGTCGATCAGCTTGGCCGCCTTCCGGATGTTGTCCGGGATGGTCGGCCCGCCCCGCCTCTGGAACGACGTGGTACTGACCCAGATTTTGCGTGGCATACAGGTCCTCCTGAGCAGGCTATTGGATCTGCGGAATGATCACCCTGCCCCCGCGCGCCAGGGGCAGCCCCGCGAAGGCGCACTTGTTCCCCCACCGGTCCACCGCGTCTTTGCTCTTGTATTCGTTGATGAGCTTGTGGCGCGATCGGGGCGTGTGGTTGTGGCCCGCCGAGTGTACCACCAGCACGTGGATGAACAGCACATCGCCCGGCCTGGCGATCATCGGCTCCTTCTTCCACCCCTTCATCTCCTGATCCGCCAGCGTGACCTTGTCCCGCGTCTCCCACTCCCCCGGCTTGTGGCTTCCGGGGACCGCCCAGGTCGCGCCCGCGTCCACGTCCGTATCGTCCCAGATAGATGATCGCCGCCGCCAGGTCAGACTTGCTGTGCCGCTACCCAGTCTGCCTATATTGGATGAGACACTTGCACCCCGGAGTTTACTGAGCAGGGCGGAGAGGAAAGATATAGATGAACGGGAAAGGTGAAGCACGTGAGCTGGGTTTGCCGTTGGGGGAATCGGAGTGTAGTGGAAGCGTCCCCAAC
>SICM01000228.1 GCA_009694805.1 Candidatus Latescibacterota bacterium
CTTTCGGGCCTGAAATATAGGCGTCAGCTTCACCAACGAATACGGCTCTCTAAGAGGCGGTTCCTGCGATAATCCAAAACTGCTATTTATATCAGCTAAAACAATATCTTGCGTCAATTTTTGGTAATCGTGAGTGAACAGTGTCTCATAAAGGCACGACTTTACGTACGATAATACGATATTCTCCAGAGGGTTGTCAAGCCCTTTCTGGGATAATCTGTGAGGCCATAATTGATTCTTGACATTTCGGGAAAAAAGGTTATTGTTTATCCCTATATTGAAGTATTTAAATACACTCATAACACCGAGAATGGACACGGCAGTGCGCCCGGAACCGGCTGGCCCCGTCCGCTCTGGCCAGGAACCCTGTATTCCGCGCGCCTCACCTATTCAGGAGGCAAGATGTCAAACGCAGACGAGGCCCCCAGTAGTCAGACCGACTGGAAGATCATCGCGCGGGATGGCCTCCGAACAGCAGAAGACCTGGCAGGGCATTTTGAAGTGGACGAGAAGGTGGTGGACCGGGTGCGGGAAGAGTTTCCGATGTTCGTCAACACCTACTGGCTGAGCAAGATGAAGGAGAAAGGGGACTCCTTCTGGAAGCAGGTCGTGCCGGATGCCGCAGAACTCGAAGACCCCATCGGCGTCCAGGACCCGCTCGACGAAGAGGGGGACAGCCCCGTCCCCAACCTCGTCCATCGCTACCCTGACCGCGTCCTCCTGCTCGTGAACCACCAGTGCCCCATCTACTGCCGCTTCTGCACCCGCAAACGGAAGGTGGGTCAGCCCGAATTCTTCTCCACGGCCCTCGTCGATCAGGGCATCGAATACATCCGGAACCACTCTGAGGTCCGCGACGTGATCGTCTCCGGCGGAGACCCGCTGATGCTCTCCGACCGCCGCCTGGAATACATCCTCAAGGCCCTCCGGTCCATCCCGCACCTGGAGATCATCCGGATCGGCAGCAAGGTACCCTGCGCCCTGCCGCAGCGCATCACCCCGGAACTCTGCGCCATGCTCAGGAAATACCACCCGCTCTACATCAACACCCACTTCAACCACCCGGACGAGGTGACGCCCGAGGCCAAACAGGCCTGCGGCCTGCTGGCCGACGCAGGCATCCCCATCGGAAACCAGGCCGTCCTCCTGAAGGGCATCAACGATGACCCGGAGGTGATGAAGCGCCTCATGCAGAGGCTGCTGGCCATCCGGGTCCGGCCCTACTACATCTATCAGGCGGACATCGTGACCGGCACAGAGCACTTCCGCACCAGCGTCCAGAAGGGCCTGGAGATCATCTCCGCCCTGCGCGGCCACACTTCCGGCCTGGCCGTGCCGCACTACGTCATCGATGCCCCCGGCGGCGGCGGCAAGATCCCTGTCCTCCCGGAGACCGTGGTCGGGATGGACGGGGACAACATCCTCCTCAGGAATTACGAGGGGAAGACCTACGCCTACCCCAACCCGGTGGAGGAGCTGGCCGTCGAGGCGGCGAAATAGGCCAGGATTTCGGCCCTCACCCACCCCCTGGCCCCACCACCCAACCTGTCGCTCCCAGCGGTCGCGACCCCTGCCCTCTCTCCCCATGCTGGGAGAAGGAGGAGGTTTCAGGTAGGGGCGGTTCGCGAACCGCCCCTACCCAGGTCTGGGGGAGGGTGAGGGCTTTTTCACGTTTCACGGTTGCCCTTCGATACGCGGCTTACAGCCGCTACTCAGGGCATACGGTAGTCCGTCTATTCCGAGTAGCCCCGAAGGGGCGTATCGAGGAACTGCCGTTTGCCTTTTTGAGGGGGTGATCCCCAGTGTCCGAGATGCTCACGCTGGAACAGGCCCTGAGGCCGCGCACGCGGGAGGGGGAACTCTACGAGCGCCTCCCGGACGACAGCGTCCGCTGCTTCGCCTGCGGGCACCGCTGCCTCATCCGCGAGGGCCGGCCCGGCATCTGCAAGGTCCGCTACAATGCGGGCGGAAAGCTCTACGTCCCGTGGGGCTACGTGGCCGGCGTACAGCTCGACCCCATCGAGAAGAAGCCCTTCTTCCACGCCCACTCCGGCGCATCCACCCTCAGCTTCGGCATGCTCGGATGCGACCTCCATTGCCCCTACTGCTTCACCCCTGACACCCGCGTGGTCACGGACCGGGGCGTCCTGCGCATCGCCGACCTATTCGACGCCTCCGAGCGCAAAACCAGCCAGCCCGACGGCGAGGTCGCATATCCTTCCGATTTGCGCGCCGTCACCTCCTCCGGAAAATGGCGCAGGGTCGAGAAGGTGTTCCGGCATCCCTACCAGGGGGAGTTGGTGCGTCTCGAAATGCCCTACCTTCCGCCCCTTCGCTGCACGCCGGACCATCGCCTCTATGCCTCCCGCGACGGAGGTGCCCCTGTGCCCGTTCCGGCCGGCGACCTGCGTCCCGGTGATTACCTGGCTATCCCCAAGCACTATACCTTCTCCACGCCCCAGGTCGTGGATGTCCATCGGACGCTCGCGCCTTATTCCACGACCTATAAGGCCAACCATCGCATTCCCGAAAAAGATATCGACGCCATCGTCCGGCTGACCGACCAGGGCCTCACCTCCAGGCAGATCGAATCGCGCGTCGGAAAGACCGCATCTCATATCCGCCATCTTCGCAGGGAAACCCGGCTCGGTCTCCGGAGGCCCACCTTTGAGAGAGGTCCGCAACTGCGGCACGGACGGGTGCGCCTGTTCAAGGAAAAAGGATTCGGATTACCGGCTCATATCCCCATCGACACCTATTTTGCCTGGCTACTCGGCCTCTACTGTGCGGAAGGATGCGTGTCAAAGAGCGCCCGGCGTCCCAACAGCCACACGCTCACGTTCTCGTTCGGCAAACCGGAGGCCGAACTTCGAGGGAAAGCCGCCGACCATCTCCATCGCATATTTTGAAGATGGCCTCGCGTGGTGGAGCAGAGGACCACGTTTCAATTTCAGATTTCATCCGCTTCGATAGCGCTTATATTTTCGTCCCTCTGCGGGACCTCTTCATCCGAGAAGCGCGTGCCCCCTCAGATGTTCGATGCCCCTCGCCCGGTCGTCGAGTCCTTTCTGGACGGCTATCTGTCCGGCGACGGCCATCGCACGGATGCCGGCAAGACCTCCTGCACCACCGTGTCCGAGGACCTCGCCTGGGGGATCGCCTGGCTGGCCCTGAAGCTCGGCCACTTCCCCGCCCTCTACGCGAATGAGGTCAAACCGGGGCGTACCATCGAAGGTCGGACGGTTCATGCGCAGCCGCGTCAGCATTCGGTCGTCTGGTATGGCGACAATGCCGCAAGACGACGCCTGACGGAAGTGGAAGGCCATTACCTCATTCCGATCCTTTCCGTCAACCGGGAGCCTTACGACGGAGAGGTCTACAACCTCGAAGTCGAAGGTGAACACGACTACCTGGCCAGCCTGTTCCTGGCCAAAAATTGCCAGAACTATATCACCTCCCAGGCCCTCCGCGACCCCGACGCCATCGCCCCGCCCCGCGACATCACCCCGGCGCAATTCGTGGCCCTCGCGAAGCAGCACGGCGCGAGGGTTGTCACGAGCACCTACAATGAGCCTCTGATCACGAGCGAATGGGCCGTCGCCATCTTCCAGGAGGCGAGGCAGGCCGGGCTGATCTGCTCCTACGTCTCCAACGGCAACGGAACCCCGGAGGTCCTGGACTACATCCGGCCCTATGTGGACCTCTACAAGGTCGATCTGAAATCCTTCGACGATAAGCACTACCGCAAGCTGGGGGGCACGCTCCAGAGCATCCTGGACACGATCCGGATGCTCCACGACCGGGGCTTCTGGGTGGAGATCGTGACCCTCCTTATCCCCGGTTTCAACGACTCGGACGCCGAGGTGCGGGACCTCACCCGGTTCCTCGTCTCCGTCTCGCCTGACATCCCCTGGCACGTGACCGCGTTCCACAAGGACTACAGGATGCAGGACCCGGAGAACACGTCCCCCCGGGCCCTGGTTCACGCTGCGGAGATCGGCCGTCGGGAGGGTCTCCGTTACGTCTACGCGGGCAACCTCCCCGGCCTGGTCGGAGACTTCGAGAACACCCGCTGCCCCGCCTGTGACGCCCTCCTGATCGAACGCCACGGCTACCGCATCCTCCGGAACCGGATCGAGGCCGGGGCGTGTTACGCCTGCCGGACGCCGATCCCCGGCCGGTGGGACTCTAGCGGGGAAGAGGGACGCCTCTCCGATGCCCCGGTCCCCATCCGGCTCCCCAAACCCAATGCTTGAGATAGAGGAATTTATGACTGCGACCTATGAGTCCCAGATCCGCGACGCCCTCGGCGTCATGTTTAGCCTGATGCAGGCCCCCCCGACCTCCGAGCAGAACAGAGAGGAACAGTCCAGGCTGCTCGGCGAGCAGATCCAGCTCGTCGGAAAGCTGACCTCCGAACTCCCGGACGACGCCCCCGATATGCTGCGCCACTTTCTGGAGAAGCGGAGCTACACGAAGGCCCTCGAATTCCTCATGGATCAGATGTCCCCGGAGGAACGGGCGGCCTGGAAGCCGGCCTGCGGGCATTAGCCATACCCGACCTGGGACGAAAGACTGAGGCCCTGCCGCGCTTGCGGCAGGGCCTCTTTTTATGATTCGCGAATTTTTTCGCTTTTTCTTCTTGACACCCTCGACCACATCGCGAATTTTTTCGCTATCTTGGATTCACCCGCTCCCTTGTCGAAAACAGGAGATGCACATGCCGAGAAAAAAACAAAGGGTTTCACCGAGCGCGAAGCCGAAATCATGGCCATCCTCTGGGAACGAGGCAACGCCAGCGTCGAGGAGATTCGCGAACGCCTGGTCGGCGTCCCTTCCGCCAGCACTGTCCGCACCCTGCTGGCCATCATGGCAGACCGGGGCCTGGTGGCCGACGACGGAAAGGGCTATGCCAAAAGCTATCACCCCAGGATCGACCAGGCCGAGGCCCAGGGTTCCGCGCTGCGCCGGCTGATCGACGGGCTGTTCGCCGGCTCCGCCGAGGCCCTGCTCCTGCGCCTGGTCGATGAGGGCAAAGTGGATCTGGAACAGCTTCAACGCCTGCAGGCCCGCCTCCGGGGCGAAGGGTCGAAACAGAACGGAGATGCAGGGAGGAAATGAATTTCCTCCCTGCGGAGAAGAAGCCCGGCTGCGCCGGGCTGAGAGAAGCTGTTAGTCCGCTTCAGCGGACTTCGTCTCTGTAGGGCGGGAATTGATTCCCGCCCTACGGCAGGACTGAAATGAGGAGGAACCTGCCATGACCCTCGACCTGTTTTGTCGCACGCTGACGGCCCTCCTGGTCGACCGGCGATCAAAGCCACACTCCTGCTGGCCCTGGTCACTCTCGTGGCGTGGCTTCTATCCCGGCGTCGGCCCGCCTGGCAGGGGCTGTTGTGGGCCTCTGCCCTGACCGCCCTGCTCCTCCTCCCCATCGCCTCGGCCCTGCTCCCGGCGCTGCAGGTCCCCATCCTCCCCTCTCCGGAGCCGTCGGCATTCTCGACTTCGACTGCGCCCCCTGCGCCTCAGGTCGCACCCTCCTCCGATGACGGGGCGTCTCCCCGTCAGTCCCTCCCCTCGCCGTCGGTCGAAAGGCCGCCTGAGCCAATCCCTGCTCCTGTCAGAAGGTCGCCTGAACCGGAGATCCCGGCCACAAAACCATCTGAGCCGATCCCTGTCCCGGCCAGGCCGCGCCTGACCTGGCCCGTCACCGTATCCGCTTTCTATCTGGCCGGCCTGATGTTCTCCCTCTTACGGATCGGGGTCGGCGCATGGCGCACAAATCGCCTGCGCAGGAGCGTCTCGGCCTTCGGCGGCCCTGCGGAGATGGCCCGTCTGGACCACTGGCGCAACCGTCTCGGCGTGGGGACCCCGGTGGACGTGGGCTTCTCCGACCGCGTCAGCATCCCCACCGTGGTCGGCATCCGGCATCCCCTGATCGTGGTCCCCGCCGGGCTGGCCTCCGGCAGCCACGCCCGGACCCTGGACAGCGTCTTCGCCCACGAACTCGCCCACGTCAAACGCCGGGACGCCCTCTGGAACTTCCTGGGCCTCCTCGCGACGGCGCTCTACTGGTACCATCCCCTGGTCCATCTGACCCGGCGCTGGCTGGCCGAGGCCCGCGAGTACGCCTGTGACGACTGGGGCCGTCTCCGTCCTCGACGACGCGGACGCCTACGCCTCGGTCCTGCTCGAAGTGACCGCCCGCCTGGACCGCCGCCTGGCCGTGGCCATGGGCATGGACATGGCCCGCACCGCCCGCGTGCTCGACCGGTGTAACCGGATCGTGACCCTCGGCAGCCGCATCGATCCCCGTCTCAACCGCTTCAGCTCTGGAATCGCTGTCGTCGCTCTTTTCGCCGCTGCGGCCATCCTCGGTTCCATACATCCCACTTATGCAGCCCCTTCGGAAACCGCCGGGAACTCTGCATACCTGTCCGACATCCCCATGTCCTACACCCATCAGGAGACGTTTGAGCAGACGGTTTCCGCTGCAGGGATTACGCAACTCCGGCTGGAAAGCGATCTGGAAAACAATGCGGGGCCAGTACGGATCTCCATCGAGCCGTGGGACAGGCCGGAGATCCGGATCGAGGCGAAGAAGCGGTTCAGCCACAGTACCCGGGAGGAGGCAGAGGACCGTGCCAGAAGGATCGGGATTGCGGTCGAAAAGAAGGAGAGCACCCTGGAAGTCCGGACAACCATCCCGGGCCGAAGCTGGGGAGACTGGATGGATGCCTTCGCGGATCGTTTATATCGTTTATTCGGCAAATTTCCTTCATATGTCTCCCCCAGAGGAAGGGTCTTCTACACCATCTCCACCCCTCGCTGGATGGACCTCGACCTGAAATGCTCCAATGGCTCAATCCAGGTTGGCGCCCTCGAAGGCCGTGCCCATATTACCACCTCCGGGATATTGAAGATGCAGGAATTCAGGGGGAAACTGACGGGAAAAAGCTTCTTCGGAGACATCTACCTCTCACGATTCGCGGGAGAGAGCGACATCGAGATGGAACGCGGGAGGATCACAGCGGAATTCTCCACACTCAGCCCACGGGGCTCCAGATTGCGCACGACGAATGGACAAATCAACGTATACCTGCCAGACAGCGTCCGCGCGGACCTGATCGCCTCTGCGCCTGACGGGTACGTGGATTATGACCTCCCTTCGCCTCTGGTCGGCCAGACTGATAAACACCGTATCGTAAAGAAGATCAACGGGGGTGGCCCTCCTCTGGAACTCAGTTCAACGAAAGGCTCCATATTCGTCAAAAACCTTAAACCGGTGAAGCCCTCAGGAGCAAAGGTGAACTTCCTGCGGATTCAGGTCTGGGAACGCGGTGAAGAGAAGATCAATCGCACGATTCCACTTAGGGGTTGCGAAGAAATAAGCGATTGATTTCGACAGGGCGCGGTTGTACCTTTGATGCGTGAACTTCAATATCTTGCGCAGAAAGTACACGGTCCTCAGGCCGGCGTTGACGGAGCGGTCGAGGCGGCTTTGGTCGGCGACCGAAGC
>SICM01000001.1 GCA_009694805.1 Candidatus Latescibacterota bacterium
TTTCGGGCCTGAAATATAGGCGTCAGCTTCACCAACGAATACGGCTCTCTAAGAGGCGGTTCCTGCGATAATCCAAAACTGCTATTTATATCAGCTAAAACAATATCTTGCGTCAATTTTTGGTAATCGTGAGTGAACAGTGTCGAATTTCAAGAGGATTTTTGTGTCTAAGAATCGAAAACTGATCGGCCTTCTCATCCTGGTCGCCGTGTTTGCGACGGGGGCTGCAGCCATCGACTATGTGCAGACCTCTGGCCGCGGCACGCCGTTCCAGCAGTGGAACACCCTCACCCGGATAGCCTCCCTGGTACGCGACAATTACGTTGAGGAGGTCGACCAGGACAAATTGATCGACGGGGCTATCGAGGGGATGCTGACGAAGCTGGACCCCCATTCGACCTACATCTCTCCTGAAAACAGCAAACAGGTTCAGGAACGCTTCGAGGGGGAGTTCGAGGGCATCGGGATTCATTTTGACGTCATCAACGGCATCCTGACCGTGCTGTCTCCCATCCCGGGATCTCCGGCCTATGCGGTCGGCCTTCAGGCCGGGGACAAGATCGTCAAGATCGAGGGCAAATCGGCCATCGGCATCAAAGACCCTCAGGTGCTGGAGAAGCTGAAAGGGCAGAAAGGCACGAAGGTCCGCGTGACGGTCAAGCGGGAGGGGGAGCAGAACCTCCTCGAATTCACCATCACCCGCGACAAGATCAAGATCCCGAGCGTGCAACCCGCCTTCATGATCCGGCCGGGGGTGGGCTATGTCTGGATCACCCACTTCTCCCGGGAGACCGGCGAGGAGTTCGACGAGGCCCTCGACAGGCTCAAGAGGGAGGGCATGAAAAAGCTCATCCTCAACCTGCGGGATAACGGTGGCGGCTACCTGGATCAGGCCGTTCAGATAGTCGGCCGGTTCATCGACAAGGGGCAGATGGTCGTCTACACGAAAGGGCGTCGGACCAACGCCAGTGAGGAACATATTGCGCAGCAGGGGACCGAGCACCCCCTCTACCCGGTCATCGTGATGATCAACAGCGCCTCGGCATCGGCGTCCGAGATCGTCGCAGGGGCGCTCCAGGATCACGATCGGGCGTTGATCGTGGGGCAGACGAGTTTCGGAAAGGGGCTCGTCCAGAACAAGTTTGAGCTCCAGAACGGCGGCTCTGTGCTGCTAACCGTGGCCCGCTACTACACCCCCAGCGGGAGGCTCATCCAGAGGCCTTACACGGAGGATCGGATGTCCTACCTCGAGGAGGCCGGAACAGCCGGAGCGGACTCCGACAGCACGGCGCAGCGTCCGGTCTACTACACCAAAAATCTGAACAGAAAGGTCTACGGAGGCGGAGGAATTGCCCCAGACTTCACCCTGAAACCGGACACCCTGAATGCCCTGGAACGTCGCCTGATCAGGGACAATATCCTGTTCGACTTCGCCAGCCACTATGCCGGCGCGCATCGGACCGAACTGACCGATCTGGGTAGCTTCATCGCCAGGTTCGACCTGAGCAAACGAGACCTCGCCGAAATCAGGAAGGTCATCGAAGACAGGGGCGTTGCGTTGAAGGAAGAGGAGTTTCAGGACAGTATAGATTTCATCCGGCGGATCATCACGCAGGAGATCGCCCTCTCCAGATGGGGTCGGGAGGCCCAGGTTCAGGTCCTCGCCAGTCTGGACCCGGAGGTCCATCAGGCCCTCAACCTGTTCGACCAGGCGGAGATGCTCGTGGCGGACCGGAATGGAGGGGGCGCCCCTGGAGCAGCCTCCCGCCGGAGCCGCACCGGTGAAGAAGTCGGCAGAATCAGATAAAGGGTTCTAAAAGGTTCACCAGAAAGGAGCCTTTCATGGGTTGGAACGTCTACGTCACCCGGCTGCTCCCCAAGCCGGGCATGGATCTGCTCTATAAAAGCTGCGAAGTTGTCGATGTGAACCCCCACGACCGGATGCTCACCCGGCAGGAGTTCCTCGACAACATCAAGGGAAGGGACGGCGTCATCACCCTGCTGACCGAGCGGGTGGATGAGGAGGCCTGTCAGGTCGCCGACAAGACGGTCATCTTCGCCAATTACGCCGTCGGGTTCAACAACATCGACGTCCCGACCTGCACGAAGCACGGCATCCTGGTCTCCAACACGCCGGGGGTGCTGACCGACGCCACCTCCGACATGGCCTGGGCCCTCCTGTTTTCAGTGGCCCGCCGGATCGTCGAGTCCGACAAGTTCCTCAGGGCGGGGAAGTACGAGGGGTGGGCCCCGATGATGTACCGGGGTGGGGACATCGTGGGCAAGACCCTCGGCATCTGCGGGGCCGGCCGCATCGGCTCCGCGATGGCCATGAAGTCCAGGGGATGGAACATGAAGGTCCTCTACTGCGACCTCTACCGGAACGAGAGCCTGGAGAAGGAACTGGGGGCCAAACAGGTCGACAAGGACACCCTTCTGAAGGAATCGGACTTCGTCTCCCTCCACGTCTCCCTGGACGCTGGGACCAAGCACTACATCGGCGAGCGGGAACTCCGGATGATGAAGCCCACGGCCTACCTGGTCAACACCTCGCGCGGCCCGGTCATCGACGAGCAGGCCCTGGTCCACGCCCTGCGGGAGGGCTGGATCGCCGGGGCCGGACTGGATGTGTTCGAGTACGAACCTCTGCTGATGCCGGGGCTGGCCGGCCTGGACAACGCCGTGATCTGCCCCCACGTGGCCAGCGCCACGATGCAGACCCGGGACGACATGGCCACCCTCGCCGCGCAGAACCTGATCGCGGCCCTCAAGGGGGAGAAGCCGCCCACGCTCGTGAACGCCGATGCGCTCAACGCCTCGAACCGTCGGAAGGTGAAGAAGTAAACAGGCAAACGGCCCCTAGCCCCCCCATCTCAAGGGGCAAAGCCCTGGATACCCCCTCCCTCCCCCACTCGTGGGGGAGGGAGGGGACAGGGGGTGGAAGGGGGCTTTCACGTCTCACGTCTTTTCGGAGGGAATTCCCCCATGGCCGTCGGTCAGCCGATCGCCGGTGCCGCTCCTGCGGAGATCGCCCAGCAGGTTAACCTCTCCTGGGGCAAGGCGGTGGAGATCAGCGTCAACAGCGTCCGGATCAGGTTCGGACGGTCCCTGATCACCGCCAGCGGGATCATCCTGGCCATCGCCTTCCTGATGTCGATCTGGACGACCAACGCCATCATCGCCGAACTCAAGGCCGCGAACGACCCCGCCATCAACCTGCAGCTCCAGCGCAAAGGGATCGATGTGGACTCGGACAGCGAGGCCGCGGCCCAGGAGCGCTCCAAGAACACGTGGCTGGTCGTGCTCTCCCTTCTGGTCTGCCTGGTGGGGATCACCAATGCCATGCTGATGTCGGTCACGGAGCGATTCCGGGAGATCGGGACGATGAAATGTCTCGGCGCGCTCGATTCCTTCATCATCAAGCTCTTCCTCCTGGAGTCCGCGTTCCAGGGGAGCGCAGGGACCGTCATCGGAGTCGTCCTCGGCTTTCTGCTGACCCTGCTCCTGAACACCATCAGCTACGGCATGGTCGTCTTCAGCCATCTCCCCGGCCTGGAACTGCTGAAAAGCGGCCTTCTGGCCGTCTTCGTCGGCTCCTTCCTCTCCCTGGCGGGCGGTATCCTCCCGGCCTACAAGGCGGCGAAGATGGAACCCGTCGACGCCATGCGGCTGGAAGTGTAAAAAACGATCCATCCGCAGAGGGCGCAGATGAGGCGCAGATATTCTGTGGACTCTTTTGAGGTTCAACTATGGCGGTGGTGCGGACGCAGGAAGTGAAAAAAATATACAAGATGGGGGATCTCGAACTGGAGGCCCTGAAGGGGGTCAACATCGAGATCGAGGCCGGCGAATACATCTCCATCATGGGGCCGTCCGGGTCCGGCAAGAGCACCCTGTTCAACATGATCGGCGGCCTGGACAAGCCCACGTCCGGGAAGGTCTACATCGACGACGTGGACGTGGCGCAGCTCGACGCCTACGAGCTGGCCTGGCTGCGCTGCCGGAAGATCGGCTACATCTTCCAGTCCTTCAACCTCATCCCGGTGATGACGGCGCTGGAGAATGTCACCCTGCCGATGGTGTTCGCGGGGCTCACCTCCGACGAGGCGCGCGACAAGGGCGTGGTCCTGCTCGACAAGGTCGGCCTGGGCCAGCGGATCTCCCACAAGCCCTACGAGCTGTCCGGAGGGCAGCAGCAACGCGTGGCCGTGGCCCGCGCCATGGCCAACGACCCGGCGATCATCCTGGCCGACGAACCGACGGGGAACCTGGACCTCAAGACCGGGACGGAGATCATCGACCTGCTGCGGGAGATGAACAAGCAGGCGGGCGTCACCATCGTCACGGCCACCCACGACCACAAGATGCTCGATGTGTCGGACCGCGTGGTCTTGATCAGCGACGGGCGCATCGAACGGATCATCCTCCGGGAAGACCTCAAGATCGAGGTCGGGACCATCGACGGCAAGACGGAGTAGGGGCGTCGATAGTCGCCCGAAGTCATGCTGAGCGACCACAGGGAGCGAAGCATCTCGCCTTTCATGAGACAGACCCTTCGCTTCGCTCAGGGTGACAGTCTGATTTCACCCTTGACATCCGCCCTGAGATTCTGTATCTTGGGACTTCCAATCTGCGTCATCTGCGTCATCTGCGGATTCTTTTAAATCAGGAAAAACCATAATGACCTCGAACCGGGCATTCTCCTTCAGCTTTTTGCGCTCCTATTATGATTACTGGTCGAGCTTTTACGGAGAGGACTGCCCATCGCGCTGACTGCTGTTGACCCCGATTCAAGACAGAGCAAAGGCCGTGGGCATCTTCACCTGCCCCCGGCTTTTTTGTTGGCTGTCCCGTCCAGATTTTCGCTTGACAACGCTCTAAAGATAGTGTTATGTTAATGACTTCTAATATGTTAGATCATATTCTCGGCGAGGGGTGGGCGTGATCCGACCGACGCTGAAAGAGATCCGGGAGATGGGGGGAGAGGGCAACACGATCCCGGTCTACAAAGAGATCCTGGGCGACACGGAGACCCCGGTGTCGGCCTACCTGAAGGTCCGGGGACGGGACCCCTACTCCTTTCTGTTTGAGAGCGTGGTGGGGGGCGAAAAGATCGCCCGCTATTCCTTCCTCGGCGTGTCCCCCTTCATGATCTTCCGCAGCCGGGGGCGTCGCATCACCGTGGAGGACCGCGTCCGTAAACAGACCCGGACGTTCGAAGGAGACCCCATCGCGGAGCTGCGCGCCCTGGTCCGGCGCTACCGGTCGGTCCACCTGAAGGGGCTGCCCCGTTTCACCGGCGGGGCCGTGGGCTACGTCTCCTACGATGCCATCCGCCTGGTCGAGGACATCCCCGACACCGCGCTGGACGACCTGGGCCTCGACGAGATCGTCTTCCTCTTCTTCGACACCCTGATCGCCTTCGATAACGTCAGACACAGGATTCTCCTCATCTCCAACGTGTCGAAGGACGGCGACGACGGAGAACTAAAGGACCGCTACGACGCGGCGCGGGGGCGGATCGAATCCCTGGAGGAGGCCCTGAGGTCTCCGGTGGAGGTCTCCCTCCGGCCCGGCACAGGCCGGTGCGTGGTCACGTCGAACATGGAGAAGGAGGACTACCTTAAAAAATTCGCGCAATGCAAGGACTACATCCTGGCCGGGGACATCTTCCAGGTCGTGCTGTCCCAGCGGTTCCAGACGGACGTGACCGTCGATCCCTTCGACGTCTACCGGATGCTCCGGGTCGTCAACCCCTCCCCCTACATGTTCTACGTGTCCCTCGACGACGTGCAACTGGTCGGGGCCTCCCCGGAGCTGCTCGTGCGCGTGGAGGACGGCATCGTGCAGGTCCGACCCATCGCCGGCAGCCGGCGGCGGGGGGAGACCGAGGAGGAGGACCTGGCGCTTGAGCGCGAGTTGCTAAGCGACCCGAAGGAATGCGCCGAGCACATCATGCTCGTAGACCTGGGCCGGAACGACGTGGGACGGGTCTCCCGCTTCGACACGGTGCGCGTGACCGAGCAGATGACGGTCGAGCGCTACTCTCACGTCATGCACATCGTCTCCAACGTGCGCGGCAGGCTGAGGCCCGACGTGGACGCCCTGGACGCCCTGTTCGCCTGCTACCCGGCGGGCACCCTGTCGGGCGCGCCGAAGATCCGGGCCATGGAGATCCTGGACGAACTGGAGCCGACCCGGCGCGGCGTCTACGGGGGCGCGGTGGGCTATCTGGACTTCTCCGGCAACCTGGACACCTGCATCGCCATCCGGACCCTCGTCGTCAAGGACCACGTGGCCTACATCCAGGCGGGCGGCGGCCTCGTGGCCGACTCTGTGCCGGAGGAGGAATACCAGGAGACGGTCAACAAGTCCAAGGCCCTGATCCGGGCCATCGAAATGGCCGAGAGAGGGGAGTTGACCTGATGATCCTCGTCATCGACAACTACGACTCCTTCACCTACAACCTGGTCCAGTACCTCGGCGAACTGGGCGCGGACCTGCGGGTCTTCCGGAACGATAAGATCTCTCTCGACGAGATCGAGGCCCTTTCGCCCCACAAGATCGTCCTGTCCCCCGGCCCCTGCACCCCGGATGAGGCCGGTATCTGCCTGGACCTGATCCGGCGCTTCTCGAGCAAGGTCCCGCTCCTCGGCGTCTGCCTCGGCCACCAGGCCATCGGCCAGGCGTTCGGTGGCCTGGTCGTCCGCGCCCCCTACCTCATGCACGGCAAGGTGTCGCAGATCCGCCACGACGGCCGGACCCTGTTCCAGGGGCTGGAGAACCCCTTCACGGCCACGCGGTATCACTCGCTCATCGTGAAACGGGAGACCCTCCCCGACTGCTTCGAGGTCTCCGCGGAGACCTCCGATGGTCTGATCATGGGCCTTCGACACAAAACCCTGCCCGTCGAGGGCGTGCAGTTCCACCCGGAGTCCATCCTGACCCCCGAGGGCAAGAGGCTCCTCAAGAATTTTCTGGACGCGTAAGAGGAGGATAGGCGATGGCAATCCAGACACCTCTCCAGACCGCGCCGCAAGATAAAGTCTGGACCTACGACGACTACGCGGCCCTGCCCGATGACGGAAATCGGTACGAAGTGATCGAGGGGGAACTTGTCATGGCGCCTGCACCGAGAGTCGATCATCAGAGATGTTCGTTCAATCTGGGCCTGATCATCGGGCCGCATGTCAAGTCGCACGGTCTCGGAGAGGTCCTCGCAGCCCCGTGTGACGTGGTGCTGGACGAGCGTAACGTCCTCCAGCCCGACCTGATCTTCATATCCAGAGATCGCTTGAAGATCGTCACAGAAAAAAACTTGCAGGGCGCTCCGGACCTCGCCGTCGAAATCCTGTCTCCTTCGAGCTTGCGGAGGGACCGCATCCAGAAGAGGCGCATCTACGCCCGGCACGGCGTCCTCCACCTCTGGTTGCTCGATGCGCAGGCTCAGACGCTCGAAGAGTTCGTCCTCGACGGATCGACCTATCGCCTGGCCTCAGCCTGCGAGGGCGATGAGATCTTCCATCCCGCGATCTTCCCCGGCCTGGACATCCCGCTCAAAGAGGTCTGGGGCCAGCCCCTTCAGGAGGGAGCGTCATGATCCGCGAAGCCATCGCCAAACTCATCGACGGCCAGCACCTCACGCAGGCCGAGGCCGCCGGCGTGATGGACGAGATCATGTCCGGCGAAGCCACCCCCGCGCAGATCGGGGCCTTCCTGGTCGCCCTCCGGGTCAAGGGCGAGACCGTGGACGAGATCGCCGGGTGCGTCGCCGTGATGCGCGAGAAATCCACGAAAGTGAACACCCGTCACGCCGTCGTCGTGGACACCTGCGGTACGGGCGGGGACGCCTCCGGGACTTTCAACATCTCCACGACCGCCGCCTTCGTCCTGGCCGGCGCGGGCCTCTGCGTGGCCAAGCACGGAAACCGGGCGATGTCCAGCAAATGCGGGAGCGCCGACGTGCTCAAGGCCCTCGGCGTGAACATCGAACGCTCACCCGAACGGGTGGGGCGCTGTCTGGACGAAGTCGGCATCGGTTTCCTGTTCGCGCCGACGCTCCACGCGGCCATGAAGCACGCCGTCGGTCCCCGCCGGGAGATCGGGGCGCGAACCGTGTTCAACCTGCTCGGCCCGCTGACGAACCCGGCGGGCGCCAAGCGTCAGCTCATCGGCGTCTACAGCCCGGCCCTCACCGAAGCCATGGCGGAAGTCCTGAACCGGCTCGGCTCGGAACGCGCGCTCGTGGTCCACGGCGCGGACGGCCTGGACGAGATCACCCTCACCGGCGAGACGAAGGTCAGCGAACTGCGGGACGGGCAGGTCCGGACCTACCATATCACCCCGGAGCAATTCGGCCTCAGGCGGGCGTCCGCTCACGAATTGCGGGGCGGCGACGAGCAGACCAACGCGCAGATCGCGCTCGACGTGCTGAAGGGCGCCGAAGGTCCCCGGCGGGACATCGTGCTCGTGAACGCCGCCGCCGCCATCTGTGCAGGAGGGTTGGCCGACGACATCGCCGGGGGCATCCCCATCGCGCAGAAGTCGATCGACTCCGGCAGGGCCCTGGAAAAACTGGAACACCTGAAAGCGATGAGCAACGCCGGGTGAGGGCCGGTCTCCTGGATTCTGAGTTTTATGCTCATCTGCGTCATCTGCGGATTGATCTTATGTCCACCATCCTCGACGAAATCGTCGCCTACAAACGGGAGTTCGTCGCCGAGAGCAAGCGGCGCATCCCTTTTCAGGCGCTGAAAGAGCAGGTATCGTCGTCTCCCGGAGAGGCCCGTTTCGCGCGGACCCTGCGAGAGGCCGACGGCATCGCCGTCATCGCGGAGGTCAAGAAGGCGTCCCCGTCGAAGGGTCTCATCCGGCCCGACTTCGACCCGGTGGACATCGCCACGACCTACGAGGCCGGAGGTGCGCGGGCCGTGTCCGTGCTCACCGACGAGCGTTACTTTCAGGGGAGCGCCTGCGCCCTGACCCAGGTCCGGCAGGCCGTCGATCTCCCCATTCTCCGCAAGGACTTCACCATCGACTCCTACCAGGTCTACGAGGCGCGGGCCATCGGCGCGGACGCGATCCTGCTCATCGTCAGCATCCTCTCCGAGGACCAGATCATGGAATACCTCGACCTGGCGCACAGCCTGGGCCTGGACGCCCTCGTGGAGGTCCACACCGGGGACGAACTGGAGACGGCCCTGAGGGCAGGGGCAGAGATCATCGGCATCAACAACCGGGACCTCCGGACCTTCCAGACACACCTCTCGGTCACGGAGCGGCTGATCGGAAACGTCCCCGATGATCTCCTGGTCGTCAGCGAGAGCGGCATCCATACGCGGGAGGATGTGCTCCGCCTGCAGGACGCCGGGGCCGACGCCATCCTGGTCGGCGAGAGCCTGATGCGGGAGCCGGATATCGGGAAGAAACTGAGAGAGCTCCTGGGGCATGATTAGAGTCAAGATCTGCCGGATGACCAGCCTGGACGACGCCCTGTATGCCGTCGAGTGCGGCGCGGACGCCGTGGGGTTCATCTTCTACCCGAAGGCCGCGCCCTACATCCCACCCGACCGCGCGGCGCAGATCGTCCGGGGCCTGCCCCCCTTCGTCACGCCCGTCGGCGTGTTCGTGGACGAACCCCACGACCGGGTGGCCGGCGTCGCCGGCACGGTCGGCATCCGGGCCGTGCAGCTCCACGGCGACGAGAGCCCGGAGTATTGCCGCCGTTTTCCGGGCCTGCGCGTCATCAAGGCCTTCCGGATCGGAGAGAACTTCGATGTGAAGCGTCTCGCCGCCTATCAAGTCGATGCCTTCCTGCTCGACGCCTACGACCCGAAGCTCAGGGGCGGGACCGGGCGGACGTTCAACTGGGACATCGCCGTCGAGGCCAGGCGCTACGGCCGGATCATCCTCTCCGGCGGCCTCAACCCGGACAACGTGGCCGACGCCGTCGCGAAGGTCCGGCCCTACGCCGTGGACGTGGGCAGCGGCGTGGAGGTCGAGCCGGGCCACAAGGACCACGAGAAAGTGGCCGCGTTCATTCGCGCGGCCAGACGATCCGATGGATGACCATGAAATCCGTTGACGAACAGACCGCCCTGCTGATGCGGGGCGCAGACTATGGAGACCCGCAGATCGCCCGGCACATGGCCGGGGAGCTTCGGGAGCGCCTGGCTGAAGGGCGTTCCCTGCAGGTCTACTGCGGCTATGACCCCACGGCGCCGGACATCCACCTCGGCCACACGGTCAGCATACGGAGGCTGCGCCAATTTCAGGATCTGGGTCACAAGGTCATCTTCCTGATCGGAAACTTCACCGGCCTGATCGGCGATGCGTCTGACAAAGACAGCGCCCGACCCCAGAAGACCCCGAAGGAAATTGCCGACAATGCCCGGACGTACACGGAGCAGGCATTCAAGATCCTGGACCGTGAACGCACCACCGTCCGTTACAACGCCGACTGGCTGGGCAGGCTCTCGTTCGGGGATGTGGTCCGGCTCGCCTCGCACTTCACCGTGCAGCAGTTCCTGGTCCGGGACAACTTCCGCAAACGCTGGGAGGCGGGCGACCCCGTCTGGATGCACGAGTTCTTCTATGCCCTGATGCAGGCCTATGATGCGGTCGAACTGAAGGCGGACGTTCAGCTCGGCGGGACAGAACAGCTCTTCAACCTGATGGCGGGCCGGAAACTCCAGGAGGTCTTCGGGCAGCGCCCCCAGGTCTGCATCACCCTGCCCATCCTGGTCGGCACGGACGGCCGCGCCCGGATGAGCAAATCGACCGGCAACACCATCGGCATCGACGAGCCGCCCAGGGAGCAGTACGGAAAGGTGATGAGCCTGCCCGACGGGGCGATGTCCAACTACTTCAACCTGGTCACACGCTGGTCGCCCGAAGACATCGCCGCCACGGAGCGCGAACTTTCAGACGACCGTCTCCATCCCATGGAGGCCAAACACCGACTGGCGTGGGAGATCGTGGACATCTTTCACGGGCGTGAGGCTTCGGACCGGGCGGCGGCGCATTTTGAGCGAGTCCACCAGAGACGCGATCTCCCCAGGGAGATGCCCACCTTCGCCCTCTCCGCGCCGACGGCCCTGCTGGACCTCCTCGTCGAAACCCATCTCGCGTCCAGCAGAAGCGAGGGCCGCCGCCTCATCCAGCAGGGCGGAGTGAAGCTCGACGGCCAGAGCGTTGAGGACATCGCGGCGGTCGTGAGCGTGAATGGATCATCCGTGCTTCAGGTCGGCAAGCGCCGGTTTCTCCGGCTCAAATACGCTGGTTAAGGAGGATCAAATGTATCAGAAAGCAAGAGCGGTTTATCGTAAAGGAACTTTCATCCCTCAAGAACCTTGTAACATTCCTGAGGAGTCAGAGGTGGAATTGATCATTCAAGGGCCTCTTGCCCTTCCTCCAGAGATAACCGATCCTGAAGAGAAAACACGCCTTCTGAAACTGGTAACCGACCGTATGCAGCAGAACCCTATCCCCGCTGGAGCGCCATATTTTACAAGAGAAGAACTGCATGAACGCCGTTGACACCAATGTCCTGCTCTATGCTCACGACGCTCGCGATGCTGCCAAACAAGCGACTGCGGTGTCTTTGATACGATCACTGACAGATGGAGTCTTGCTCTGGCAGGTGGCTTGCGAATATATCTCGGCCAGTCGTAAGCTGGAGTCCCTGGGCTATAATCGCCAACAAGCCTGGCAAGACATCAACGACCTGCGCCAGCTCTGGACTACGGTTCTTCCCAGTTGGGATGTTCTGAATGAAGCCCAACAGCTGTTGGGCAGATACAATCTTTCATTATGGGATGCGATGATTATAGCCGCCTGTCTGAAACAGAATATCTCCCGACTTTACTCTGAAGACTTCGATGCCTATCCGAAAATAGATGGTATGGAGGTCATAAATCCTTTCAGAGGACTATAAAAATCATGGCCCTAAATATCTCAACAAAAGTATCACCTCATCTCCCTGACGAGTCCGGCCACTTCGGCGTCTACGGCGGCCGGTTCGTGCCGGAGACCCTCATGGCCATCCTGGAGGACCTGGAGGCCGCCTACCGGCAGGCGAAGGAAGACCCGGCGTTTCACGAGGAGCTCCGGTATTATCTCCGGGAATACGTGGGCCGGCCCACGCCCCTCTACCTCGCCCGCCGGCTGACCGAGATGCTCGGCGGCGCGAAGATCTACCTCAAGCGGGAGGACCTCTGCCACACCGGCGCGCACAAGATCAATAACACCGTCGGCCAGATCCTCCTCGCCCGGCGCATGGGCAAGACCCGCATCATCGCCGAGACCGGCGCGGGCCAGCACGGCGTGGCCACGGCCACCGTGTCCGCCATGTTCGGCCTGAAGTGCGAGATCTTCATGGGCACCGAGGACATGGAGCGCCAGGCCCTCAACGTCTTCCGCATGCGCCTCCTCGGCGCGAAGGTCACCGGCGTGACCTCCGGCAGCCGCACCCTCAAGGACGCCATCAACGAGGCCATCCGGGACTGGGTCACGAACGTGGATACCACCTTCTACATCTTTGGCTCCGTCCTGGGGCCCCACCCCTACCCCACGATCGTCCGGGACTTCCAGCGGGTGATCGGGGCCGAGGTCCGGGCGCAGGTCCTGGAGAAGGAGGGCCGCATGCCCGACTGCCTGGTGGCCTGCGTGGGCGGCGGGAGCAACGCGATGGGCCTGTTCCACGACTTTCTGGGGGACCCCGGCGTCCGCATGATCGGTGTGGAGGCCGGCGGCCTCGGCATCGCCTCGGGCCAGCACGCGGCCCGCTTCCAGACCGGTCGGCTCGGTGTGCTGCACGGCGCGAAGATCTACCTCCTCCAGGACGATGACGGCCAGATCGGCCTCACCCACTCCATCTCCGCCGGCCTGGACTACTCCGGCGTGGGGCCGGAGCACTGCTACTTCAAGGACCGGGGCCGCATCGAATACACCTACGCCACGGATGAGGAGGCCCTGGAGGGGTTCCGCCTCCTCAGCCAGACCGAGGGCATCATCCCGGCCCTGGAGAGCGCCCACGCCGTCGCCCACCTCTGCAAGCTCGCCCCGACCCTGCGGAAGGACCAGGTCATCGTCGTGAACCTCTCCGGCCGGGGCGACAAGGACGTGCAGCAGGCCATCAAGTATATCAAGGGAATCGAATGAGCCGTATTTCCGACAAATTCAGCGACCTCAAGCAGCGCGGGCAGACGGGGTTCATCGCCTACCTCACGGCCGGCGATCCCGACATCGAGACGACCCGGCGACTGATCCTGGAGTTTGAGCGCCGGGGCGTGGATGTCGTGGAGCTGGGCATCCCGTTTTCGGACCCTCTGGCCGACGGGCCGGTCATCCAGGAGGCATCCCAGCGGGCGCTGAAGAGCGGGACCTCCACCGGAAAGGTTCTGGACCTGGTCGCCGCGCTTCGGCAGGACACGGAGATCCCCCTCGTCCTGTTCACCTACTTCAACCCGGTCCACAACTACGGCCTGGAACGCTTCGCGCACGACATGAAGGCCGTGGGCGCGGACGGCGTCCTCGTCCTGGACCTGCCGCCGGAAGAGGGGCGGGACTACAAGCGCCTGATGGATGACCGGGGGATCGACACCATCTTCCTGCTCACGCCCACCAGCCGGGACGACCGCATCCGCCTGATCTCGGACTGCACCACCGGGTTCATCTATTATGTCTCCCGCACCGGCGTCACTGGGGAGCGGGAGAGTCTGGAACAAAGCATCGGACCGATGGTTCAGAGAATTCGGAACCATTCGTCCAAACCCGTGGCCGTGGGGTTCGGCGTCTCGAGCCCCGCCCAGTCGCGGGAGGTCGGACGCCACGCCGACGCCGTGGTGGTGGGTAGCGCCATCGTCCGGCAGATCGGGGCGCGCGCAAAAGAGCCGGACCTGGTGGACCGGGTCGGGCAATTCGTGGAGACGCTGATCGAACCTCTCAGGGGAGACGCATAGATGGACATCGAGGACTGGCGCAGACAGATCGACGAGATCGACGCGGCCATCGTGGAGATCCTCAATCGGCGAATGACCTGCTCGCTGGAGATCGGGAAGATCAAGAAGGCGCAGGGAAAACCGGTCTACGCGCCCGAGCGGGAGATGGCCATCCTGAACCGGGTCGAACGCCTCAACGGAGGTCCCCTGAGCGGCTCGGCGCTCCAACGCATCTTTCAACAGATCATCGAGGAATCCCGCCGGCTCGAACAGGAGCGGTCGGAATAGCAAGGAGTCCTGTCATGGTTGTCGTCATGGAAAGTCACGCTACGGAGGCTCAGATCGAATCCGTGATCGCCAGACTCAAGGAGTTGGGGTTCAGCACGCACCGGTCCACGGGGGTCACCCGGACGGTGATCGGCGCGATAGGAGACAAGACCGGTCTCGACGAGAGAGACCTGCAGGTCATGGACGGCGTCCACGAGGTGGTCCGCATCAGTGAGCCCTATAAACTGGTCAGCCGGACCTTCCGGTCCGAGAGCACGGTGATCAAGATCAAGGGCGTGGAGATCGGCGGGGAAAAGGTCGTCGTCATGGCCGGCCCCTGCTCCGTGGAGAGCCGGGACCAGATCATGGCCATTGCGGAGTGCGTGAGCAAGGCAGGGGCCACGGTCCTGCGCGGCGGGGCCTTCAAGCCCAGGTCCTCCCCCTACAGCTTTCAGGGGATGGGCGAGGAGGGCCTCAGACTGCTCCGGGAGGCCGCCGACCGGTTCGGGATGCTCGTCGTCACCGAGGTGATGGACCGGAGTCAGATCCCCCTCATCACCGAGTACACGGACATCTTCCAGACCGGGGCCCGGAACATGCAGAACTTCAACCTGCTGCGGGACCTGGGAAAGGCCCGGAAGCCGGTCTTCCTGAAGCGCGGCATGGCGGCCACCATCGAGGAGTGGCTGATGGCCGCGGAGTACGTGATGTCCGAGGGCAACCACCAGGTCATGCTCTGTGAGCGGGGCATCCGCACGTTCGAGACCTACACCCGCAACACCCTCGACATCAGCGCCATCCCGGTGGTCCACAAGCTCTCGCACCTCCCGGTGATCGCCGACCCGAGTCACGGGACCGGCATCCGGGACAAGGTCCTGCCGATGGCCCGCGCCGCCGTGGCCGCCGGGGCGGACGGCGTGATGATCGAGGTCCACAACGACCCCCCCCACGCCCTGTCCGACGGCGCGCAGGCCCTGCTGCCGGAGCAGTTCGAAGAGTTGATGCGGGAGCTGCGCATCATCGTCCCGGCGCTCAACAGGACGATATAACCGTGTCACGCTTTTATGGATGAAGGTCCCCTTTTTAATCGCATCGCCGTCGTGGGCGTCGGCCTGATCGGCGGCTCCCTCGGCCTGGCCTGCAAGCGGGTGAACGCCTGCCGGGAGGTCGTGGGCGTCAGCCGCCCGCAGACCCTCTCAGAGGCCGTGCGTATCGGCGCTATAGACAGCGGGGTCGATTACCCGGACATCGCGGACGGCATCGCCGGGGCCGATGCCGTCTTCCTCTGCACGCCCATCTCCCGAATCCTGTCGCTGATCGAGGAGGTGATCCCGCACGCCGGGGCCGGGACCCTGGTCTCGGACGTGGGGAGCACGAAGGCGCAGATCGTCGCAAAAGCAGGTCAGATAGGCCGGGCGGACGTCCACTTCATCGGCGGGCATCCGATGGCCGGGTCGGAGAAAAGCGGCGTGACCGCCTCGGACCCCTTCCTCTTTCAGAACGCCATCTACGTCCTGACGCCCGCCCCCGGTGTCTCCGAATCCGTCCAGGAGCGGTTCATCGCCTTCGTCCGGCGCATCGGGGCACAGCCCGTGGTCATGCCGCCGGAGACCCACGACCGGGTGGCCGCCGCCATCAGCCACCTCCCGCAGATGATCGCCACGGCCCTGGTGGGCATGGTCGGGCATCTGGACGAGGGGGACGGGCGCTTCCTCCGCCTGGCCGCCGGGGGGTTCCGGGACCTGACCCGCATCGCCTCCAGTCCTTATGACATGTGGCGCGACATCTGCGCCACAAATGGCCCGGTCCTCCGGGAGATGATCGACCGCTACGTCCGGTGTCTTCAGGAATTGCAGGAGCGGATCGGGGAGGACGCCCTCGGCGAGGACTTCGGCTACGCCAACCGGGTGCGCGGGAGCATCCCGAAGGACTCCAAGGGCTTCCTGCACGCCCTCCACGAAATCCTCGTCGTGGCCGAGGACCGGCCCGGCGTCATCGCCGACATCGCCGGGGCCCTGGCCGGAGAGGGCATCAACCTCAACGACATCGAGGTCCTCAAGGTGCGCGAAGGCGAGGGCGGGACGTTGCGGCTCGGCTTTGACACCCGCCAGGCCGCTGAACGGGCTATCGAGATTCTGTCCAGGAAAGGCTATTCGGTGAGGTGGAGATGACATCCCGCAGAAAGAAAAAAATCAATAAGCGTATGACCCTGATCTACTGGAAGGGAGAACAGTTCTGGCTGGGTAAGTTGCTGGAACATCCAGAGATCATGACTCAGGGGGAAACTCTGGAAGAACTGGAAGAGAACATCAAAGATGCCTATCTGCTCATGGCGATGGATGACGTGCCCGCTATAGCCCGTGTTATCTGATCTGGATAAAGTCAAACGTATTGCCGAACACGTCGACGTACAGGCGTCCAGTATTTTACCGCTGGGCCGAGGTGCGACCAGCTCCGCCTGGAAGGTGACCCACGGCAGAGACGCCTTCATCATCCGCTTCATGCCTGCCGGCACACCACGTCCGGCGACCTATCAGTCCGAGTTCACCGTTCTGCACGCTCTGATGGAGAGGGGTTGCCCTGTCCCTATGCCGGTGATGGCCAGCGTCGAGGACAACAGGCCCATCCCTGGCGTCCTGGAAGCCTGGGCTGTAACACAGGTCAGTCCCGGGGAACCCGTCAAGAACAGTCCGATATCCTCTGACCTGGCACATGGTCTGGGTCGCTTCCTCTCCATCCTCCATGCATTGCCGGTGACAGGTTTTGGACGATTTGTGGAACAGCCCGATGGGCTGACAGGACAACAGGAAAGTCATCTGGAGGGCGTACGTGCGCGGTGGTGCTGGGCGAACCTGTGGCCATTGGACGGGAGTGAACTCCGGCAACACCCTTTTTCCGAACGGAGATTGCACCTCACTGAAAAGTTGCAAGGGTTTGAGGAGGCGATCTTCAATGCTGTTTCGGATGAACCGATCGCCCTGACCCATTCGGACCTGCACGGCGAGCATATATTTCAACGAGACGGCGCGCTATCCGGCGTGATTGACTTCGGCGCTGCGTTCATAGGAGTTCCCGCCTGGGACTTCGCCGTGATCGCGTTCTATCACGGTTGGCCAGCAGTCCAGGCAACAGTGTCTGGTTATGTGTATCCTTTAGGTACCCAGCGACTGCTTCAACAAACACGAATGCTGGCGCTGGTGGTCGGTCTGTATAAGCTGGTAGATTCCCACGGGCTTACGCCCGTGGCACTTGAAGATCAAAAGCCCGCCCAACCCCAAACGCCTTCGCCCCCGCGCTTACGCACGGGGTCCCCGGCGTGTTAGGTTCATGGCTGTTTGATTCAGGACTCTACCAGGCGATCAAGCGCGGTTCTGTGGAGGCCGAAGCCATTGTATGATCGTATACATCGAGTCAAATTTTGTGCTTGAAGAGGAATAAGGTTAAAATAGACTATGGACAAGCTCATCAAACCCTTGAAAGCCCTTCACGGCGAGATCGCCGTCCCTTCCGGCGAGTGGAACGCCCTGTGCGCAACGGCGCTGATCGTGGCCGCCTCCTCCTATGCGCGCTCCGACCTGACGATTCAAAACGTCAGTCTGGACCCGAAGGGCCGGCGGATGCTCCAGGTCTTCCGGTGGATGGACGCCAAAATCGAAACCGAGAAACAACGCGCAGAGTCAGGGGGCGAGCCGACCGGCACCCTGCGCGCGAAGGGCGCGGAGATGCGGCCCACGAAGATCGCCGGTGAGACGGCGACGATGTTCCTCCGGGAGATCCCCGTCTGGGTCGCCGCCGGGGCCTTCACGTCCGGCGAAATGGTGATCCGAGACGTGGCCCCTTTACGGGAGGGCCAGACGGATCATCTCGATGCCCTGGTGGAGGCCCTCCGAAAAATGGGCATCCGCGTCGGGGAGATGCCCGACGGGATCGTGGTCGAAGGCGGGCGCAGACCCCAGGGGGCGGAGGTGGACGCCAGAGGCGACGGCCCTCTGGCCATGGCCTTCGCCCTGCTGGCCTTTCGGGCCGAGGGGGAGACGATCATCCAGAATGCCGACGGGCTGGACCAGATCTGGCCGGTGTTCGTCGAGGCCGTCGAGAACCTGTCTGCGAGGACAAAACATGAGATCCCTGTTTAAACTGTCATTCTTCACCCTGCTGATCGTCGCCGGCGGGTTGCTCTACATCCGCCGGGTCTACGGCTGTTCCTGGCAGGAGAGCCTCGGCATCGCGGACCAGTTCCTGGCCGACCTGTTAGGGTGAGATGGACGCCATGAACATCTCCGGCACGACAACGGTCCTCGGCGTGATCGGCCATCCGGTCGCCCACTCCTTCTCGCCGGCCATGCACAACGCCGCGATCGCCGCCCTCGGCGTCGACTTCTGCTACGTGGCGTTCCACGTCCTCCCCGACCGCGTGGGCGAGGCCATCCGGGGCATGCGGGCGCTCGGCATCCGGGGCCTGAACGTCACCATCCCCCACAAACTGGCCGTGATGGAGCACCTGAGCGCCATCTCGGAAGAGGCCAGGGCCGTGGGCGCGGTGAACACCATCTGCTGCGAGCCGGACGGACGGCTGGTCGGCCACAACACCGACGTCTACGGCATCCTGACCGCCCTCCGCGTCTCCGCGGGCCTGGAGCGCCTCCCGGCGAACGTCGTCGTCCTCGGCGCGGGGGGCGCGGGCCGGGCCGTGGTCTACGGTCTGGGGACCTCGCCGGACGTGGAGCGCATCACCCTCCTGAACCGCACTGTGGAGCGGGCGGAGCGTCTGGCCGAAGACATGGCGAAGATCACCGGCAAGCGGATCGAGGCCGGCCCCCCCTCCGAGCAGCGAAAGGCCTTCCGGGACGCCGGGCTGGTGGTCAATGTCACCTCCCTCGGCATGCACCCGAACGTGGACGGCTTGCCCGTGGAGGACCCCTCTGCCCTCCATCCGGGCCTGACGGTCTACGACACCGTGTTCAACCCCCTGGAGACCGCGCTCATGCGCCAGGCGCGCGCCGCCGGGGCGCGGGCCTTCGGCGGGCTGGACATGCTCGTCTTCCAGGGGGCCCGGTCGTTCGAGATCTGGACCGGCCTGAAGCCCTCGCCCGAAGTCATGAAGGGCGCGGTGATCGGCAGGTTCAGGACATGACCGACCCGGACGCCGGGGCCAGACGCGACTTCGTCCGCCGGATGTTCGACCGGATCGCGGGCCGTTACGACCTCCTGAACCACCTCCTGAGCGCGGGGACGGACGCCCGGTGGCGCAGAAAGGCCGTCCATCTCCTCGACCCGCAGCCAGGGTGGCATATCCTGGACCTGGCGACCGGCACCGGGGATTTTGCCTTCGAGGCGGCCTCCCGGGGAGGCATCCGCGTGGCCGGGGTGGACCTGTCGGTCCCCATGCTCCGGGTCGGCTGCGCAAAACGGAAGGACCGCGCCGTCCACCTCCTCTGCGGCGACGCGGAGGGGCTGCCGTTCAGGGAAGGGGCCTTCGACGGCGTTACCATCGGGTTCGG
The DNA here is from genome assembly GCA_009694805.1 of Candidatus Latescibacterota bacterium. Lineage (GTDB taxonomy): Bacteria > Latescibacterota > UBA2968 > SICM01 > SICM01 > SICM01. The sequence goes on from SICM01000001.1 coordinate 19,709, forward strand.
CATCCGCAACGTGGCCCGGCTGGACGCCGGTCTGCGCGAGATGGGGCGGGTGTTGAGGCCCGGCGGCAGGGCCGTCATCCTGGAGTTCTCGAAGCCCCGGGCGCCGGTCCTCAGCCATCTTTACATGTTCTACTTCAAGAACCTCCTGCCCCGCATCGGGGCCCTCATCTCCGGGGACAGGGTGGCCTACACCTACCTCTACGAATCCGTCATGCGGTTCCCGGAAGGCCAGGACTTCCTCGCCGCGATGGCGCAGGCCGGGTTCCGGAACCCGCGCCAGCACCGGCTGACGTTCGGCATCGCGACGGTGTATGTAGGGGAGAAATAATTCACGAGGCTGTAGAGGCGAGGCATGCCTCGCCTCTACTTTCAGGTTCTATTTTTGAGACATATCATGTCTAACCCGTTCATTCATCACATCTCCGAACAGATCAGCGCCGCGTCGGGCCTCCCTGCCGGGGAGATCGCGGAGAAGATCGAAGTACCTCCTGATCCGAATCTGGGCGACTATGCCTTCCCCTGCTTTTCCCTGGCAAAACGCCTGAAGAAGGCCCCGCCGCTGATCGCGAAAGAGCTGGCGGAGAAGGTGCAGCCCGGCGACCTCTTTGCGGAGATCCGGCCCGTCGGCCCCTACCTCAACTTCTTCGCGGACCGAAGGGCCCTGGTGCGTCATATCCTGGGCGGTGTCCTGGCGCAGGGCGCATCCTACGGAGAGGGGGACGAGGGAACCGGTAAGACCGTCGTCATCGACTACTCCTCCCCGAACATCGCCAAGGAGTTCCACGTCGGCCACCTGATCACCACGGTTATGGGCAACGCCCTCCTCCGGCTCCACGAGGCGCGGGGCTACCGGGTCGTCGGCATCAACCACCTCGGCGACTGGGGCACGCCCATCGGCATGGTCATCGTGGCCTTCAAGCGGTGGGGCGACCGGCTGAAGGTCGAGACCAGCCCCATCGACGAACTCCTCAAGCTCTACATCCGGTTCCGGGAGGAGGAGGAGAAAGATCCCTCCCTGCGGGACGAGGCCCGCGCCTGGGTCAAAAAACTGGAGGAGGACGACGAGGAGGCGCTCGCGCTCTGGCGATGGTTCCGGGAGGAGAGCATCAGGGAGTACGTCCGGATCTACGACCTGCTCGGCGTCCGGTTCGACGAATACTCCGGGGAGAGCGCCTACACGAAACAGGTCGATGGCGTGGTGGCCCGGCTCCTGGACATGGGCCTTGCCGTGCCGAGCGAGGGAGCCCTGGTCGTGATGCTGGACGCCTACGACATGCCCCCCTGCATCCTCAAGCGAAGCGACGGGGCGAGCATCTACGCGAGCCGGGACATCTGCGCCGCGCTGTCCCGCTACGAAAAATACCGCTTCGACCGGATGCTCTACGTGACCGATGTCCGGCAGTCCCTCCACTTCCGGCAGTTCTTCAAGGTCCTGGAGCTGATGTGCGTCCCCTGGGCGCCCCATCTGGAGCACGTGGCCTACGGCCTCCTCAGCTTCAAGGGCGAGGCCATGGCCACCCGGAGCGGCAACATCGTCCTGCTCAAGGACGTCCTGGGCCGGGCCATCGACCTGACCCGGAAGATCATCGCGGAGAAGAACCCCGACCTCCCGGACCGGGAGGCCGTCGCGCAGGAGGTGGGCATCGGGGCCGTCATCTTCGCAACGCTGTCCGGCCGCCGGATCAAGGACTCCGTGTTCGACTGGGACGAAATCCTCAACTTCAACGGCGAAACCGGCCCCTACGTGCAGTACACGCACGCCCGATATTGCAGCGTCCTCCGAAAATATGGCCATGCGGTCCCCCCACCCGATGCGGACCTGGGTCTGCTCGCCTCGGACGAGGCGGTGGCCGTGCTCAAACGCCTCGAACAGTTTCCTCAGAAGGTGCGCACCGCGGCGGAGACCTGTGAGCCTTCGCTGATCGCCACCTTTCTGCTCGACCTCTGCGCCGTGGCCAACCAGTTCTACAACGTCCATCGGGTAATCTCGGAGGACGCGGCCCTGACGAAGGCGCGCATCGCCCTCGTCTACAGCATCCAGGTCATACTCGAAAAAGGCTTGAAGCTGCTCGGCATGAAAGCGCCGGAGGGGATGTAGACCTCTTCCCCGGCCCCTCCACAGAAAAGTGCCAAGTACCACGTGTCACGTGCCACGTAGAATCTGGACTTGGCACTTGACACTTGACACGCTCATGGCGATGGGGAAGGGGGTTAGGGAGTTGGGTCTGTTTTTTTCACCATTCACCACAGGAGTCTTTTCATGGCACGCATGATCAAGCACACGGAGCAGGGCCCCTACCTCATCAAGGAGGGGAAATTTCCCCTGGCCATCTGCGGCTGCGGACTGTCGGCCAAAAAACCTTTCTGCGACGGCACGCACAGGAAGACCCGCGACGAGGCGGAGGGGAAGGTCTACCATTACGACGAGACGGGGAATCGCACAGAAACGGAATGAATCTGGAGCGTCACATCTTCCTGACCGGGTTCATGGGCGCAGGCAAGAGCAAGGTGGGAGCCATCCTGGCCGCCCATCTCGGCAGGGATTTCGTCGACACCGACGTCCTCATCGAGGAGGCCGCCGGCAAATCGATCCCCGACATCTTCCGGGAGGGCGGAGAAGAGGCCTTCCGGCGGCTTGAGCACGAGGCCGTCCGCAGGGCCTCGGAGATGCCTGCCTCCGTCATCTCCCTCGGCGGCGGCGCGGTGACCCGCGAGGAGAACTGGGAGGTCATCCGGCGCTCGGGGGTCTCCGTCTACCTCCAGGCCAGCCCGGAGACGATCTTCGAACGGGTCAGCCGGAAGACCCACCGTCCGCTCCTGGCCGGCTTGAACGACCAGGAGCGCATGGAGAAGATCCGCTCCATGCTCTCCGTGCGGGAGCCCTGTTACCGGCGGGCGGACCTGATCGTCGAGTCCCTGGAGGAACGCACCCCGGAACGGACGGCGGATCTGATCATTCAGAAGCTTGAAAGAGGGGGTAGGGGATAGGGAACCCTTTTCCCTTGCGGGACGTTACAGCTCATGGCCTTCAGAAGCTTGAGGGAGGAAACATCCGGGGCTCCACCTGCCACCTTCCGGAAAGGGGGTGAACAGCGCCATCCAACGCTTCATCGGATCGTTCCTGAGCCTGTTGCTCCTTTGTGTCATGCCGGCCCTATCGGAAGAGACGAAAGACCCGCCGGAAAAGCCGCGCCCTGTCTCGCAGACGCCCACCTGATCTGGCTGACCCGGCGAGGGCGCACCGCTCCGTGGGAGCGGCCTGGAATTCAAATGGGTCTTCTCCGCGCGCTACGTCCACACGGACCTGGACCGCCCGCGCTGGCGCTTGACGGCGAACTATCGCCTGTTGCGTGTCCTCCAGATAGGCGCTGAGGTGAACCCGGCGGCCAGGGAGGTAGGGCCTCTCTTCACCCTCTTTTTACTCACCGAAAGCCACAGACGGCCCTCTCTCTTCCTGGGCGCCAGCTCCGACCGGATCGGATCGCCTTCCAGAACGCAGTCTTACTATCTCACCTGCGCGAAACAGATCCCCCATACTTCCCTGGCTCCTTACGTCAGCCTGAACTACTCCGAGTGGGATCAGGGGTTCAATGTCCCATTCGGCCTGAATGTCCAGATCCACCCGCGCTGGTCACTCAGACCCATGTATGACGGAGACCGTTCTCATCTCACCATCACGCACCACTACAAAAACTACAGCGCCTCGCTGCTCTGGGTCTGGTTTGAGCGTCTGGGGTTTGCCCTGTCCGCCGGTTTCTGAACCTGTCTCCAAAAGGACATCCATGAAAATCATACGCCTGTGCCTGATCCTGATCGCCGCCTTCCCGGCGCTCGCCCTGAGCGCGGACGAACTCCCCAGGGAGGCCGTCTGCGTCGTCTGCAAGGTGCGAGAGGGGACGACGAAACCCGAAAAAGTGGTCGCCTCCAGTGACTACGAGGGGAAACCCTATTATTTCTGCTCCAAACCCTGCAAAGAGGCTTTCGACAAAGACCCGGCCTCCTACCTGCCCCCGGCCCTCCCCCGCCCGGCCCCGAACTTCACCGCGACGGACCTCAAAGGGGTCACGGTCTCCCTGGAGGACTATCGCGGCAGGGTCCTGCTCTTGGACTTCTGGGCGACCTGGTGCAAGCCCTGCGTAAAGACCATACCCGGCCTCCAGAAGTTGCACGAGCAGCGCGCCGGAAAGGACTTCACCGTGCTCGGCGTCTCCATCGACGAGAAGGGGGAGAAGAAGGTGAAGGCCTTCGTCGCCAAACACGGGATCACGTATCCCGTCCTGCTGGATGCCGGGGACGCTCCCGCCTATCAGACCTACGGGGTCAGGGTGATCCCGGCGATGTTCCTGATCGATCAGAAGGGACAGATCGTGCGGCAGTGGATTGGCGAGGCGGATCAGACAGAGGTCGAGGCGACGGTCGCGGGGCTGCTGGGCGAAAGTGCGAAAAAGAGTGACTGAACCATGAGAACTGTCCAGGTCAACCTCGGAGACATCTCCTACCCCATCCACGTCGGCTATGGCCTCCTGAAGGACCTCGGCGCGCTCTACCGTGAACGCAACCTCGGACGGAGGGTGGCCGTCGTCACGGACAGCGTCGTGGCCGGGCATCACCTGCGGGCGGCGGTGGAAAGCCTGAGTGCGGCGGGGATAGAGGTCTGCGAGGTGACGATCCCGGCGGGAGAGGTCCACAAGACCCTCGATGCCGTGAAGATCGTCTACGACGCCCTGGTCGATGCCCGTCTGGACCGGGGATCGGCGCTGGTGGCGCTGGGGGGCGGGGTCGTGGGGGACGTGGGGGGGTTCGCGGCGGCGACCTTCCTGAGGGGCATCGACTTTGTCCAGGTCCCCACCACCATCGTGTCCCAGGTGGACGCCAGCGTGGGGGGCAAGACCGGCGTGGACCACCGGGGCGGCAAGAACCTGATCGGCGCGTTCCACCAGCCCCGCCTGGTCTGCGTCGACACGTCGCTCCTGCGGACGCTCCCGGAGCGGGAGATCAGGGCAGGCCTGGCCGAAGTCATCAAACACGCCGTCATCCGGGACGAGGTCATGTTCGCGCTGCTGGAGGCCTGCCTGGAGGACATCGTGGAGATGCAGCTCGCCCCCGACGAGACCGACGCCCTGATCGCACGGAACTGCCGGATCAAGGCCGAGGTCGTCCAGGCCGATCCCTTCGAACGGACCGGCCTCCGGGCCATCCTCAACTACGGTCACACCGTCGGACACGCCATCGAGGCCGCCACGGACTACGGCGTCTACCTCCACGGAGAGGCCGTTCTCCTGGGCATGGCATCCGCCGGGAAGATCGCCCTCGACCGGGGCCTCTGGCCCGGAGAAGACTTTGACCGGCAGGCGCGGTTGCTCAAGCGCCTCGGCATCCCGCCCGGCCTGGGCCGTATCCCCACGGAGAAGATCCTGGAGCGGATGAAATCGGACAAGAAGGCGCGGGACGGCGTCCTGACGTTCATCCTCCCGACCCGGATCGGAGGGGTCACGACCTCCAGGGATGTGACGCCGGAGGAGGTCCTGGCCGGGATCGAATACGCGAAGGGGCTGTCCGGGGAATGACAGGGCGGAAAAAAGGGGCCAGGGGTCGGGGATCAGGGGTCAGGAAAGACAGATTTACTTCTGTTTTTTCCCTGGCCCCCGGCCCCTGACCCCTGACCCCTGCTTTTATCTGACGACGGTTCGGAATTTGATGTCCACAGGCAGATCGAAGGCGATGGGCAGAGACCCGACCACCTTCTTCGTTTCGAGGTCTACGACAGCCACCTCCAGCCCCTCTGAGACCGTACGCTGGAACACCACGTATGCGGTCTTCCCGTCAGGCGCCACACCGAGCGTGACGGCGTTCTCCCCCATCAGGATACGATCCACCTTCCCCGTCCCGACATCGAGGATCAGCAGTTCCCCGACCAGCGTGGGCGTCGGCTCGGAGGAGCCGGGCGTGGTGGCCAGGATCAGCCGGTAGGACGAGGCGTAGACCCGGCTGCTGTCCGAAGAGAGGGCCAGATCCAGGATCGCCGAGAAGAGATGCGACTCGGCAGTCTTCGTCGCAAACGTCCTGACGACCCGGTCCCTGCCCTCCGGGCCTCCGTTGATGGCCGTGTCCACGACGTTGATCGTGTCGCTGTTCGCGCTGTTCAGATAGACCCTCCCCCCGTCCGGAGAGATGGCGACGCGGGTGGGGATGGCGTTCGTCACCAGGAGAGAGTCCTTCACGGCCTCTCGCGCCAGGTCCAGGATGATCAACCGGCGCGTCTGATTGGCGACATAAGCCTTCCCCCCGTCCGGCGTCAGAACGATTCCGGAGGGCCTGCCCGGCAGCGGGATGAAGTTGGACTGCTTCTTCGCCCGCAGGTCCAAGACCGCCAGGCCACCGGTCCCCGGCGTCTCCGGGTCCCCTTCCTTCGTGACATAGGCCTTCTGGCCATCAGGAGAGACGGCGACCTTGTAGGCCCCGTTCAGAGGAACCGAGAAGTCGCGCCGCCCATCCGGCTGCGCCGCGTGGAAGGTGTCCACGCTGGCGATGTAAAGGGCGCTGCCGCCCGCCGAAAAGGCGAGGCCCCTCGGTTGTACGATCTGGATCGTCCCGGCGCTCAGATTGTCCCGGGTGTTGAGGATATGAACGCGATCCTGGAGCAGGTCCGCGATGTAGACCGTGACCTCCTTCGTCCCGCCGCCCCCCGTCTGCCCGGGCTTCTTCCCGAAGTCCGCCGCGAACAGGAAGAAGTCGTCGAAGTCCACCGTCCCGTTGCCGCTCAGGTCGAACTTCGCGCCGAACCTCGCCTCCCCCTGCCGCGCCCCGAAGGCATCCGCAAACAGGAAGAAGTCGTCGAAGTCCACCGTCCCGTTGCCGTTGAAATCGGCCTTCAGCGCCGCCTGCTGCCCGATCACCTGAAAGGCGAAACTCAGAAGACAGGCCGGGATCAAAACGCTCGCGAAACGCAGTCGCTTGGGAATCATCGAGACACCTTTCTTCCCTCCCAAAGTCCTTTGACCCGTCTTGCGTGACTATTCAAGGTACGGCTGCACCTCAATGAAGTTGAACATCAACTCCTGCCCGGCCGGCCCTCCCGGCGCCGCCGCGTCCGCCCAGTCCGAGACCGTCAGTCGCGCACGTTCCGCTTTCGCACGAAAGACCTCAAAGTGGTAGTTCATCCACGCCCGGTGCTGTGCGTTGAACGGCCCCAGGGAGTGGCTGTAGCAGTTGTGCATGACGTGCTGAAAACTCTTTTCAGAGACCCGCTCCGCGCCCTCTACCTGAATCGAGACCGCGTACCTCTGCTCCTTCGAACGGCCCTCTGAAATCGCCCGGTGGTCTGCCGTGAACATCTTCAGCGAGTAGAGCCGGCCGGGTCGCAGATGCTTGATCTCCTGCGAGAAGGCGTTGGGCCCCCGGCTGCTCCGCCGCATCTTCAGGAACGTGTCCCCCTGCGTCGTCCTCGGATACCGGCCCTGCAGCCAGCTCCACCCCTCCTTCATCCCGGCCTCCACGCCCCCTTCCTCCGCCGCCCGGACGGCCCACCCCTTCGTCCCCTCCTCGAAGTCCGGGTTGTCCACGTGTTCGAGCCGGTACTGAAAACCCAGCCTCGGCGACAGCATCTCAGTCTGGCCCTCGATCCCGTAGTGCCGGTAGAGCCGGGCCGCCCAGCGCACGGTCTCCTCGTCCGCATATCCGCAGGTGTACTCCATCAACCCGTACAACCCTTCAAACGCCGGGTCGTTCGCCAGGTGGTGGAACTGCGCGTCCATCCAGACCTTGTAGTCCACCTTCGGGTCCGCATTCACGCTCTCCGGCGGGACGGACATGTAGCCCAGGCACATCACCATATGCCCTGCGCAGCCGGGGAACGCCTTCAGCCAGCCCCGCGTCCGCTCTGTCAACGCCGCAAGCTGCTCCCGCGCCGCTTCCTCGGTGGGCGGTTCCTTCAGGTACTGCTCCCACGCGAACCGGTAACCCGCCGCCATCGTCGCCCGGATGAACGCCTCGCTCGGTTCTGCGCCATAGAGCGCGTTGCAGTAGGGATAGAAGTGCTTTCCTCTCAACGCCTCGTTCGCCCGGATGCGTTGCATCGCCTCCATCCACACATAATACTTCGGGTCGTTGCCCCGCTTTCCCCCGAGGAATTCGTCCACGATGATCCCGTCGATCAGCGGGTCCCGAAGCCCCACGTTCTGCGTCCAGACCGTATACGCCTCGTCCGCCGTGACCGGCTCCTCCTGCCTCAACCCCGGCAGCAGGCACTCCACAAGCCACCGCTTCCCCTGCCGCTTCCACGCCTCGACCATCGGCCGCTGCGGCTCGCTGCCGTCCCCCACGATGCAGTTCACGTGGTCAAGCACGTGTTTCTGAAGGAACGCCCAGTCATACGGCCCGTGCGGCCTCACGTGGGGATCGTACTGGAACTTGCAGAAGATCAGCTCCGGGACCGCCCGGACGATCAACAGCTCGACCGATCCCTCGACCCGGACCCGGTGCTCGCCTGCCGGCAGGAACCGCATCGCTTCACCCGTTCCCGCGCCGGTCGGTGCGAGGGGAACCTCGGCGTCATCGAGGACCACCTTGTCGCCGCCACGGATGAACACCCACCCTTCGCGGGGGTTCACAAACCTTGCCTCTGTGCCAGATGGGACTTCTTCCAGGTTCAACAGTTCAGTGACAAGGTTGTTCAGCTTCTGCATCATCCGCCCCCTCCGACATGAATGTCAGATATTACGCTTGATAGTTACTTCAAAATCGTCTATATTAATGGACATGTCGATAGACATGATGCTGGACATGTTTTTTTATAAATTCTTCTTATTCTTATTTTTACAATATTTTACATGGACACATGATTGGACATCTATGCGGAAATACGAACAGATACATTCCTGGATAAATTTTACTCTGGATCTCCGACGCTTGAACCCCAGACTCTGGATGGTTCTTGGGGAAGTTCAATCCAAGTGCGAGCATATTGCCGGAGTACCTTTGCGCCGCGAAACAGCCGACGTCCTTTATCGGCTTTATCTGGCAAAAGGCGTACTAGGTACGACTGCCATTGAAGGAAACACGCTTTCAGAGGAGGAGGTATTAAACCGAATACAAGGTAAACTAAAGCTTCCCCCCTCAAAAGAATATCTTGGCCAGGAGATTGATAATATCGTAGAAGTCTGTAACCAGATCACAGAGCGTGTGTTGAAAGATCGTGCTGTTACTTTGACCGTTGAAGACATCAAAAACTTCAACCGGACTGTACTGAAAAATCTCTCGCTCGATGAAGGGGTCGTACCGGGCGAAATTCGGATGCACTCCGTCGGTGTGGCACGTTACCGCGCTGTGCCTGCTGAGGATTGCGAATTCTTACTGGAAAAATTATGCGCGTGGCTAAATGATTTTCCAATTCCTGAACATTATGCGCATTATCCTATTGCGTTCGGCCTCATCAAGGCAATACTTGCGCATATCTACCTGGCCTGGATTCATCCGTTCGGTGATGGCAATGGTCGGACGGCTCGCTTGATCGAATTTACGCTTCTCTTGGGCGTAGGAGTTCCATCCGCTGCTGCTCACCTCTTGAGTAACCATTACAACCAGACGCGCCAGGAGTACTATCGACAATTGGATCAGGCCAGTCGTTCTGGAGGTGACCTTCTACCTTTCATGGAATATGCCGTTCAGGGATTTGTGGACGGGTTGAAGGAACAACTCAAACATATTCGAGACCAGCAGTGGGATGTCACCTGGCAAAACTACGTCCACGAACAATTCAAGGACAAAAACAGTGCGGCAGACGTGCGTCGCCGTCATCTCGTGTTGGACCTATCTCGGACGAAGGACCCGGTTCCGTTACCTAAAATCCGGCAGATCAGCCCTCGTATCGCCGAATCTTACGCAAACAAGACCGCGAAAACAATCACTCGAGATATCAACATACTCACCTCCATGGGGCTTGTAAAGTGGACTTTAGAGGGCTTACGCGCGAAACGGGAGATCGTACTGGCCTTTTTACCGGGTCGTGTGGAATGATCTCTTGATATTTCCGAAACTGTTTGAAGCCGTTCAATGCGAAGCTTCGAGCGACAACATTAAAACCGTATAGTTGACAAACGCGGAACAGGCAACTAAAGTCAGGGGACCCTACCCCTCAAAGCCCTGTCCAACTTCGAAAAATAATCCCTTATCCCCTCCGGCCCGCGATGCACGTCCACGCCGAGGGCCTTGACCTTCTCGGAGAGGATCGGTCCCGGCCTGGGCAGGGCGCCCCCCGCGATCTTCGCCGGGACGCCGATGGCCTCCCCGGCCAGCCGGACCAGGTCCGCCTGATACACGAACGTGTCGCACAGGTTGAAGACCTGCCCGAACGCCGCCGGGCTCCCCACCGACGCGACCAGGGCCGCCGCCACGTCCTGCACGGCCACCACGTCGCACCCGAAGGCGCTGTCGCAGACCTTCCCCGCCCGCACCTCCTCCAGCAGGGAGCGCCACACGCTCTTCTCCGCCTCCGGATGCACGCCATAGACCCACGCGCAGCGAAACCGCGTGGTCGCCATCCCGAACTGCGCGTGATACGCCTGACACGCCGACTCCAGGACGACGTTGTGCGCGACATAAGGCATCCACGAGGCAGCCCACGGCGAGGACTCGTCCAGCGGGACGTCCCGCACGTCCCCCGGCCCCTCCACGTCGCGTCGGAGAAGATAGGTGCTGACGGTACAGATGAACTGCCTCACCCCGGCCTGCCGGGCCGTCTCCAGCAGCATCAGCGAACCGAGCACGTTGGACCGCAGGTGCGGAAGCTGATCCTGCGTATCCCAGACCGCCGAATCGTAGGCCGTATGTACGACCGCGTCCGCATCCGCCACGAGCGCTCGCAACGCGACCTCGTCGCCCAGCGTCCCCCGGCAGACCTCGGCGCCCAGGCCCTCCAGCCAGCCCGCGCCGCGTCCGGGCCGGACCAGGGCGCGCACCCGGTGTCCGGTCTCAATCAGCGGTCGGACCGTGTGCGACCCGACAAACCCCGTGGCCCCTGTCAGCGCGACTCGCATCGATCCATCTCTCCTCACAGCGCCCGGGCCTCCTGGGGCGCCTGCGCCAGGAGGCGCGTCTCGATCTCCAGCACCTGCTGGAGATGCCGCATCCGCCGGGGCGAAGCCGTCTTTCGCATCACGTCGCGCGGCAGCTCGTAGCTCGGGTGGAGCCGGTATTTGGTGATGCAGGTTTCCAGAAGTCGAACCTCTTCTTCCGTCTCGCAATGGGGGCAACAGACGAGGGAGAACATGCGCCGCCGGTCGCTCCCGCCGAACGCGGCGTGCAGCATGTTGAGGCGGAACATCACCACGTCTCCGGGTTGGGACTCCATGGCTACGGATGGCATGTCACGCTGGTCGATCCCCCACCGTTCCATCGCCGGATTCGGGCCGTCAGGGTCGAACAGCGAGTCCCGCGCCTGCACGTTGTTCCAGCCCGGCGCGTAATCGACCCGGTGCGCGCCCGGAATCGTGCGCAGGCAGCCGGTGTCGCGCGTCACCGGGTCCAGGTAGACGCCCACCTTGAGAAAAAACGAAAGACCGCCCCACTGAGCGCCGTCGATGTGCCAGTGCGTGTCCCCCACAAAGCAGTTGCCGTCGCTCATGATATAGTTGAAATTCTCTCCCAGCAGTCCCGAAAGCAGGGCCTCCACGCCCGGATGGTCCAGCAGCGTGCAGAGGCGCTCGCTCTGGTCCACGAAAGCGACATACCCGGTCCGTTTCGTCCTGTCGTGAGCCGCTCCGCGTTCCTGAAGCGCAGCCTCGAACGCCTTCTCGATCCACGGCATGTCCTCCTTCAGCAGACCCGGAGCGACGAGGTACCCGAAGGTCTCCAGAAAATGTTTCTGTTTTGAAAAATCCACAGGTTTATTCCTTTTTCCTTTACAGATGAGGCCAGTCGATCCACCCGCGCATCCGGTAGACCAGCAGCCCCGCGTACTCGTGACAGACCCCCTGCAACCGCCCGATGTTGGACCACGCAAATCCGTCCGTCCAGTTGAGCCTGGAGAACGGCACGGCGTGCGGGATGACCGTGAACCCCTGTTTCCGGAACACCGCCGCCGCGCGCGGAATGTGGTACGCGTGGGTGACCAGCAGGATCTTCTGGGCGTGGTCGGAGATCAGGCGTGGTTTCGCGGACAGCCCCTCATGATAGGTGTTGAACCCCGGCGCCAGCACGATGCACGAATCCGGCACGTCCAGGCCCCGCGCGATGATCCGCATGGCCCTGGCCCCGCCCAGGCTGTCCCGTCCACTTGCCCCGGTCATTACCAGAAACGGCGCTCGCCCCGACAGGAAGAGCTGAGCCCCCACGAAGGCGCGCTCCGAGGAGCCGCCGGTCGGCGCCCCGAAGGGCGTGGCGTCGCTCCCGAGCGCCACCACGGCATCGGCCTTCTCGTTCGTGTTCTTGGGGACCCAGGATATCAGGGGGGCGGAGACCATCTCCACGAAAGCATAGCTTGTCAGGACGAGAATGAACGCGAGCCCTCCCAGACCGATGTGATACGCCGTCCTGAGCCCCCCCGCTTTGAGCCGGAAGATCAGCGCCAGGCAGAAGACCACGACCACGATCAGGGGGCTGAAGGCCAGCCCTTCTATCAGATGTTTGAGTATCATCCCGAAACCCGGTACTTCTCCAGGGCCTTCATATCCAGCTCGCACCCCAGCCCCGGCTTCATCGGCACCACCGCATATCCATCCTCAAATTTTAACCCCTCCACGATCAGGTCGTCCTCCCGCGTCCAGCTCCCCACGAAATCGCAGGCCAGGACGCAGTTGGGGGCCGCCGCCGAGGTGTGCAGGTAGGCCGTCTCGATGATCCCCAGGTCGTTGCCCGACCCGTGCCAGACCGGGATGCCTGCGGCCTGCGCGAGGGCCGCGTTCTTGACGAACCCCGTCATGCTCCCCCCCAGATTCAGGTAGTCCACGGCCTCCGCCTTGATCGCGCTGATGATCGCGTTCGGGTCCCCCAGATGGAGCGCCACCGGGATTGTCGTGGCCGCCCGGAGCTGCCGGTACCAGTCCAGGTTCCACTTGCGCATCGGATCCTCCAGCACCTCCACGTTGCCCAGCGCCTCGAACGCCTTCGCCAGCGCGATGGCCTCGGAGGGGCGGTAGAACCGCTGATTCGGGTCGACCGTGACCTTGAAGTCCACGCTCGTGGCGTCCCGGATCGCCCGGACCCGCTCCACCATCGGCTCGTCCGACGTACACTTCAGCTTGATCCCCTTGAACCCCTGCTCGTAGCCCTTGCGGGCGCTCCTGGCCCCCTCCTCCACGGTCTGGTGCCCGATCCAGTAGTCCGCCTTCACCCGGTCCCGGCAGGCCCCGCCCAGCAGGGCGTGCGCCGGCAGGCCGTAGTGCTTGCCCAGGATGTCGAACAGCGCCATCTCGAACGCGTCGTAGGCCGGGCCCTGGCCCCCCCACGGGCTCTCCCAGGACCGGTCGTGCGCCCGCAGGGGCGCGGCCAGCGGCGCGGGGAAATTCTGGAGGCACATCCCGCGCGGGTCCTTCCCCTCGACCTGCTTCGCGAACGCCTGCACCTCGTCCAGGGGGCATCCCCGGCCCGTCTCCCCGATGCCGTCGATCCCGTCATCCGTCCGCACGCGGAGGATATGCTTGGGGACCTGGTCCCACCCCGTCGGGATGTTGCTGTGTACCGTGCCGGGAACCGTGGGCACGACCACCGTCCAGATGTCCGTATGCGTGATTTTCATTTTTCCTCCAGGCTCACGGGCGACCACAAGGGTCGCCCCTACTTCCACTCACACGCCACGTTCGCGACCACGGCCGGCCAGCCGCTCTCCGTCGTCACCTGCGCGACCGTCTGGATCTCCCAGGCGTCCCCGACCTCGAAGTCGTAGAGGTAACCTTTGGAATAGTCCTTCTGATCTTTGACATCCTGTACGAACGTCAAATTCCCCAGGTCGATCTCCGACGTCCCGTCCACGGCCTTCGAGACCCCCCGGATCGTGTAGCAGGCGTCGCGCGGGCCATTCGTGTGAACCCGCAGCATCGCCCCGGCCAGCCGTTCCCCTTCCGGAAGATCCGCATCCACCCGCACCCAGGACGGGCCCGTGTCCCCCGTGTACATGGCCGTGATCCGGCTCGTGTAGGCCGGCCGCTCGATCGACAGCGCCTTCCCGGCGACCTCCACGCGCGTGCCCCCCACGGCCAGGATCGACTCCAGCCGCCCGTCCCGCGTCGAGACGACGACGAACCGCCCCGCCGCCCGGATGCCCCCCAGGTCGAAGACCCGCGCCGGGTCGTCCGACGACAGGATCGTATCCAGGCGCCCGTCAGCCGTCTCGACCCGCACCGCCGCCGCCGTCAGGTCCTCCGGCCCCAGCCCGAGGTCGATCCGCTCGGCCCGCTTCAGATGCCGCCGGTCCCCGTACGGCTCCACGACCGAGACGAACAGGCTCCGGGGCCTTGCCCGGTGCGCCAGGACGTAGCGCAGCCGACGCGGATTCCCCGGCTTGTTGCGCGGCGGGTCCCCGTGGGCGATGGCCGCGTCATCCACCTCGGACAGCATCGTGTACCGGACATGTACTTCTCCATCCCCGACCTTCGTCCCCCACGTGTCCTTCAGCCGGTACGTCACCGACCAGCCCGGCGCAGGAGAGGCCACCCGCGCCACGTCGTAGAGATAGGAGAAACCGCTCCCCCTGTAGCGTCCGTCCGGCGGGCCGTCGTAGTGCTGCCCGAACGGGATCTCCTCCCCCGCGTACGTCCCCCGCGCCTGCGCGCGCAGATCCAGCCCCTCGGCCTCGACTTCCCCCTCGCCCGCGTGGAAGCTCAGGACGTGGTCCGCGCCCCCCGCCACCCGGAACATATCCACAAGATACGACTCCGCCGGAGACGTGTCAATCCCGATGAACGTCCTGCGGTACTCCTGTACCCCCGGATAGGCGTCCGGCGAGCGCACGTCGATCATCCTCACGCCCCCCGCGTCCGCGTAAGCCAGGCAGCGCCCCCCGAAGCTGGCCTCCTGCGCCTTCCGGTCCACGACCACGGTGTTGTGGGAGATCGTGTTCTTTGTCCACCCGGCCCGCGCCGGCCAGCGCTGATCCGCATACTCAGGATACCCCAGATCGGGCAGGATGTCCATGCCCCGGTAGTAGAACCCGTAGTTGAGGCGGTCCCAGTGGCCGTGCCCCCAGGTCCGGCCGTAGTAGAGCCACGCCGCCCGGCGCTCGTCCCCGACCCCGGACGATTCACAGGATCGTCTTCCCTCCCCCTCCCTGCTCCGGAACATCGCGAACCCGTAGCCGTTCAGGTGTGTGCTGTCGAGTCGCAACTCGCCGCGCTCCCGGACGATCTCCGCGATCTCCCGCTGGACCGCCTCCGGGTCCTCGTCGAAGACTGGCGTGTGCAATCCCTCCACGCGATCCCCGTTCAGCTTGTACGCCAGCTGCGCGTAGAACGGGTCCTTGAACAGCCGGAACGCCTTGAGCGCCAGCGGAAGGTTGACCGAGGTCATGCCGGGGTCCCCTGTCCTTCCCGTGTCCCCGATGCGCGGCGTGTACCGGTCCAGCGCCGTGATCAGATAGGGGAGCCGGTACATCTTCCGGAACCGGGGGAAGTCCCGGTAGAGGTCGTGCCTCGTGTACTTCGGATACCGGGACAGGACCTCCGCGCACCGCTCGAAATAGGTCATCCAGCCGAAGTTGTAGCTCGGCGCGGCCTCGTCCCCCGCGCCATCCCGGTCCACCTTCCCGTTGAACACCGAGGCCACGTGCCCGCCCCCCTCCCCCCGGTCCCCCGGTGCAAACACCCAGTCCAGCGCCGTCGGCGTCTCCTCCGGGTGATCGAGCGCCACCGCCGCCACCGTCATCGCCGTCTGCACCATCCCCTCGTTGCCCCGCATCCGGCGGTCGTGGCAGGACTTGATGAACTCCCGCAGCAGCCCGTCCTCGATGTTGCGCCGAATGGCCGCGACAGACGACTTGTCCCGCAGCCCGTGTCTCCGGGCCTTCTCCGACAGGAAGGCCACGAGCGCATCGTCCCCCGCCATCCCCTCGTAGATCGCGTCATAGGCGTCCGCGAGCCGGACGGCCATGCCGTTCTCCCAGATCGCCCCCACGATCCGCCCCTTCTTGCTGCTCCCATCCGAGTTGTAGAGGCCCTGCTCGCAGTAAGGGCCGAGATCCATGGCCGGATACACATCCGCGGTCCGGTCCAGCAGTACTGCCGCCTTGTGCGCGTAGACCCCCTCCCCCGTCAGCAGATACGCCTGGCCGAGATGTCTCAGCGCGTCCGGGATGAACCCCCATGTGCCGTAGTGTCCATAGTAGGCGATGAACCACCAGCGGTTCCCCTGCTCATCGAACCACCCATAGGCGTCGTCCACCGCATACTTGTGGAGCGGGTCCTTCGGGTCCGGGTGTTCGGCGTTGAACAGCAGCGCCGCGTCCGCCAGCTTCCGGTCGAACACCCCATCCGGCCCCAGGCCGCTCCTGTAGAACGCCCCAAAATCGTTCTTCGGCCAGACCTCCCCGCAGGACGGGCATTCCAGCTTCCAGGGCCGGTCCACGTCCAGCTTCCAGGGATAGTTCCCCCCCTTCTCGTAGACCGCCCGGCCACACTTCGGGCAGCCCAGGTCCGGGTTGGCGTGGATGCCGCGCGGGATCGACTGCCCCGTCACCATCGTCCAGAGGTCCTCGTCCGTCCGCGTGATCCACGATGCGCACGCCTTCACGTGCGCCTCCATCTCCTCCCGCGCCCACGCATATCGCTTCGCATTGCGCCGGGCCGAGGCAATCTCCTCTTTCGTGTGCAGCGTCGTGCTGGTCTTTCCGGATGCCATGGTTAAAGGAACCTCCTTTCTACGTCCTCTGCGGTTCCGGTACGTAGGATGTAGACCGTGCGCATGGGCTAAAAATCATCCAGGGGGTAGAGGGGCCGGGTCACACGGGTGAACTTCACCTGGCGCATGTCGGCGCGCGTGGGTCCGGGCGTGTCGGCCATCAGCAGCCGGTCCGCCAGCGGCCCGAAGGCCACACGGAAGTGCGACGGAGACTTGACGAACACCAGCGCCGCGTCCTTCGGGTCCAGCCCCACGGCATAGTACATCGCCGGGTCCCATTCGAAGGATGGGAATGACCGAATGCACAGACGGATGGCCCCGATCCCCAGCACCGCCGTCAGCCCCATGTTCATCTGCAAACCCGTCGCGCCGGAGCCCTTGAACCGGTAGAGGCCGTCCGACAGCAGATGCACCCGCCCCGTGACCGTCAGCGGATCGCCGTCCAGGACCGATACCCTGTGTCCCACGCGCAGGGTGACCGCGCTCCCCACGCCCGCAGCCGCGGCCACCTGCGCCGCCTCCGCATCGCAGAGACACAGGTACGTGGGCCGGCCCGCCCGGTCCGCGCCCTGCGCGAGCAGCGCCCGCAGCACCGCCACGTTGTCCGCCGCCGAGCCGCCCGTGGGCGCGTCGCCGAGATCCCCCACCACGGTCAGCCCCCCGGGGGCCTCCAGGCCGACCCGGATGGCCTCCTCCAGCGGCGTCAGATCCGGCTCGAAATCCGCCCGCGCGGCCCAGGCCATGTCCGCAAGTTCGTCCGCCGCCGCCTGCGCCCCGGCGCGGTCCCCGTCCGTCACCACCACCACCGCGAAACCCAGGTCCGGCACATCCATCCACGGCTGCACCGGAAACAGCGAGGCGTGCAGCGCGCGCCCGGACCGCTCCATCTCCCGGGCGGCCTCCCACACCCGCCGGAGCGGCCCGTCCGACGTACGGGCATTCGCGGCGCTCACCACCATCGGCCGCCTGGCCAGCGCCATCGCGGGCCGCCGTTCCCCCCTGAGCGTCTGCAGGTAGAGCCTGGCCGCTCGCAGGCCCGTCTCGTAGATGTCGATGTGCGGATACTCCCGATACCCGACGATGAACGTCGCCTGATTCACCATGCGCGGCGTGACGTGCGCGTGCAGGTCCAGGCTGACGCCCACGGGCATCGCCGGCCCCACCACGGCCCGCACCGCCTCCAGGATGGCCCCCTCCGCGTCCGGTTCGTCCTCCACGACCATCGCCCCGTGCAGGGCCAGCAGGACCCCGTCCACCGGGAGCGCGGCCTTCAGGCGGGCGATCAGCTCCCCGAGCAGATGATCGAACGTGGGCCGGGTCAGCGGCCCGCTGGCCGCGGCGAACCCGGCCAGCAGCGGCACGGGCGTGACGCCCTCCTCCCGGAACACGCTCAGATAGGCCGGGACCTCCACCCGCGCGTCCCCGTAACCCGTCAGCACCTCCTCGCCGTACAGCAGGTAGTAGGACGCGAAGGTCTCCAGCGTGGTCGGCATCGGCACGAAGCTGTTCGTCTCCTGCATCAGAGACCCGATGGCGATGCGTATCATGGGGCCTCCTGTTCAAATATCGTGTACATCCCCCATCCTCGTGGGCCGCTCCTCCTGCCCCCACGGCATCGGCATCGTGGGCGATACCGCATGATGATCCCCACGCAACGGCCTGGGCCGGGCGCGAAACTCCGTAGCCATCCGGGCCAGCTGCCTGGCCGCCTCCTTCACCGCCCGCTCCCCCTTCTCCTTCGTGCCCAGCGTGGCCTCCCCCAGCACCCCCGTGTCGCTGTAGGACGCCGTCCAAGACACGGCCGTCCCCGGCCCGGCGCTGAACAGGTCCACCCACTGGAAGTCCGACGGATGGGTCACGTGAAAGGCGATCTCCCCGTCCGCGACCTTCTCCTTCCGCACGTTGTCCTCGTCCAGATAGAGGTAGACCGACGTCTCCAGCTCGCACGCGTGCGCGCACCCGCCGGGGAACTTACTCTCCCGCCAGGAGGGCATGAACGCCTTGTCCACGCCCAGCAGGTTCCACCACGACATCGCCACGCACTCCGCATCCGTCTCCAGGTTCACCCGCCGCGCGGCCAGGTCCAGGTTCGGCGCGTTCGAGCCGTGGCCGTTGAGCAGCACGATCTTCTTGAACCCGTGGTACGCCAGGCTCTTGCCCACGTCCACCACGAACTTGATGAAGTGCTCCCAGTGGATGTTGATCGTGCCGGGGAAGTCCATGACGTGCGCCGTGTAGCCGTGGACGACCGGCGGCATCACGAGCACATCGTCCGGGATCAGCCGCGCCGCCGCGTGCGCAATACCCGTCGGGCAGACCACGTCCACGTCCAGCGGCAGGTGGTGCCCGTGCTGCTCGGTGGACCCGATGGGGACCACCACAACCTTCTTGGCCTGCACGGCCTGGTTGATCTCCGGCCACGTCAGTTTTTCGTAACGCCAGGGTTCCGCCTTGGGCATGATCATCCTCCTGATCTTACAGCGTCGATTTCGTCAGCTTCATCCCGCCCGTGTGCCGGGCGATGCCATCCTCGTTCCACTCGAACCCGAGGCCCGGCCCGTCCGGGATGGCCAGCATGCCGTCCGCGTCCATCCGCAGGGGCTCGGCAAAAAGGTCCTCCACATAGGGCGCGGGCGTGATGTACTCCACCCAGCGGGCGTTGCCCGCAGCGGCCACGAGCTGGAGGTCCGCCGCCAGACCCACGGACGTGTTCCAGCCGTGCGGCACCATCAGGATCGAGTGATCGTCCGCGTACTGCCCGATCCGATGCTCCTCCGTCAGCCCCCCCACCTTGGCCACGTCCGGCTGGATGTAGTCCACCGCCCGTCGCTCGATCCACTCTATGAATGCCTGTCGGCGCGTGAGCACCTCGCACGACGCGATGGGCACGGGAGAGTGCTCCCTGAGCTGGATGTAACCCTCGATGTCATCCGGCCGCAGCGCCTCCTCGAACCAGGTCACGTCATACTGCGCGAGCATCCGCGCCGTGTTGATCGCCCACTTGTACCCGTGCGGCCAGTACCCGTCCGACCCGCCCGCGTCCACCATCAACTCACAGTCCGGCCCGATGGCCTCGCGGGAGGCCGCCACGATCGCCTCGTCCGTCCGCGCGTCCCGCCGCCCGAAAGGACCCCACCCGATCTTGAACGCCCGGAACCCCCGCGCCATCGCCGCCTGCAGGCGGTCCTTCATCTGCGCAGGCGCCGTCATCAACATGGACCCGTAGGGCTTGATCCGCTCCCGATGCCGTCCCCCCAGGAGCCGACTGATCGGCTGCCGTGTCACCTTCCCGAAGATGTCCCACAGCGCGATGTCGATCCCGGAGATCGCGTGCGTGATCGTGCCCCCGCGCCCCTGCCAGAACGTCTGCTGGTGCAACGTCTCGGAAGTGGCCGCCGGGTCCAGCGCCGAAGCGCCATAGAGGAAGGGTTCCAGCACGCTGAGCGCCCCCTGCACGAGCGGCGTGGAGGTGTAGGCGGTGCCCAGGCCCGTCACCCCCTCGTCGGTGATCACCTCCACCAGCGTCAGGAGATTGCGTTCCGGCTTGTTGAACTTCTGGTCCCATCCCCCGTCCGGGGTCTGGCCGAACAGCGGGAGGAGGCGAACGTCTCGGATTTTCACAGGAGTTCCCTCGCTACGATAGAGTGAGTCTCACAAATCAAGCCACCGGCAACGGACCTGCGGCGACCAGTTTCTTCTGCCGAGGGTCCACCGACAGATTCAATCCCTCAAGGGTCCTTGCTCCCAGGAGCAGAAGGTCCCCTTTCTCCGCGAACACGACCTCGTCAATCGTAAAATATTTCCCGACTCTGATGATCGCAAACCCGACGCTTCGGGTGATCTGCTGCCCGTTTGCCATGACAAAAGGCAGGTCTTTCTTCTCCCGTTCAACGCCGATCCTGTCCAGAAAGGCCTCTGGCGCCCACGTGTACTCGCTGCCGGTGTCAACGAGAATTTTGGGGATTTTCGCCGACCGGGTGCGGTCTACATGATTCTGGATCATACAACCCGTGTAAAATGTGCCCATCGGAGTTCCTCTCAAAACGACCTTCATTCCTCCAGGAATCTTACGCCTGCGGGCGGGCCGCCGAAGTCGGGGACATCCAGCAGCGCCCCCTCCTGCTCCGCCGACGCGTGCGCCACGATCCCCGGCGCGCAGTACCGGGCCGCGGCCCAGATGTGGTTGGGCGGGAGATGGCCCGTGACGCACGCCCTCACGAAATCGTCCGCCAGGAACTGATGAGACCCGTAGTGGCCGTTGGGCAGGCCCCGGAACGCCTCCGGCAGGCGCTCCGGGCGATGGACCCTGGCCATGCTCGTGTAAAACTCACTCTGCGCCCCATGGGCCGCTGCCTCCGGTTTGAGCGTCCGGCAGGTCAGCAGGTCGGTCAGATCGACGACCTCCTTCTGCCGCGTGACCCAGACCTGCGCGTTCGCCTGCTCCTCGTAGCTGCCCTCCGTGCCCAGGATGCTCACCCGAACCGACCTCCCCGTTGACCCCACCCGGCGAAACTCGTTGATCCGGCACATCCCCCCGTCCGAGGACCGGAACAGCGCGGACTCGTTACTGAAGACATTCTGCCACGCACTTACGTCCTTCTGGAACACCCCGTCCTCGTGGTCATCCACGTAGCCCAGGCAGGAGACCCGCGTCATCCGCGCCCCGGTCACGGCCAGCACCATGCTCACCGAGTGGGTCGGATACAGCATCGGCGGAAATCCGGCGTAGCGCTTCCAGTCTGCGCCGTTGCTCCCCTGGTACGCCTCGTAGAACCCGTGGGACATGTCGTGATAGTACTCCCCCTCCCCGTAAACGAATCTTCCAAAGTCCCCTTTTCTGAACCGCTCCCGGCAGTAGACATTGGAGGGGTAATAATAACTTGTCTCGCCCAGCATGTACATCAGGCCGGTCTCCTGGACCGTCTCCACCAGAGTGCGCAACTCCTCCATAGTCGCCGCCGTCGGGACCGCCGAGTACACGTGCTTGCCCGCCCGGAGCGCCTGGACGGCCTGAGGCCCGTGCAGCCACCGCTGCGTGAAGAGGGCGACCGCGTCCACGTCGCTCTCACAGAGCGTGTCCAGGGAATCGTATGCCTTCTCGATCCCGAACCGCCGCGCCTGCTCCTCCCTCCGGCCAGGGTCCACCTCCGCAATCGACACCTCTTCCACCAGCGGGTGCGCCCTGAACAGCGGGATGAAACACGCCGCAAACGCCCCTGCCCCGCAGACGCCGATCCTGATCCCCATCAGCCGTCCCCTTTGCGCGTGATCGGGACCGGCCTGCTGCCGTTCCGGCCCGATTCGTAGATCGCCGTGATCAGTTCCACCGCCCGGCGCGCCTCCGGGCCGTTCACGAAAGGCGCCCGGTCCGTCCGGATCGCCTCCACGAAGTCGGCGATCACCGGCCCGTGCCCCATGTCCAGAGAGGGCACCGCCGTCCCCGCGGCCACGGTCTTCTTCTCCCCGGCCTTCTTCGCCTCCAGCTCCGCCCGGAGCGCGAACAGCGCGTCCCGCTCCGATGCCTCCGCAGGCGTCGGGTCGATCAGGTCCATGCGCAGCACCTTCTCCGAGTTGAACGACAGCGTGCCGCGCGACCCGAAGATCTCCAGATAGGACGGAATCTCCGGATAGGCCAGGGTCGTCCCCTCGACCACCCCCCTGGCCCCGCTCGCGAACTTCACTAGGCTCAGCGCCAGCGTCTCCACCTCCACCTTTCGGCCCACGGTCTCCGTGATTGCGATGACCTCCTGCGCCTCTCCCATGAACCAGAGGAACAGGTCCACGTAGTGGATCCCCTGGTTCATCAGGCACCCGCCCCCGTCCACCTTCCAGGTCCCCCGCCACCCGGCGGAATCGTAGTAAGCCTGCGTCCGAAAACGCTTCATGTAGACGCTGCCCGCGTAGATCTCCCCCAGCAGTCCGCCATCCACCAGCTTCTTCAGCCTGCGCACGACAGGAGAGAAACGGCACTGGAAAACCCCGCCTAACTTCACCCGCTTCCGGTCCGCGGCGGCGATGATCCGGTCGATTCGCTCCGTCGTGATCTCCAGCGGCTTCTCGCTCAACACGTGTTTGCCCGCCTCGATCGCCTCCAGCGCCGTGTCCAGATGGAACCCGCTGGGCGTGCTGATCGTCACCGCGTCCACCGTATCCCCCTGCACCATGTCCTTCACGCTCGTGAAATAGGGCACACCGTTCTCCCCGGCGATCCTGGCCGCCGCATCCGCCCTCAGGTCACAGATGGCCGCCAGCGCACACCCCTCCGTCCTCTGGATCGAATAGACGTGTGACGGACCGATGGCCCCCACCCCGATCACGCCGATGCGGACTTTATCGTTTTTCATGGAAGCCTGCCTCTTCGGATAAATGTTTTTTTTACACCTCTACACGGCGTGATCTCGACCTCAGCCCATCCCGCCTTCGTCCCGCTCATCTCGCAACCTCCTCTCACCCCAGCTTGCGCGCCACCTCCGCGAGCCGCTCCGCGTTCTGCGCGTGCTGTTCTCGCGGGCCGGTCGTGTAGGCCAGGACCATGCGGGGCAGGATGTCCTCGGCCACCGGGCATGCCCCGGGCCCGTAGCCCGGATCGCCCTTATAGAGCGGGCACCGCGTCGGGCACCCCTTGCCGTAGGCGATCGGCTCCGAGAAGACCGGATACAGATACGCCGGCTTCTGCGTGTAACCCACCGAGACCCCGCACTTCGCCTCCCGGACCTCGGCCTTGAACCGGTCGAGCGGTATCCCATGCCGCGCCCCGTCGAACAGGCAGGTCCAGAAATGGTAGGTGGACCGGCAGTCCGGCAGGACGCGCTGCGGGACCAGCCATTCGACCCCCCGCAGGGCCTGTTCGTAGAGGGCTGCGTTGGCGGTCGTGTCCGCGCAGTACTGCCGGGCGCGCTCCAGCTGCACCAGGGCCACCGCCGCTGTGATCTCCGTCATCCGGTAGTTCCAGGCCAGACGACGGGCCACGGACCCGAACGTCGGGTCCGAAAGCCCCCGCACCCTCTCATCCACCCCGTCATCATTCGTCGTGGCCGCGCCCCCGTCCCCGGTGGAGAGGTGCTTGGACTGCTGGAAGCTGAACACCCCCACGTGGCCCAGCGTCCCCGCGTATCTCCCCTTGTACTGAGAGAACAGGGCGTGGGCGCAGTCCTCGATCACGGCCAGATGGTGTTCCCGCGCGATCTCCACGATCGGGTCCATGTCGCACGGTGCGCCCCAGAGGTGGGTGCAGATCACCGCCTTCGTCCGCTCTGTGATGCGCGCCCGGACCGACGCCGGGTCGATGGTGAACGTGTCCGGCAGCACGTCCGCGAACACCGGCGTCGCGTTCTGGTACATCGTCGCGATTCCCCCGAATTGCACGATGGGATCGCAGATCACCTCGTCCCCCGGCCCCGCGCCCGACGCGGCCACCGCGGCGTGCAGGAGCGACATGGCCGAGTTCATGGCCACGGCGTGCCTCGCCCCCATCGCCTCCGCGAACGCCCGCTCGAACATCGGGACATACTTGCCCGGATTGGCGCCCAGCTTTCCGCTGTCCAGGATCTCCCGGATGAGCCCCAGCTCCCGGTCGTCATAGACCTTCACAGCCATATCCGTCTCTCCTCTCAGCCCAGATGGCTCGTGAGATGGGCCAGACCGTCCCCGGCCTGCACGCGGGCCAGCCGCCGCAGCATGATGACCACCCCGTCCCGGTCCGCCCGGATCTCGGCCAGAACCTGGCCGAAGAAGTCCTGCACCACGCCCAGGCGTTGCCCCGCCTTCACCTCGTCTAACAGGCCCACCTCCGTCCGGTAATACCCGGCGACCGACGCCAGGATCACCTGGTCCAGATCCCCGGAGCCGACCAGGTGATGCGTCACCGGCCCGGGCGCAGGCGCCCCCTCCAGCATGCCCAGCCCCTGCATCACCCGGAGCACCCCGTCGCGATACAGGGCCACGTCCTCGGGCCGTGCGAACCCCCCGCCCGCCGCCTCGGTGTAGATCCACGGAACCCCCAGATCCACGGCTGCGCGGATGCTCCGGCCCGGCGGCACGGGCGGGGGATGCCCCCACAGGATCGGGGCCCCGAAGGCCCTGGCCGCGGCCAGGGAGCGCCTCCCCAGGTCGTCCTCGCTCTGGCTGTAACCCACCAGCGTCGGGATGTGATAGGTGACGCCCCCGCTGTGCAGGTCGATCAAGAGGTCCGAGCCCTTCATCAGCTTCTCCGTGACCCCGTGGGCGATCCGCTGCGTGATGCTGCCGTTTGCGTCCCCGGGGAAGACCCGCGCCAGGTTCAGGCCGTCCAGGGGGCTGCTGCGCGTCGCGGCCTCGTACGCGGGCATGTTGCAGACCGGGACCATCAACAGCGTGCCCCGCAGCGCATCCGGCTGCACGGACTGAAAGATCAACGGAATGGCCTCCACCCCCTCGTACTCGTCGCCATGCACCCCGGCGATCACCAGGAGCGTGGGGCCGTCCGCCTTGCCCGTCACGTACAGAAAAGGGAGCCTCCAGTCGCCCCCGTCGGGCCGCGAGGCCACCTTCAGCCAGCCCGTCTCCTTGCGCCTGCGCGGCAACTGTGAAACGTCCAGATCGCCCAGATCCATCAGCCTCTTCTCCAGGAATGAAAGCCTCACCGTAGAGAGGGAGCAGCCCCTCACGGCCTTCTCATCTCTCCAGCAGGACGGACGCCACCTGTTTCCCCTCCAGATCGAATGCCTCTCCCGTCCCGACCTCCTGAAACCCCAGGGCCTCGAACAGAGTCCGTTTGTCTTCGTCTTCGACCGAAACCCTCGCCCGACAGGAAGGCGCGCCCCGGGCAGTCCCCCAGCGCATGGCCGCCTGAATCAGGTCTTTCCAGACATCCGGGTCGTTCGGATGGGTGAAACCGTCCACCCGGCACCCGCCCGATCCATCGAGGCAGGCCGACGACAGCCCGACCACAAGACCCCGATCCGTGCGCGCGCTGAACCACGCCCCGCGCCCCTCCCGAGTGAGCGCCTCGTATCGTGTATAAAGGCTCATACACGAAATCTGCACCACATATCGGGTTGAGAACATGCCCGCGTTGGCATCCAGCGCCTGCCAGTCGTGAGGGGAGATGAGCAGCGGGATCATAGGGATGCGGTCGACAGCCGTGCCAGGTCCGACGGCAGCAGCGCCCCCCTCTCTGAAGAGGTCTACCAGAAAGGCCTCTGGAGAATCCCCGCCTGCGATGAAGGCCATGACGTTGGCGCCGGGAAGCTTCCGCCATCCGAGACGATGGTAGACCCGCGCCGCATCGGGATTGGACGTGCCCAGGAAAAGCGCCTGTCCACCGTGCGCACCAAAATCCTCCAGCGCACGGGCGCAGAGCGCGCCGGCGATCCCCTGCCGACGAAATTCGAGGGAGGTCGCAACCTCGCCCACCCCCCCCAGACGGGGATTTGCTCTGGAGACCGTCAGACGACAGGTGCCGCCCAGCCTTTCCCCCCTCTGCATCAGGTACAGGACGTCGCGGTTTTGCGCGCGCTCCGCACCCTGGAGCGCGACTCGAAAGCCTTCGTAGGGCGTCCCGAAGGTCCCCTTCCAGAATGCGATCAGTTCCTCCGTCAGATCCTCCGGCAGCGGCGGCTCGAACCTCGTCAAATTCGCCTGTTCGTCGCTCTCACCCATTTTTCGCGCCCTTTGTCCGTCGATCGAAGCGCTCCACGCGGAGCGCGCTCAGGTCACTTCTCTTTCATCAACCCCTCGTACACCTCCCGCCCCCGCAGGAACAGGTCCCGCACCTCCTGCCGCTGTTGGTCGTTCGCGTACCGCCCCTTCCGGGCGATCCAGTCCAGGGACAGGTCGATGGACCCCACGAAGAACGCCGCGTCCTCCGCGCGGGCGGGCGAGACGCGCCCGGTCTGCACGTAGACCGGACTCGTATGCGCATAGATGGCGTGCCCGAAGCTGTCCCGCGCCTCCCCGCTGCACCGGGCCGCGATCCATCCGTCGTGCTCCACCTTCAGGTCCGCCCTCAACTCCCCCTCCCGGCTGCCGTCCGGGAAGACCCGCTCCACCACGACAACCCCATCCTGAACGATCTCCACCCGGTCGATCGGATAGTGCGACTGCCACCGGACCGCCACCGGCGCGGCCTTCCCGCCCCCCAGGGACACCCGGTCCCCCGGCGCGTGCCCCTCCGCCTCGATGAACAGCGCGGGGCCGTTGGTGATGAACGTCCGGCCCTGCTTCATGCCCTCGATCCAGGCGTCGTACGAAAAATCTCCGGTCTGGACGTAGACCCGGTTGTTCGAGCAGATGAACCAGTCCGTACCCGTGGACGCCGGAAGGGTCAGCCCGCAGTTGAGCATCCGGTACCAGATGTCGTACTCCGGGTCCATCCAGAAGGGGTCGAACAGGTTGAACCCGTCCAGCTTGCCCAGCGCCGCGGCCACCGGGGCCTCCATCCCCTGCCCGTTGTGGCACCAGAGCACGATCCCCCCCTGCTCCCGCGTCTCGTCGCACACGTAACAGAGCGGCGGGTAGTCCGGGTTGAAGGCGTTCACGAGCATGCCCCGGCTGACCGGCTCCACCAGGTTGCGGATGCGCAGGAGCATGATGTGGCCGTACCCGAACCCCCCGGTCGTGGCGTTGTGCCGGTTCTCCTCCCCAATGTCCACCACGTGGTGCGCCGTGCAGTAGTCCGTCATCACCCCCAGCGGGAACTGGTTGCTCGCGTAGGGGAGTTCCCACCGGTGGAGGATGCTCACCACCGTCACGCTGTAGCCCTCCACGCGGGAGTCCATCTTCAGCCGGTCGTAGGGCCGCGTCTCCTTCTCATCGTAGTGGATGTGCGTGTTCCCCGGATGCCACCCCGCCGTGGGCAGGTCCGTCCACCGCCGAAGCGGCAGCTCCACGTCCAGATGGCCCGCCTTGGGCGCGTAGATCGTCTTCTTGAGCGGGACGTACTCCGTCCCGCGCTCCACCAGGATGTCCGTGGACCCGCGCGGCACGTCCAGCGCGAAGGTCCCCTCGCAGAAGAAGAACGAAGTGCCGGGTCCCCGCTTGAGCAGGCTGTCTCCCGGATGCCGGAAGGTCCCCCCGCTCGTCAGCACGTGGACCTTCGCCTCCACCGCCGCGCCGGAGACCGCGTCAAAGATCCTGCCATGAAGGACGGCCATGTCGGTTCCCCTTTCTTGAAGGATCGGTCCTCAGAATTCCGGCCCTCACCCACCCCCTCACCCCTCCCTCTCCCAGTGCTGGGAGAGGGAGGGGAGGATCAGGTAAGGGAACGGTGCGCTGTGCCCCTATTTTCCCGCGTGAAACCGCTCGACCAGATCGCTCGGTCGCATCCTCACGTCATGTCCGCGTGTACCGCCAGCCAGATACACGGAGGGTCCGCGCTCGTCCGCTCCACGCGGTGCCGTTCGTGCGCGGGGATCAGCACCCAGTCCCCGGCCCGCATGTCCAGGACCCTCCCGTCCTCGTACCTCAGCGTCGCCTCCCCCTGCAGGAGCGCCACCCACTCGTCCCGCGCCTGATCATACCATTCCCCTTCCGGCGTGGCCTGACCGCTGGACACGATCCGCTCGATCCGCACGCCCCGGTCCGGGATCAGCGCCTCGAAGACCTCCGCCGCCGGGAGCGGAGACGGCAGATCGAACAGATTCCCCTTTTTCACGACGTCCTCATACGCGTTCAATCACGTACACCTGCGCACGCTGCCCCAGGATCTGCACCCGGTGCGTCTCGCGCCGCGCCAGACCGGCGCCGTGCCGCACCGCCTGTTCGAAGGTCCGCCCATCCCCTGTCAATGCGACCAGCCGGGCCCCGGGGCGCAACACCCGCGCCGCCTCGCGCAGGAAGGCCGGGTAAAGGGTCAGATTATCCTCCGGCGAGCCGACCTGTCTCCCGAACGGCAGGTTCACCGCAGCCGCGCTCACCGACCCGCTGTCCAGCGGCAAATGGCGAGCATCCCAGCGCCGCACCTCGATCGGCTTGTAGCGCGGCCCCACGTTGCTCAGCGTCGCCGAGACCGCCTCCGGCTGCGCATCCCCGCCCAGCAGCAACGCGTACCGCCCGGCGCAGGCCCGCTCGATCAGGATCGTCCCTGCCCCGCACATCGGGTCCAGAAACACGTCCTCCGGCGCGGGCCGCGTCAGCCAGACCAGCGCCGCAGCCGCCGAGGGCCGCAGCGACGCCGGCAGGTGCTCGCGCCGGTACTCCCGGTGAGCGCATCCGTTCGTCGCTCAGGCGCAGCGCCAGAAACCCCTCCCCGGGCAGCAGCGTGAGCCACAACTCCAGCCCCCCCTCCTCCATCAGACGCCAGCGATGGTCCCTTCTCGCCGCGATCCCCTGCTCCACGGCCCTCTGCGCATCCGTGCGCCGGTAGGCCGCCCGCCCCACCTGCCGGGCCACGACCCGGAAACGCAGCCCCCCGTGCCCCCCCCGCCCCGGCGCGACCCGACGCGCCAGGTTCAGGGCGGCCTCCACGCCCGCCGCGCCGGCCGCCGCCTCCAGTGCCCGCAGCCCCTCGCGGGTGGGCGGCACGTCCGGCAGCTCTGCGACGACCACAAACAGGTCCTCGACCGTGCGCAGCGCGAACAGGTCCCGCCCGTCCCCGGCGTAGTCGAACAGGACCATGCCGTTCTTGTCGCCGACCGTGCGCGTGCCGCGTACGGTCGCCCCTTCGATCCGTCCCGCGATCTCCCCGGCGGCGATGGCCTCAAACCCCGGCTGCGTCTGCGCGATCAGAAGGGGAGGTTTTTCACGCCTCATGTCGGTTCGCCTGCACCGTCCCGGCCCCCGCCGGTCTGGTCCGCCCCGGGTTGGTCTTCAGAGAGAGGGAGATCCTCCTCCGCTCCAGGTCCACCTCCAGCACGGTCGCCATCACCCTCTGATGGACCCGGACCACGTCGCCGGGATGCTTCACGAAACGATCCGAAAGCTGGCTGATGTGCGCCAGCCCGTCCTGATGCACCCCGATGTCCACGAACGCCCCGAACGCGGTGACGTTGGTGACCACCCCCGGAAGCCGCATGCCCGGCTTCAGGTCCTCGATCTTCTCCACCCCCTCCGCAAACCGGAACGCCTCGAACGCCTGGCGGGGGTCTCGTCCGGGCTTGGACAGCTCGGACAGGATGTCGTTCAGCGTGGGGAGCCCTGCCTTCTCCGACACGTAACGCCTGGGATCGATCCTCTTTCGCAGCCCCTCGTCCCGCATCAGCGCCCCGACCGAACAGCCCAGGTCGCGGGCCATGGCATCCACGACAGGATAACTCTCAGGATGCACGGCGCTCCCATCCAGCGGGTTCTCCCCGTCCCTGATCCGTAGAAAACCCGCCGCCTGCTCGAACGCCTTGGGGCCCAGGCGGGGCACCTTCTTGAGGTCGTCCCGGGACCGGAACGGGCCGTGTTCGTCCCGGAAGGTCACGAGGTTCGCCGCGAGCTGGGGCCCCAGGCCCGAAACGTAGGTCAGCAACTGCCGGCTGGCCGTGTTCACCTCCACGCCCACGCCGTTCACGCAACTGATCACCACGTCGTCCAGGCTGCCCTTCAACGCCTTCTGGTCCACATCGTGCTGGTACTGCCCCACCCCGATGGACTTGGGGTCGATCTTCACCAGTTCCGCCAGGGGGTCCATCAGCCTCCTGCCGATGGAGGCCGCCCCGCGCACCGTCACGTCCTGGTCGGGGAACTCCTCGCGCGCCACCTCCGAGGCGGAGTAGACGGACGCCCCGCTCTCGTTCACCATCACCACGGGAACCTCCGCCGGCAGACTCAGGCCCCTGAGAAATGCCTCCGTCTCCCGCCCGGCCGTCCCATTGCCCACCGCAACGGCCTCCACCTCAAAACGCGCACAGAGGTCCAGGACCCTAACAGCCGCCTCGGACGCCCGGTCCGGGGACAGATGGGGATAGATCGTGTCCGTATGGAGCACCTTCCCCTGCCGGTCCAGACAGACCAGCTTGCAGCCCGTGCGGAAGCCGGGGTCCAGGGCCAGGACGTTCTTCTGACCGAGCGGAGAGGCCAGCAGAAGCTCCCGGAGGTTCTCGACGAACACCCGGATCGCCTCCCCGTCAGCCCGCTGCTTGGTGGCCATGCGGACCTCCGTCTCCATGGACAGGGATAGCAGCCGTCGGTACCCGTCCTGAACCGCCATGCGGACCTGTTCCGAAGCCGGCCCCCGACCCCGGATGAAAAGCCCCTCCAGCGCGGCCAGCGCCTCCTCCTCGGGAGGAGTCAGATGAAACGTCAGAACCAGCTCCTTCTCCCCCCGCCGCACGGCCAGAATACGATGTGAGGGGGCCGTGGCCACGGGTTCTTCCCGGTCGAAGTAGTCCCGGTATTTCGCCCCCTCGGCCTCCTTGCCCGGAATGACCCTCGACCGGAGCGTCCCCCTGGACAGAAACAGCGCCCGCATCCTCGCGCGGGCCTCCTCGTCCTCGTTCACCCACTCCGCCACGATGTCCCGCGCCCCGGCCAGGGCCTCCTCGACGTTCTCCACCCCCTTCTCCGGGTCCACGAAAGCCGCGGCCTGCGCGGCCGGGTCCACCCCGTCCTCCTGGGCGAACAGGCAGTGGGCCAGAGGCTCCAGCCCCTTCTCCCGGGCCACCGTCGCCCGGGTGCGCCGCTTGGGGCGATACGGCAGGTACACGTCCTCCAGAACGGCCAGGGATTCAGCCGCAACGACCTTCTGCTTCAACGCATCCGTCAGGTGCCCCTGCTCCTCCAGGGATTTCAGGATGGCCTGACGGCGCTTATCCAGCTCTTCAAGCTGCGCCAGCCGGTCCCGGATCGTCGTGATGACCACCTCGTCCAGGCTGCCCGTGGCCTCCTTCCGGTATCGTGCGATGAACGGCACCGTGGCCCCTTCGTTCAGGAGCGCGGCAGTGGCCTCCACCTGTCTCAGCGTGAGATGAAGTTCGTCCGAAACAACATGGATCAGGTGCGCTTCGCTCATGATCTCCTTTGATAGGCGCGATCTCCCCGGCGGCGATGGCCTCAAACCCCGGCTGCGTCTGCGCGGTCAGAAAGGCCGTTTCACGTCTGCCACCTGCCGTTTTCCGTCTCACTTTCTACATCGTCCGGAACACCGTCCCGACCTCGGCCTTCAGCCGCGCCTGGATCTCCCCGGTGTCCAGCCGGTCCTCCGGCCACGCCTCCGGCGGGACGTGGGACAGCCGCAGCACGAGGCTCGCCAGGAACCCCACGTACTCCTTCAATTCCCGCACCCGCGCCTTGTCGAGGGTATCCGACGTGCTGTGCCCGAACCCCACCTCCGGGTGCGCCCCCACGAACCGCCACCGCCACAGCATCCCGTTCGGGATGCCCGCCAGCGCGAACGGGAACTGGTCCCCGGTCGCGTCCAGTTGCGCGATCACGTGGCACTTCAACCCCTGCCGCATGGCGTCGAGCTGCCCCTGCACCAGCGGACGCAACTCCGGGAACTGGAGCGCCACCCCCTTCATCGGCCCGGCGGCCAGCGTGTCCAGGTTGAGCATCATCCTCGGCCGCGTCTCCGGCCCGAAGTGCCGGGCCACGTAGGAGAACGCCCCCTGCAGAAACTGCTCCTCCGCCCCGAACGTCACGAACCGGACCGTCCGCCCCGGCCCCACGCCCTTCTCGCGCCTCAGCCCGGACAGGACGCGAGCCACCTCCAGCAGCGGGGCGACCCCGGACCCGTTGTCCAGCCCGCCGGGGCATCCGGGGACCGTGTCGTGGTGCGCGCCGATGATCAGGTGCTCCTCCGGCCACAGGTCCCCGCGCAGGTCCGCGACCGTGTTGGCCGACGCCCCGCGCTGGAAAGCCGTTTCGACCTTCAGGGAGATCCGCTTCCCCTGCCCGGCCCGCCGCCCCAGCCGGGCCCCGTCCTCCGAGGAGGTCTGGACCACCGGAATCGGCGCTTCGCGGCTCCCCTTCAGGTCACGCCAGTCCGTGGTCGGGACGCAATTGAGCAGCCGCCCCCCCTTCCCCGACGGCATGACCGCGGCCTTCACGCCCGCCCCGGCCAGATCCCGGAGCCGGTCATAAAACAGCCGGGGCGGGGAAAACGGCTCCAGCCCCGACTGGACCAGCGCCACGCAGCCCCGCAGCCGGTCCCGCAGCGGGTCCAGTTCGTGCGGCATGCCGTACCCCACGCTCAGCAGGGGACCGGTCACCTCCGCGGGCGGACACCACAGCGTCGGGAGCGCATCGATCTCCCATTCCTCCTCCCCCACAACCTGGAGGGTGGCCCTCCCCGGCGCCCACGTGTCAAACTCGAACCCTTCTTCGGACGGGTCCGAGAGCCCTGCCTTCGCCCATTCCGTCAGCAGATAGGCCACGGCCCTGCGCTCCCCCTCCGACCCGGACCAGCGCGGCCCGATCTCCTCGCACAGCCCCACCAGGTGTTCCTGGAGCCGCGACCCGACCCACGCCTCTCCCATGACCCAGCGGTCCACGTCATACCAGTCGATCTCCATCGGGCGCTCCTCATTTCTGAGCTTTTTTAGTGGTCCGCCACCGATCCGTCCTCGTGCCGCCACATCTGCCGGCGGTAAGGCTCCTGTTCCTTCCAGTTCTTCAGGGCCTCCTCATCCACCTCGAACCCCAGCCCCGGCCCCTGCGGCAGCTCGATGTACCCGTCCTTGAACGTCAGAGGCTTTTTGAACAGCCCCTCGCCGTTCCCGCCGCCGTATTCCTGGATCAGAAAGTTCGGAATCGTGGCGTCCACCTGGATGGACGCGGCCACCCCGATGGCCCCGGCCGCGGAGTGCGGTGCGAGATGGATGTAATGGATCTCCGCCATCGCCGCGATCTTCCGCAACTCGGAGATTCCGCCCGAATGCCGGATGTCCGGCTGGAGCACCGCCGCGGCCTCCCGCTCGATGATCTCCCGGAACCCCCACCGCGTCGTGTGCCGTTCCCCCGTGGCGATCGGCGTGGCCGTGGACCGCGCGATGTTCAGGAGCGCGTCGTCGTTCTCCGGATGGCAGGGCTCCTCCGCGAACATGATGTGGTAGGGCTCCAGCGCCTTCAGCATCCGGATCGCCATGGCCGGCGTCAGCCGGCGGTGGAAATCCATCGCCAGGTCGATCCCGCTCCCCACGGCCTCGCGCACAGCCGCCACCTTGGCGACGGCATCCTCGACGAATTTGGGGTTCTCGATCGGCCGCGCCGCCCCGAATGGCGTCGTCTTCATCGCCGTGAACCCCCGCTCCACGCACCGCTTCGCGTTCTGTGCGCACGCCTCCGGCGTCTCCCCCCCGTAGTGGGAGTAGACCCGGATGCGGTCCCGCAACGACCCGCCCAGCAACCTCCAGACCGGGACGTTGAGCGACTTGCCCAGGATGTCCCACAGCGCCTGCTCGATCCCGCTGAGCGCCCCCACCCAGATCGGCATATCCCGGCTGTAAGTCTCCCGGTAGATCTGCTGCCAGTGGTCCTCCACCTGCCTCGGATCTTTCCCGATCAGGTATTCGAACATCTGCCGGATCGCCTGCGCCACCACCCCCCCGTGCCCGTAGTCCAGCGGCTCCCCCCAGCCCGTGATCCCCTCGTCCGTCGTCACCTTCAGGATCGTCGTCGGACCCTTCAGGGGGATGACTTCAAATCCTGTGATCTTCACGCGCGCCTCCTCTTTTTGCTCTTCCCCTTCGCGACCTTCGCCAGGAGGGCCTTCGACACCTTGCAGACCATCGTGTAGGCCGGGTCGTAGAAGTTCCCCAGGTCGTACTTCACGCCCTGCCCCAGCAGCAGGTGTGCGCCCCGCGCGTCCAGGCCGTAGTCCTCCTGCAGCCAGCGGACCATCTCCGTCGTCGCGTGCTGCACGCACTGGTCCAGAGGCCGGGCGTTCCCCACGGTCATGATATACTCCTCGTTCTCCGCCCTCGGCCACGAGATCGGCTTCTTCTTGGTCAGCCGGACCGTGAACTGCACGTCGAACGAGATCTCGATCCCCGTGCCCACGATCTCCCCATCCCCCTGCAGGGCGTGCCCGTCCCCCACGTGAAGCAGCGCCCCCGGCACGAACACCGGGAAGTGGACCGTGGCCCCCTGGCAGAACCCCCGGTAGTCCATGTTCCCGCCGTGCGTGGACGAGGTCGCCGTGGAGATCGCCTGACGACGGGGCGGGGCCACCCCGAAGCAGCCCAGCATCGGCTCCAGCGGCAGCTTCAGCCGGCCCAGCTTCGTCTTCGGCTCGATCAGCGTGGCCTTCCACCGCTTCAGATCGATCTGCCAGTTGGACGACTTCCCCTTCGGGCACTCCTTGATATATTGGGGGTCCAGCACCCACGGCGCGATCACCGTGGAGCTTCGCCCGAACTTCCGGTTGGGAGCCAGCCGGTCGAAGTGGACCGACAGCATGTCCCCCGGCTCCGCGCCTTCGATGAAGAAGGGCCCTGTCTGCGGATTCCCCCCCTCCGTCACCTGCTTTCCGGAGGCATCCACCCCGCCCGCATCCACCGTCGTCGTGATCACCGTGTCCCCCGATTTGATATTTAAAACCGGCTCGTGCGTCCCGATGGCGGTGTGGTAGACCTTCGGCACAAACTTGTGAATGGCCATGATGCCTCCTTATTAAGAGTGTGACGGCAAACGGCAAACAGCAAAAGCAGAATACAGGAGTCAGAATTCAGAATTCAGAATAAAAGCAAAAGACTTTTCTTCTGGATTCTAGATTCCTGTCTTTCTTCTGGATTCTGGATTCTGGATTCTTGTTTTCACGTCTCACGTCTGCCGTCTGCCGTTTCACTGTTCTGGCTGTCTGTTGAACGGCATCTTCATCACCCCGATCACGCTGGACGGATGGACCTCACGGGAGATCGCGCGCGGCCGGTCGCCGTCCTGCCGGAACCGGGCCACCCGCTCGAACGGCGGCTTCAGGTCGATCAGCCCGAACGACTCCTTCTGGGCCCGCCGCACGGCCCGCTCAGCCCCCTCCCGGATCATCCGCCGGGACCGCTCCGGGGAGACGTGGATCGCGCCCAGATGGAACCGGCTGTATCGCTGGACGTCCAGCTCGTCCCCCTTCCCCGGCGTGGTCCCCCGTTTCACGCTCACCGTCTCCGCGCCCGGCGTCAGCGCCTGGACCTCCTTTGTGAACGCCTCCTCCCCGGAGGCGAAGATCACCCGCACCCCCAGCTCCGAGGCGCACAAGGCCATCTGCCCGAACTCCCCGATGGAGACGCCGTTGACCGAAAGGTCGATGTAGCCCCACCCCTGCGTGTGGGTCATCTGGGAGTACTCCGTCCCGGCCTTGGCGTGCTGCCCCACCCAGCCGATGGCGTCGTAGGAACTGTCCAGCAGCAGGGGAAAGCCCTCCGGCCACCCCCGCATCAGGTCCGCGCGCGGGTCTAACAGCTTCGGGTTGATCGCCCCGGCCCCGTGCCCGTCCGCCACCGTGATGTGCGTGGCCCCTCCGGCGAAGAACCCGTCCACCGCCGCGTTCACTTCCAGGGTCAGGAACTCCTTGCCGGTCTCGTAATACCGGGACTCCGGGGTGCACCAGTCCTCAAAGTTCATGACCCCCGCCACGCCTTCCAGGTCCGTCATCACATAGATCTTCACGGAAGCCCTCCTCGGTTTTTCATTTGCACCTGGACGCCCTGCACGTCTGTGTTATGGCGCAAGATAAGATAGACGGAAAAGCCTGTCAACAAAAAGCTATGACCGGCCCTCACCCTCCCCCAGATCTGTAGGGGCACGACGCGCCGTGCCCCTACCTGAAACCCCCTCCCTCTCCCAATGCCTGTCCTGAGCGAAGTCGAAGGGCTGGAAGAAGGAGGGGGTCAGGGCGTGGGTGAGGGCTGTCGCCCTCTGAGGATTTTCTGAATCGCAGTCTTGCTGACGTATTCCGCGCCGACGAACAGGATGATCAGCGCCTGCAGGATCACCACCAGGTCCCGGGGCACGCCCGCCGAGAGCTGGAGGAACCGGTCCGCCGTCCGCAACCCCCCGAACAGGAGCGCCGCCGGGATCACGCCCAGGGGATGGTTCCGGGCGAGCAGGGCCACGGCGATCCCGTCGAACCCGTACCCGGGCGAGAACTGCGCGTAGAGCGTCCGGTGGACGCCGCAGACCTCCACGGCCCCGGCCAGGCCCGCCAGCGCCCCGCTGAGCGCCAGCGCCCGGACCGTGACCCGCCCCACGTCGATCCCTCCGCCCCGGCTGGCCTCCGGGTTGTGCCCCACGGCCCGCGCCTCGTACCCGAACGGCGTGTCGAAGAGGATCACGTAGAACAGCCCGCAGAGGGCCATGGCGATCAGCAGTCCGTATCCCACCCCGGCGGGCGGGACGCTCCAGAGCAGCGGGAGGGTGGCGGTCGCGGCGATGGGCCGGGTCTGAGACACGGCGGCCCCGGCGGCCATCGGGCCGTTGACCAGGTAGTCCGCCAGATGAATCGCGATATAGTTCAGCATGATCGTGTTGATGACCTCGTGAACGCCCCGCCGGGCCTTCAGCCAGCCCGGGATCGCCCCCCAGACCCCCCCGGCGCACGCCCCGGCCAGCAGCGTCAGAGGGAGATGAAACAGCCAGGGGAGTCCCAGCCATGCCCCCACGGCCGCAGCCGCGATCCCCCCGACGTAGAGCTGCCCCTCCCCGCCGATGTTGAACAGCCCGGCCCGCAGCCCGAAGGCCACGCCAAGACCCACGAGCATTAACGGCGTCGCCTTCATCAGCGTGGAGGCGATCCCTTCCGCAGACCCGAACGCCCCGACGGCCAGAGCGGCCAGCGCCTCCGCCGGGTCTCCGCCCGACAGCGCGATGATCAGACCACAGACGATGAGAGAGAGGAGGAGGGGGAGAAGGAGAGAGACCAGGCGGGAGACAAGAGGAAGCATAAAGGTGTCAGATTACAAGTCGTATTTCCAATTTCACATCCCTGTCATCAGCCTTCCAATCCGCGCTTCATCCGCCTCGCTCCGGGGCACGTCGGCGATGACCCGGCCACGGACCATGACGAGCACCCGGTCCGAAAGGCGAAGGACCTCCTCCATATCCTGGGAGATCAACACCACCCCTGCGCCCCGGTCGCGAGCCCTCAGGAGTTGCCCCTGCACGAACGCCGTCGCCCGGATGTCCAGTCCCCGCGTCGGCTGCGCGGCCACGATCAGATCCGGGTCACGGCCCAGCTCGCGGCCGATCACCACCTTCTGTCGATTCCCGCCCGACAGCGCCCCGACGGGAACGTCGGGGGCCTGCGCCCGCACGTCGAACCTGCGGATCAGGGCCTCCGCGTGTGTCCGGATCGCCTCCCGGCCGAACACCTTGAAAACACTTAACCACAGAGAGCGCAGAGGTCGAGAAAGTGCAAAATGCAAAATGGTTTGCTTCTCATTTTGTAATTTAAACTTTACATTTTGCATTTTGCATTTCCTGAGGAATCGAATGTCACGATGGTCCCCTAAGATCGCATTCTCAGCCACGGAGAAGGCCGCGATCAATCCCTCCGCATCCCGGTCCTCGGGGATACAGGCCACGCCCATCCGACGGACCTCCGCCGGCGTCCGCCCCGTCATCTCCTCCCCCCGGAACAGAACACGGCCCGACGCCACCGGCATCCGGCCCGTCAGCGCCAGCGCCAGCGCCGTCTGACCATTCCCGGCCACGCCCGCCACGCCCGCGACCTCCCCGCGCCGCAGGGTGAACGAGACCCCGTCCAGAAGGCGGACCCCCCGCCCGTCCACCGCCGTGACCCCCTGCGCCTCCAGCAGCACGCCCCCGACCTCCGCCCGGCGCTCCGCACGCACCTCGGCCACGCCCCCCTCCCCCACGATCGCCCGCGCCAGTTCCGCCTCGGTCACGCGCCCCCCCTCGAAGCGCCCCGCCACCCGCCCCCGCCGCAGGACCGTGACGCGATCCGCGTGCGCCATCACCTCCCTGAGCCGGTGCGTCACCAGCAGGATCGTCACCCCTTCGGCCCGGAGACGCCGGACAATCTCGAACAGCCGCCGCGCCTCTGCAGGCGAAAGAGACGACGTGGGTTCGTCCAGAACCAGGCAGCGCGCCCGCCGGTGGAGCGCCTTCAGGATCTCCACCACCTGCTGCTGTCCCACGGGCAGGTCCCCGACCCGGTCCTCGGCCCGAAGCAGGACCCCCAGCCGCGCGATCAGCGCCGCCACCTCGCGCCCCATCCCCTCCCGGTCCAGAAACGGCCCCCGCCCCGGCTCCGCCCCCAGAACCACGTTCTCCGCCACCGTGAGCGTCGGCGCCAGCGCGAAATGCTGCTGCACGATGGCGATTCCCCGGGCCAGGGCCTGCCGGGGATCACCCGGCCTCACTACCTCCCCCTCCACGCGCACCTCGCCCGCCGTCTGGGCCGTCAGCCCGCACAGGACGCGCACGAGCGTCGACTTCCCCGCCCCGTTCTCGCCCACCAGGGCGTGCGCCTCCCCTGCCCGCACGTCCAGATCCACCCCGTCCACGGCCAGAAGATCGCCGTAGCGCTTCACGATGCCGCGCATCTCGATGAAAGGGCGATCAGACAGCGTCAGCGACCTCCTTCGGCAGCGCAAACGTCCCGTCCTCACCCGGCTCGAACGGTACCACCTTCATGACCGCGTCCACGTTCAGCGGGCCGTAGAGGTGCGGGTACTCGTCCCCGTCCCCGGCGCCCTCATACCGGATCTCAGGCCGGACCTTCGCCGGATCGATGCAGAGGAGCACCAGCCCCTTTTGACCGCGAAAGAACCGGTTCGCCACCTTGATCGCCTGCCTGGGGGTGGACGAGTGGATGAACCCCTCCGTGTCCAGCGTGTCCCCGCGATAGACGCCGGCTCGCTTCGCCTGTTCCCACGAGTCGCGTCTCGTGATGTGGAAGATGATGCCCATTCTTCAAATCCCTCTTACCGTCTCACCCAGTCCAGGTTGCGGCCGATGAGCAGTTCTGTCATCTTCGCGTGGTGGGTGCTCTTCATCGCCACCGTTTCCATGTCGAACCCGTTCCGCCTAGCGAGATCGCGCACACCCTCGGCATCGTCGTAGGTCATCAGAAAATCGCCCTTAATCCTGCTTGTCACTTTAAACAGTTCTTCGTGATCCATTTCAGAGCAGGTATACAACCGGCTTCCGGCCTTCTTCCCCGCCGCCGTGTATGGAGGATCGACAAAAAACACAGCATCGGAGCGACGAGCATTACGCCTGAGGACACTGTTCACTCACGATTACCAAGAATTGACATAAACAATTGTTTTATTTGATATAAAATACGGTTTCGGATTATCACGGGAACCGCCTCTTAGAGAGCCGTATTCGCCAGTGAAGCGGACTCCTATATTTCAGGCCCGAAGGCTTTCTGCCGGGGTTTTCGAGGGGCTATAATTCGGGAATGGCGAGTGAACAGTGTCCGCCTGAGAACCTCGATACCGTCCCCTTCGATGAAGGTGATGCGGTCCCGTATATCAATGATATTTAAAATTCGCTTTTTCAACGTCTGCGGATACCAGCGAGACTGGACCCCTTTTCCATTTTCACCTGTCTTTATGATTCCAGCTCCGGGGGCCATAATACCACCACGATTGATTCGATTCCTCAAGATGGTTTGAAACGCCTTCTCGTATATTGTAGAAGCGGTCAATGCTAACACTGACTTTGCCGAGTTAATGGTAAGGTTAAAGGTCGCTATCCTGCTGGCAAGCCATTCCCCATCACCGGAAATAATCGTCCGCCAGACAGCCGCCACCTGATCATCCAACTCTACCATGGTAACACGGTCGGTCAACCTTTCAAATGCCACAGTCAGGCTTACAATTCCGCCGCCGACAAATGGCTCGATGAATTCAGCCGGTCGAGTTTTCAGGCTTGAAAGCCACTGCCTGATGTGCGGCACAAGCCATGTCTTTCCTCCCGGATATCGGAAGGGGCTTCGCTGTGGTACTGACGCCACGTTGACGATGAAATCTTGGGGCCAACTGCCAAAGAGAGGCATCTGAGAAACTCGACTTATTGTTCGATAAAGTCTATCAATGTTGGAGTATTTCTAATTCCTCAATCCCACCAAAGAACAACGCTTCCCTGTACCATCTTCTCGTCACATTTCGGACAGGGCCACGATTCGTCCCAAACAAAGACGTTCGCGCCATTGCATCTGGGACAACGGCCAATTCGTTCTTTGTTTATGCTTTTATCGTAATCAGGTGCATCAGAAATAACTCCAACAATGACGTCAACAACTTCGGTACAGTCTCGGCAAATCATACTCTGGGTAGCTATAACCTCCCCTCTATCTGAACCGCCCGAGGCTTGCGTCTTGTAGCCACAGTTTCCGCAAGTGAACTCAACCAATATCCCCACCGTCAATATCT
The DNA here is from genome assembly GCA_009694805.1 of Candidatus Latescibacterota bacterium. Lineage (GTDB taxonomy): Bacteria > Latescibacterota > UBA2968 > SICM01 > SICM01 > SICM01. The sequence goes on from SICM01000001.1 coordinate 60,772, forward strand.
CCTTTGACCTCCGTCATGAATTTAATCTAAGCATTACCCCACCCTCCCACCTCCCTCCTCAAGTCGAACCTCGTTTCGAAAGATATGGGCAGATACTTTTCCAAAAAAAATATCTTCAAGACGGCGCGACGCCGCAATCTCTTCGCGTAAGAGAGTCGCAATAATTTCATGAAGCCGTTTCTGTTTAAAAGATGCTGCTGCCACGCAAAAATCGAGTGCCTCGTTATGAGTGAACACTCGTCCTGGAACATGGGTTTCCTTACCAATGACAATTCCATAACGAAGATAAGGGTACACCTGTTTATGTTTTCGGGCTTTGGCGCTATAAGTCAACACGTCATGCGTTGATATTGCATCCTTAAACTCCATGACGACACGAGGGATTTCGAGATTAGGAGCGATTCCTTCAAAAACACAGAGGTCGGTCTGGAAGGCGGATTGTCCACGAACGGGCTTCTTGGGATCAATGGTCAACTCCAGACGGTTGTTAATGGTTATTTGGTAAAGCAAAGCAACTCCACGGCGGACCACAAGCGGTGACTTCAGAACTTCTTCCGCCGCTGCCATTGCCTCCAAGACGAATTGGTCTTCCTTCATCTGATTCCTCTGTATGTATGAAGGTGTATATGTACTCCTCGCGATGTTATTGAGTCACCAGCTTTTGCCGGAGCAGGTCGCTTGCCAGACGGCTGACCGTGACCCCTTTCCGCCGGGCCTGTGTCCGGAGCGCCTGAGCAACATCCCCATCAATCTCAATTTCAAAGTGACGTGCCCTGAACTTCGTCACCACATCTACATCACGAAAAGCATTCGGATAGTCCGTCGTATCGTGAGTATCCCAGAACTCGGCTGCTTTTTCGTAGCTGGAGAATTCCTCCGGTATAGGGTCAACTTCCTTTCTTTTGCGCACGGTAGTACCTCCTTTCAGATAGGGTCATATCACGGGCTGAAATCGGCAAGGCGGCAGTTCGGTGTTTATGGATGAAAAAGATAATCAGGTATCTGCCTGCCGCTGTCTGTCCATAGGCTACATACAGATTCTCATCTTTCACCCGTCCTTTTTCAGCCATGCGGATGTGCGGCTCTGAGAACAGGACTTCTTCAACTTCGTCGGTCGTTATCTCATGCTTGTCAGCTATCTTCTCGACGAATCTATCCAACCAGATGACGTCATAGAGCCGCAAAATCAATCCCCTTATGAACGATCAATACAACGCGTCCAGTTCCGGCCTGAGCACGACGCTCTCCTGCTCATTCGGGTCGGTCCGGGCGATCACGGCCGTGCAGGCCTCGGTCTCGCTGGAATTGTAGGGCAGGTGGGGCACGCCAGCAGGGATGTACAGGAACTCCCCGGCCCGCACAACCAGATGCTCCTCCAACTTCTCGCCGTACCACATCCCGGCCTGGCCGCTGATGACGTGAATGGCCGTCTCGTGGTCCTCGTGCAGATGCGCCCTGGCCCGCCCGCCGGGGGGGATGGTCAGGAGATGCATGCAGATCCTCCGGGCGCCGGTGTTCTCCGCCGAGATGCCCGCAAAATACGTGAACGCCTGCTTGCCCTGGTAGGTCTCTCCGGCGTGAACCACGGCACAGGTCGGCCTGGACGCCATCGCGATCTCTCCTCTCCAGCGGAGCAGGGGCAGGCACAGGGGCCTGCCCCTACCTCAGAAACTCACATGCCCGGCTACCTTTGGGACGCGATGAATCGCGCCCCTACTCCCGAATACGGTGAATCATCGTGCTGTTCCCAATTACTCGATTACTCAATCTCCCTTCTCTCTTGGCGTGCTTGGCGACTTGGCGGTTCAATTTTTACACCGGCCTCAGCAGGTTCACCGTCCCCGCTGCCGTGGCGCACAGGACATCCCCCTCCGCCGCCACGGCCCGCAGGTGCGTCACCTCTCCGTCCACGGCCTGGCCCGCCAGCAGCGCGCCCGACCCGTCGTAGAGCCGCACCTCCCCCGTGCCGAACCCCACCGCGATCTCCGCCTTCCCGTCGCCGTCCGCGTCCAGGGCCGTCAGCCACGTGATCTTGTCGATCAGGTCCCGCCGGAAGACCGGCGTCCCGTCCGCCCGGAAGCAGGCCAGCTGTCCCACGTCGCTCCCCGCGATCGCCTCCAGTTTCCCATCCCCGTCCACGTCCGCCAGCGCGAGGTCCTCCATCTCCCCGCCCAGGTTGTGCGTCCAGACCGTCTCCGCCTTCTCGCCCCGCACGGCCAGCACCCCCCGCCAGTCCCCGTAGAGCACCTCCGGCCGGCCATCCCCGTCCAGGTCCGCCGCCAGGATCGTCGGGGACACGCAGCCCGACCGCTTCCGCCACCGCCCCGTCCCGTCCGGGTTCAGGCAGTTCATCGTGTAGTACTCCGTCCCCACCATCACCTCCTGTTTCCCGTCCCCGTCCAGATCCACCGGCAGGCAGCCCGTGACGCAGTGGTAGTGCGTCTCCGTCTGCCAGCGCAGCGTCCCGTCCGCCTCGAACGCGTGGAACAGCCACCCCTCGGTCCCGGCCAGGATCTGCGTCCTCCCGTCCCCCCCCAGGTCCGCCGACGAGATTACCATCAGGCGCTGCGCCCGCATCCCGCTGCCGGGGGGGAACAGGTGCTCCCATCGCACCCGGCCGTCCCCGTCCAGGACGTGCAGCACGCAGTCCTTCGTCCCCACCATCACCTCCTGCCGCCCGTCTCCGTCCACGTCCGCCAGATGGACCGCCCGCACCCCGCCCTTCGCGTCGAACGACCAGCGCGTCCCGCCATCCGGCGCCAGGCAGAGGACCCTGCCCGCCGCCGTCCCGACCACGTGCCCCCCCGGACCGGAGGCAGCGGCCGTCACGCCCCCCCCACACGCCACGGACCAGACCGCCTCGAACCCCGCCCGCGCCGGGCGCTCTTTCTCTGGGATCACCACCCGCGCCGGCGCAGTCCCCGCCCGCCCGGACACCAGCTTCGCGAACAGACCCGCCGCCTTCGGCGTGACCGTGATCCTATGCTTCCCCCCCTGGACCTTGAACCAGATCATCCCCTCCGACCCGCCCGTGACCCGCTTCCCGTCCACGGTCACGGCCTCCGCCCGCAGCCCCACGTGCGTCTCCTCGCGGGCCAGGATCGTCCCCTGCCCCTTGGCCAGGTCCATCTCGATGGACACCGGCGACCACGCCCGGAACAGCGTCCTGCCGTACGACAGCGAGGTGCCCTCGACCAGCGCATAACCGTCCGCCTCCACCCGGAACAGACGCCCCTCGGCCTCCAGGTCCCCGCGCCGGTAACTCGGATCGGCCACACCCGCCAGGACCGTCCCCTGCCGCTCCCCACCCCGCCGACGGTCCGTGATCCGCACGGAAGATTCGTCGACGCGATCCACCGCGAACGCCTGCGGGTGCTTGCGGTTGGACGGATACAGCAGGTTGATGTAGCACATCCGCTCGCCCGCCGACAGGGCCGTCCGCTGCGCCTGGTGCCACATCTTCACCTTGCCGTCCGCGTGCGGATAGTTGGCCCAGTTGCCCTCCCAGTCCGGCGCGAAGTCCGCCTCCCGGTCGGTCAGCGACTTGAGCGATCCGTCGGCATTGGCGATGTGAAAACACTCCTGGCCCTGCGTGACGTTCAGCGTCGCCCCCTGGGCCTCGGCCTCGCCCAGGACCCGCCAGATGCAGTCCAGGGCGTAGTCCCCCTTCGCCAGCGCATCCACCGCGTCGATCACCAGGAAGTAGCTCCCCTTCCGCCAGAGGATCGCCCGGCCCCAGTTCGTCCCGTTGTCGTGCAGGGACTTGGTCAGGCTGTAGCCCCACCCCTCGAAGTCCGCCAGGGCCTTGAGGGCGATCAGCGGCGGCTTCTGGTGGCACTCCCCGTCCTTCACGATCACCACGCTGTTGTGGTACCGGGCCAGTCGGCGGATGTAGTCCAGGTCCGCCAGCCAGATCCGCCCGTTCCAGCAGAGCCGCAGGATCGCGTTGCCATCCTCGTGGGAGTGCGAGAACCCCGTCGGCCCATCCATCACCAGGTACTCGCTCTCCTCCGTGAACGCCCGCCGGAGCGCCAGCTTGTCCAGGGCCTCGGAGGGGGAAGCGCTGATCTCCCCCGGCTCCGCGTCCGCCAGGGGGAGGTTGAGCATGGAACCCACATCCACGCGGTACCGGTACCCCTCGCCGCGCCCCACAAGAAAGCGGTAGGCCGCGCTGTCCAGCAGCGCCGCCTGCGCCCCCAGCAGGTCCTTCGGTTCCACGGCCCGGATGTCCCGGAAGAAGAACCCGTCATAGACCTCCCACCCCCCGATGCCCCACGACGTGCCAGCCTTGAACGAGTCCTCCCAGTCCTTCCCCTTCTTGTACCAGTCGTAGGCCCACCGGTAGCGCCCGTCGTTGTAGAACCAGGCCGCCGCCGACAGCGCCTGGAGGCCGCTGGGTCGGGACTGCCGGGACGCCCGGTAGGCCCCCACGTCCCCGTAGGACACGTCGTCGCCCAGGCTGTCCGTGGTCAGGATCGTCGAGTCCACCAGCCGCTTGAGGTGGCCGTCCTCCAGAAACTTCAGGTCCCCCGTCATCGCCCCGTGCTTGATGATGTGCCCCGGCGTCAGCCAGACGTAGCCCGTGCCCGCGTTGTCGTTCGGCTTGTAGGACCGGGCGTGGAGCTTCAGGATGCGGTCCGAGATCGGCACGTGCCGGTCGAAGTCCGTCAGCCCGTAGTGCTTCTTGAAATACCGCGCCCCGGAGAACACCGTCAGCGCCGCGAAGCTCTGGTGGTTCTGCTGCTGCGCGACCTCGTCCACGGACTTCAGCCGGTAGTAGGACAGGTTCGAGGACCACCGGACGATGTTGTAGAGCGCGTTCGTCATCTTCAGCCGGTCCTCGTCGCTGAGGACCTCCCCCTCCTCCACCAGGTCCCACACCATCAGCATCCGGTAGCCCCAGAAGTAGAGGTGTGTGCCCTGCGCCAGGCACCAGTCCCCCACCCGGTGCGCCAGGTCGATGAAATGCAGGAACTCCTCCCGCATCATCCGTCCCCAGACCTCCTGTCCGGACAGGTGATACAGCATGCCGTGGTCCACCATCCGGCGCAGGGGCCCCTGGCTCCCGGACAGCGTCACCTGCTCGTTCACCTCGTCGATGATCCGGCGGGCCTCCGCATCGTCCGGCGGCGTCTGCGGGTTGTGCCGGGACACGGACAGATTGACCCGCCCGATCCGCCGGCCCTGCCCCGCCACGATCTCTGCAAAGGCATCAACCGCCCGCTTCACGCCCTTCGCCGTGCTCCCCCCCAGCAGGACCACGTTGCGCCCGTGCCCGAACGGGTTGTGGATCGTGCGCACCTCGTACCCGTCCCCGCCCGGGTAGTAGTCGTCCGTGAACGAATAGAAGTTCATGCCCAGGTGCCGGACCACCGGGTTGGTGTGGAAGCTCCCGGCGGCCACGATCGTGCGCGTCCGGTAGTCCTTCTCCGTCACCTCGTCCCCGCGCCGCACCTCCGCGCCCTTCCCCAGGACCCCGGCGATCTTTCTTCCGACCTGCGTCCCCTCCTTCCCGTCGGGCGGCACGACCAGCGCCCGCGACAGGTCGGTCTCCAGATGCAGATCCTTCAGCTTCGGAAGCTCCAGAAACTCGCTGACGATGTCGTAGGACTCCTGCTTGCGGCGTTGCGCGCTACGATGTTCGGATGGCATGGCAGACCTCCCTCTGTGAGCGTTCCGCAACTCGTTATCTTGAAAAAGACAACCGCACCGTCATCTCCGGCTCCAGATCAAAGATCAGAATTCCATGAAAGTCCCCGTCCGCGTTCTCCACCCGGATGAACTCCCTGGCATTCGTGTCAAAGGGGTATTTCGTAAACTCACGGGGGATGTCCCACACGGCCAGCCGGTAGCCCGGGAAGACCGCTCCCTCCGTAATACGGTAATAGATCTCATAAGAACGCTCGTCGAACCGGACCTCCACGGCAATTTTGGGGTCCGGCACGATCACCTCCGGCCGGCCCTGCACGGGGAACCGCAGGCCATCCTCCGACATCTCCCGTCCCGGGGTAGGGTTCAGCCCGTATCCCACGAAGGCCTCGCGCGGCCTCCGGTCGCTGTAATCGTACCAGAGCAGGGGTTTCAGACACGCGTACTCGAACCGGCACTGGCCCTGCGCGTCTTCATAGTAGATCAGTTCCCGCGAGGTGGGCTTGGCCCAGATGCGGGGGCGGCGCTTCCGGACCTCCTCCAGCCCCTCGTGAAACGGCAGGACCCCCCGATGGATGTCGATCCCGTCGTTGCACCACTCCGGGGACCAGGTCCGGTCGTAGGGCCAGTCGTGCGTGAGAGAGGAGTAGACGCGGCGCGGCTGCGGGCCGGGGTGGTCGCGCAGATAGTCCGCCATGTCCGTACACCGGGCGAAGACGATGGGGTATTTTCGCGCGTGCTCGAAGGCCGTGTCGTCGATGAAATCTCTCCCAAACGCCAGTTGCTGTTCTTGCGGCCAGTCCCGCTTCGGCCACAACCCCCACGGCCTGTAACCGAACGTCAGCAGTGTCGGCACGAACACCGGACCGCCCCCGCTGTTTCGGGGGACCAGGACGTGTTCCCGCGCCGCCATGTCCACGTGAGGCCCGGCCACCCCCCAGTTGCACTCCGACGCCAGCATGTGAAAATCCGGCGGCCCGTGAAAGTGAAACCCCGCGCAAAAGTCCATGATCATGCCCATCATCTTCGACGGTCCGGAGGCGGGCGACAGGAAGTCCCCCTCCGACATCCAGTAGGGGAACCATGGCGCGCCCCGGTGCCCCTCCCCCTCGGCGATGATCCCGTCCAGTACGTCGAACCCCCGCTCCCGGTACATCGCCACCGACCCCGGAAACGCCTGCCAGTCCAGGACCGCCCGGTCCACGCGAATGCCCGCCGCGCGCATCCGGCCCACCGCGTCGTCGATGTGAACGCCCAGGTCGAGCGCCGGGTCCTGCCGGACCTTCCAGCCGGAACTGAACCACGGCATGATCAGGTCATCGAAGACTTCCTGGTATTCCAGGAGCTTTGCCAGATGCCCCTTCTCCGGGTCCAGCGTAGCGGGAAGCCGGTCCACGGCGAGCGTCCAGTCGATGGGGATACCCCCGTTGCGCATCTCCGGCCCTGCCGGCGGCGGTTGCTCGGCGCTGTAGGCCAGCACCCGGTAGACGAGGGTTTCGGGCCTGACCGCCGCAAAGTACCGGTAGAGCGTCCGCTCCGGCGTGCGCAGCCGCGCCAGGTAGTTGCCCGACTCCTCCGGACGGTAGACGACCTCCGTCGCGCCGTCGGAAAGGTCAAACTTCACCGACGGCAGGTCGTCCAGCCACGCCAGCCGGCCCTCCCGGCGCCGCGCCGTCGCTGGGTCGCAGCCCTCCAGGTACCGGGGAAAGATACGGAACTCCGCGCCCTCGCCTGCACGGATGGAGAATCGAATTGCTTCTCCGGCGTCCACGAGTCTCCGGCTGACGTGACAGGTTGTTTCTGGCATACCCTGCTTCAAGTTTTTGAATCTTGATCGTTCACGTCTATCGGCAACACAGTGATGATGTCGGAGAACCGTTTGAAATCCACAGTATTGTGCGTGAGCAGATGGCGAATGCCATAGACCTGCATCGTGGCGACGATGTTAGCGTCGTGGACCTGGCGTCGCCAGTGGGAACCTTCTCCATCAACTCCAGCAACCGTTCCGTCACCTGCGAATCCTCTTCCGCCACCTGAAAATAACCGGCGAAATATCTGACATCTGCTACAAGGAACGATACAGGAATTGCTTCAGTCAAAATGTCTCTTCGCGTCATGGCCGCCAGGTATTCCCTGAGCACCTGCCGGCTGACCCAGAGATCAGCGCCTTGTTCACTCAGGAGTCTGAGTCGCTCTTTGGCCGTTAGGTGAAAAGGTGATTTGGCTAAATTGGCATACACCAAAATGTTTGTATCAACAAAGATCGGACTATTTTCGACCGTCATCATAGAGGTCTTCTCTCCGGAAAGTGGAATCCTCTGAAATCAGTCCGACAGGGTACGCCGAAAACTTCAGTGACAGACGCTCTTTTTTTGTTAACGACTTTTCGTCAATGACCAATACGACCTGATGCTCTCCAGGTGGAATATCGGGAGGAACCTGCGCGGTAAGCGTGCCATCGGCCATCACAGTGGCGGTTGTTTCAACGGTTCTCATATCGACCTCCTATTCATTCAACGATTTTTCCGCTCTCATCCATTGCGCTGCCTGCCTTGCGCACTTCGTCGGACATCAGGGTCACGACCGCAATCGTCTTGCCGTCCAGAGTTACAAACTCAACTTCGTAACCTTCTCCTCGCCGATGAACCAGCACAACCGTTCCGATATCTCCTGCACACAGGCCGTGTTCTGGAAGATCACGACAGAGAACCACCCTGCCTAACTCCTCTATCAATTTCATAACCCCGCCTTTTCTCGCGTCTTCTTCAACACCTTCACCGCGCCCGCGATGATCGCCTCGTCCGCCTCTGGCTTAATCACCCGCCCCTGGTGCCGCGCCCGGACGATCCCGATCTCGTACCCTCCGAACGGTACCTCTTTGGCCGTCGGGAAGTATCCGAGTGACCCGTTGGCGTAGGCGATGGTCAGCGTGCGTGGGAACGGAGACCGGCGCTCGATCTCCATGCCGATCTCCACGAAGATCTCGCCGGGGAACCCCACGAGGGCCGCGTCGTTCAGGGCCACGGCCTGGATCTCGAACGGGAGCCCGGGATCGACCTGCCCGGACTCCGCAGCCGCCAGCATCTGCCTCGCCACCCGCAGCCGGCGCTCCGGCTGCCAGCGCCGCCCCGACGATTCGCCTTCGAGGGCCTTCAGGCCGGCCTCCGCCTCCGCGACCTCCTTCCGGCAAGCCTCCAGGGAAGGCATGTCCTCAACAGGGAGTATGGCCGTCTCCAGATGGCAGGTCACCTTCACCTCCTCCGTCATCTGCTCCACCTGCGTGGCCCCGCCCACCACCGCCGCACCCAGTCGCGTACCCAGCAGATCCACGTGCTCGAACGCCCCGCGCGGGTCCGGGTTGATGTCTCCGGCGCAGCCGTTGCAGAACATCGCCACGCTGCCGGGGAAGGCCGCCTCCGCGAACCGCTCCGCCCATCCCGACAGCTCGGAAGTCGTCAGATAGTTATCCCCGCCCAGCGTCGTGCCGTGAACCGCGTGGGAGAACAGGAGCGCCAGGGGCCGGCCCGTCCCCGCATCGTCAAAGCGGAGGACATCCGCGAACCGGGCCACCGGCCCGTGGAGGTTCCGGCCCAGGATCACCCGCCCGTCCGGCGTCCGCTCCCGCCGGTTGGTCCCGCACTGCGTCTCCACGCGGCGGCGCCCCATCTTCGCGGGCAGGGCGCTCCGCCGGGCCTCCGCCGCAGCCCCGGCGATCTTGTAGAACAGCGTCTCCACGTAGGCCGCCCGCATCCGGTCCTCCGACGGCTCCCCGTAGCCCGTGTCCGGCCCCCCGTGCGTGTGCGAGCAGCAGACAAAGACATTTTCAGCCGGGACCTCCGCAGCCTCCGCGACCCGTCGGCGCACCTCCGCCACGGCCTCGGCGTTCAGGTAGAGCAGGTCGTTGGCCGCGATCACCGCCCGCGTCGTCCCGTCGTCCACGTAGAGGACCTTGGCCCGCAGCTCGTCGTGAATCCCGTCCGACCCGTGCGTCCGGTTGCCGTAGCCCGACATCCTGTGCCCCACGGGCGGCGTGATGTTCGCCCGCGCAGCGCCGACATAAAAAGGCATGGGATCACCTCCACACATCAAAAGTAGGGGCGACCCAGTGGCGGGGAACGCGACGGCTAGGAGCGTTAGGCCATTGGGGGTCGCCCCTACCCTATACGCCCACCTCAACGGGTTGGTATGCCGGGCATCCCTCGAAGCGACGCCCCCAGTCGCTCTGTCCGGGTTCAGGGACGCCGAACAACTGACGCCGGTTGTGCGACTTCATCACCAGTTCCTGCACGTGGGGGGAAAGATCCTTGAACTCGTACATCGTCTTCATCCACGAATGGACATAGGAATACTCCAGCACCTTGCGAGGCCGGTCGCTCCGGTTGTGGAACCGGGCGTGCCAGGTATAGCCGTTCATCAGCACGGCGTCCCCGGCGCGTACGACCATCTTGACGTGGTGGGGCATGTCCTCGTGGGCCGCGAGATCGGGGAGAGGATGCCCCATCTCGTAGCGGTGGCTTCCCGGCACAAAGGACAGGCAGGCCCCGTTCTCCGGAACGTCTTCAAGATAGGTGAACAGCTTCGTCATGATGACCGAGTCCGGGAGATAGACCCCCATGAGCCCGGACAGGTCGCAGTGCCAGCCCGACCCCGAATCCGTGCCCGGCTTGATCAGGCCCCCCTGCGCGTACCGCAACTGCGCGTCGTCCCCCACCACGGCCCGCACGATGGGGAGCAGGACCGGGTGATCGACCATGTCCACGAAGACATCGTCCTGGTTCAGGATATCCCTCAGGCCCCCTCGCTCCGCCGCCGCCCGGTCAAAGGCCTCCCGAACCCGCTTCAGTTCCTCCGCGTTCAGGGCGTTCGGGATCAGGACATAGCCCTGCGCATCGTAGTCCCGTCTGGCCTGTTCAGGTGTCATGGCCTTCATCCTTTCCCACTTTGCACTTTGCACTTTGCACTTTGCACTTTGCACTTACGCATTCGGCGTGCCCCTGCCCACCACCTTCAGCGCTGAGAACTGGCGCTCCGGAAGCCCTGCCGAGGACGGGTACCCCTCCACCCTGCGGCCCCAGTACCACTTGGAGTCCGGGACGCCCGTGCGGATGCCGAACAACTGGCTCAGGTTGTGCGCTGAGGAGGCCACCTCCGTCGCGTGCGGCGACAGGGGAGGCAGGACCTGGCGCATCCAGCAATGGACGTAGGTGTACTCCAGGAACCGCTGGGACGCGCTGCTCCGGTTCCGGGTGCGCGCCTGCCAGAGGTTTCCGTTCAGGAGGATCGCTGTCCCTGCCTTTGCGCGCAGGACCACATGATGCGGCATGTCCTCGATGGTGGTGATGTCCGGAAAGGGGAGATCGGACTTGAAACGGTGGCTCCCCGGCACGACGGCGATGCAGGCCCCCTCTTCCGGCGCATCGTCGAGATAAAGAGACATCTGCACGCTGAATGTGGAGGCCGGATGATGGACGCCCACCAGTCCCGCCACCTCCCGGCGCCACCCCCTGCCGGCGCTGACGGGTGTCACGCGCACCCCCCGGAGAGACCGCAGCTGCACGTCATCCCCGACGATGCGGTGGATCATCGAAAAAAAGATCGGATGCTCGGCGAGGTGGATGAAGAGGTCGTCCCGATTCGGAAGATCCTCCAGGCCGCCGGACGCCTCCGCCCCGTCAAAGGCCGCGTGCGCTCGCTTTAACGCATCCGGCGCAAAGCCCCCCTCCACCACCAGGTAGCCCTGCGCCTCATAGTCCATTCGCTGCGCCTCGGTCATGGCGTCTCCCCTTCCTTTCACGGCTTCTTTTACAGCCCCCTCACCAGCGCAGCGATACGCGCATCTTGAGGACTGAGGACCAGGGCCTTTTCATAGTACTCTCTGGCCTTCGCGAGGTCCTTCAACTGCTCCTGGTAGACCTGCCCGATCAACACGTAGGCGTTCGGCTGTTTGGGGTCCAGCGCCACGGCGCGCTGGTAATGGTCGAGGGCCTCCTGCGTCCTGCTGAGCGAGAAACAGGCGATCCCCAGATTGGTCTGCACCCCGGCATGGTTCGGGTTCGCAGCCTCGGCGCGGCTCAGGTCTGCGATCGCCGCCCGGTAATCCCCCTGGGCGATGCGGGCCGCCCCCAGGCTGTTCATGAACTCGACATTCTGAGGCTCCAGGGCCAGGGCCTCGACATGGGCCCGGATCGCTTCGTCGTACCGCCCGACCTGGCGTTCACAGTAGCCCAGACGGTAGTACGCCTCGGCGAACACGGGATCGAGCCGGATCGCCGCCCGAAACACCTCGGCGGCCTCCTCGTACCGGCCTGACCGCATGAGGACCTCGCCCAGCAGTTTGTGTACCATCCGGTTGTTCGGATGACAGCGCAGGCTCTTCCGGTACGCGGCCTCCGCCTCATCCCAGAGCCGGAGTTCGTTGAACACGTTGCCGAGCATCTGATAAGCCCCGAAGGAATAGGGCCGATAAGCGACCGACCTTTCAAAGTTGAACCTGGCGCGTTCGAGCCGCTTCGGGTTGGCCTTCCAGTCGTAGCGCCCTTCGTTGTAATAGTAGTCCGCGGTCACGGCGTTGGTGCTCACGACGCCGGCCACGAACAGCGCCGCCACGCAGATGCCCACCACGGGGAGCACGCTGGACCCGGACCTCGTCTCCAGAAGAGGGATGCGCTCCTCCAGGCCCGACGCCTTCCGTTCCAGGGCCGCGGCAAGCCCGGTGACGATCCAGAAATGAGAGGCCGACGCCGGATTCTGAAAATTGAGGCTGAACAGGGCGTGAACCAGCGTGGCAGCCGCAGCCGCCACCAGGCCGACGCTGAGCACGTCCGTCTCCCCGTGGGCGTAGCGGCCCAGCAGCCGGTAGAACATCCCGCAGACCGCGTAGAACATCCAGAGGAAGGCCGCCAGCCCCAGGAAGCCCGTCTCCGCCATCACCTCCAGATAACCGTTGTGCGCCTGATAGGCGGCCAGATCCATCCCGACTGCCGTGCGCATCCGGGCCAGGTTCTCCGCGCTCTCCCGGCTGGCGTACTTCGGGAGGTTATACGCGAAATTGCCCACCCCCACGCCCAGCAGGGGCCGGTCCCGGATCAGGCTCAGCGTATCCTTCCAGATCAACACACGCTGCCGGCTCGATTGGTCCTGCACCCGGACAGCGGCCTCCGACCGCTGGAAGATCGCCGTCCAGCGATCCCCCAGAACCTTCCCCACCGTCACCCCCTTTCCGGCAGGAAGGCGCGGGATGACCCCGACCAGAACCAGCGCAATGGCGGCAGCAAGCGCAAATTTGCGCCCCCCCGGAAGGCGATGTCCGGTGACGAAGTGCCGCCAGCCCCACGCCCCGACGAACACGACGGCGGAGACCATCACGCCCACCCACCCCCCTCGACTCCCCAGCACGACGATCAGACATAGCATCAGGAAGGCGGCCCCTCCGGCAGCGTACCGCCCCAGACCCTTCCCCCCAAGCGCCAGGGCCACGGCCACGGGCAGGGCGATGTCCAGGTATTCGGCCACGTACGTGACATTGCCGAGCGTGGAGATGGGAAGCCCCCACTCGGAATGGAAATCGTAGATATGGTGATACTGGAGCAGGCCGATGACGGAGATGGCCGAGGCCGTGCCCACCGCGGCCCACAGGATCGCCCGCCCCTCCCCTTCATCCTTCACGGTGTTGAATACCACGACACAGAGCAGGAAGTGGCAGAGATACTGGAACATCGTCTCCAGGCCCTGGGGCTGGTTGTAGGCCTGAAATAGAGAGATGAAATTGGCCGCCATGAAAGCCAGCAGGGCGTAATAGATGGGCGATTTGATCAGATAGACCCTGCCCTCCACCGCCATCCCCGTGAACCAGAGGGCACAGGCCAGCGTGGTCAGAATCTGAACGAGGGCCAGCTTGGGCGTGTTGTAGTCAGACAGGGAGGTCGTGAAATAGAGTGGCGTCAGGACGACGAGGACGAGCAGCGCCCCGACCAGACCCCGATGCAGGCCGGTCTTCAGGGGATCGCGCGCCGCTCCCGGATCAGAGAGCGGCTTTTCACGAAGACGATTCGCCATAAAAACAGAACCTCTTGTTGTGCTTTTTTTCATTTTGGGGGTGAGCTATTTTTCTCCTATCCTCTGGATCGCCCCCCGGAGTTGCGCGGCGACAAACCGGTCCGGCTCCCGTCCCAGCCACGCATTCAATTCGGGCAGGATCGGAGGCGCGCCGGCCAGGCCCAGCGCCCTTGCCACAGCGCCCCGGACGCCCCAGTCCCCGTCCTCTGCCGCCGCCAGAAGACGGGAAACCGCCTCTGGCCCGCCGACCCTGCCCAGGACCTCGGCAGCAAGCGCCCGGACCAGCGGGTCGGCCTGTCGCAGCGCCCCGGAGAGCGCCCCGGCGGCAGAGGGTCCGATCCCTGCCAGCGCCCCTGCCGCCGCGAACCGGACGCTCTGGTGAGAGTCCGCCATCAGCCGGACCAGCGGTCCGACGGCGCGAGGGTCGCGCAACTTGCCGAGCGCCACGGCGCTCGCCCTCCGGACGCTAAGAGACCGGTCGCCGAGCGCCCGGATCAGGAGAGGAGCGGCTACGGAATCCCCCATCTCTCCGAGCGCCGCCGCCGCCACGCCGCGCACGCGGGCATCCTTCATCAGTTCGACCAGGACCTCCCGTCCCGCCGGGCGCCGGATACGTCCGATCACCCGCGCCGCAAACCGGCGGACCTCCTCCCGTTCATCCGATCTGGCCACCCGGGCAAGCGTCGGCAGTCCCGTCTCCCCCATCCCGGCCAGGGCCTCCAGGGCCCCCTCCCGCGCCCACCAGGACCCATCGGCCACGACCTTCTCCAGGTCCGGAACACCCCCCGGCCCCCTCCCGGCCAACCTCTGGATGGCCTCTGCCCGGGCCTGAAGGTCCCCCCCGCCCAGCGCCCGGATCAACACATCCGTCGAGTCGGCCCGAACAGTCCCGACAAAAAGACACGAGCCGATGAGAGCCAAGACGGACGCACAGAGGTAAAGGTGTCGGGTGTCGGGTGTCGGGTGTCGAGGAAAAGACAAGAGCGGTTTCGGGTTTCGGGTTTCAGGTGTCGGGGAAAACCTGAATCCTGAAACTTGGTTTTGCTTTTTCTGATACCTGACACCTGATACCTGACACCTGCTTTTACCTTTCCTGACACCTGATACCTGATACCTGTTTTTCACCACAGCGCCTCCGCATCCGCATCCAGCCCGGCCCCGTACTCCCCGTCCCTCCACATCTCCCCGTCTCTCCCCTGGCCCGAATACCGATCCGTTCCCCCGCCGTCCAGCAGGATGCCGATGCTGCCGTAGCCCCGGTCTCCGACGCCGCTCCCCTGAGTGTTCCGCTCACCCAGGTACTGATCGTCCCCGCCCCCGTCCGCCAGCAGCCCCACCCCGTTGGCGCTCCCCGCCCCCTGCGAAAGCCAGGTGGCCTCGTAACGGTCGTCCCCAGCCCGGTCGAGCAGCCAGCCCACCGCCAGGTCGTGCCCGCACCCCTGCGAGACGCCCCACGAGCGATAGACATCCTCGCCCGCGCCGTCCACCAGCGCCCCCATCGCCACGTGGGCGGCGCTCCCCTGGGCATAGCGTCGGGCCACATAGAGGTCCCGTCCGCGCCGGTCGATCAGCAGCCCTGCCCCCGTCCAGTAGGCCGACCCCTGGGCGAAGTAGTCCGCCTCGTACCGGTCATCCCCCCCCAGGTCCAGCAGCGCCCCCACCCCTCCTGCCGCAAACGGGCGGATACCCGTCCCATACCCCTGCCCCAGGCTCTGGAACCGGCCCGGCTCCCGGAAGTCCGGCAGCCGCCCCCCGGCGAAATAAGCATCATCCCCTGCCCGGTCGAGCAGCGCCCCGGCCCCGCCCGTGCCGCCGTAGCCCTGCGCCGCCGCGCCCGCCCGGTAGCGGTCACACCCCGCCCCGTCCATCAGCAGACCCACGCCGAACAGCCCTGCCCCCTGGCAGCCGATCCCCCCTTCGTACCGGTCATCCCCCCCCAGGTCCAGCGCCACCCCCACCCCCATCACGCCACTCCCCTGGCAGATCCCACCCCGGCTCTCGTAGCGGTCGTCTCCCCCCGCATCCACCAGGACCCCGACGCCCGAAGCGCCGGCCCCCTGCGCCACGTCCCCGTCCGCCACGTACACGTCATCTCCCCCCAGATCCAGACAGACCGAGGCAGACAGACCCGCGCTGCCCGAGGCAGCCCCGGCCCATCCCTCATACCGGTCCTCCCCCCCCAGGTCCAGGATCACCGCCGCCGGACGCCGGTAGACCGTCCGCCCCGGCCCCCCCACGATCACCGCCCCCGCCGGCGTCTCGAACGCCGCCAGCACGTCTCCTTCCACGCCCTCCAGCCCTGTCCTGAGCGGTGTCGAAGGATTCGTCCTGTCCGTCCGGGTCGTATCCTGTCCATCCCTGTTAAACGCTTTTAAAGCAGCCCGCGCCGCCTCGACCGCCGCCATCAACTCCAGGGCAGCCCCCACCATCCTCCCCCGGTCGATCTTCGCAGCAGCAGCGACGATGCGCCTCGCCTCCCGCTCATCGAGGGAATCGGCGATCAGGCCCGTCGCACGGGCGGCCAGGCCCCGCTCCTCCGGCGTCAGCCGGCCCAGCGCGCCTTCGGCGTCGGTCCGGCTCCGGGCCACCCCATCCATCAGGGCCGCGACCGCCTCCCTCACCGGCCCCGGCAGGGCCTCGAACCGGGCCCGCCAGGGTCGGGCCTCCCCCAGGCGAACCCCGCACGAGGCATAGAGGCGTCCCACGGCCTCGACGGGATCAGCGATCCGGCCCGATACCCCGTCCCTTTTCGCAGGCACGTCGATCAGCCCGGCGACGGTCCGCAACGCGGATGCGCCCGAGCCGTCCTCCTCGACCCTGGCCGCAAGGGAGTCCGCGACCGGAGGGACGCAGAGCGGGTCGCGCAGCGCCCGGCGAAGCAGCGCAGGGGCCTCGGGCGGCGGCAGGTAACCCGCATCCACCGCCAGGTCCGCCCGCCTCATGTGAATCGCCTTCAGGGCCCGGTCAAGGGGAGACTCAGCCTGGCGTCCTGTCAGAGAGCCGGACTCCGTGCATCCTGTGACTGCGCAAAGGGTGAAGGCAAAAAAAAAGAAGGGCGTTTTTTCATTTCCTGCTCGCCACCAGCATCACCGCGACCATGCCGAGCCCGCACGCCAGGACGTTGAGCCTCACGTCCGCCCACTCCCCCACCCGGTTGGGCAACCACCCCTGAATGCCTTCATCCAGCGCACCCAGGCCCGACGCCAGGATCCACCCCCAAAGATAGGCGGATCGATACCCCATGTCAACCCTCAAAGCGCGGAACGTGAGATAGCTCAGGAACCCGTACTCGGCCAGGTGCAGCCGCTCCGCCGGCGATGTTTGAATATGCGTCAGGATAGCCGTGTACACAGCGCCCAGAGGGACCAACATCGCGTAGACCTGCCACCGGCGTTCCCGTCTTCTGAGACAGAGATGGAGGAGCAACCCCAGTCCGACCGCAGCCGCCACCGTGTCCCCGATCAGGTTGATCCTCCCATTCGTGTGGATGTAGAGCGTCTTCCAGATGCCCGGCATCAACGGCAGGGTGAGGTAGACGAACGTGGTGTAGAGGAGAACCCCGCCCCACCTCAGGCATCGCTCGCGTCCGATCCAGTCCGAAAACACCAGAAAGGCGATCAGCAGCAGGAGCGCCCACGACAGGGCGTCGGCGACAGAGAAGGTCCCGGCCCATCGAACCAGGTCGATGACCCCCTTCCAGAGCCCCCCGAAGAGCAGCCCGAAGTCCTGTTCCCACGCCGCCAAGTTCATCGATGCCTTCGCCTCCTGAACCACAGGCGCGCCAGCGCCCCTGCCCCGACCGCCGCCGCGACGCCTCCGACCACGGCCACCCCTCTCCCATGCTCCAAAAAAAATAGGGAAACCTTCCCTGCCGCCCTGGGCGGCGACGAGCCCCTGCTGAAAGGCGCGATGAAGAACGTCCCCCACGCGCTCCACCCCTTCGGGTCACCTGCCCGCCGCACCCGGAAACGCCACGGGTTATACAGGGCCAGCGTGTTCCACATCGTCTCCCCGAACGGGCCGTACTTCGGGACGCTCCCGGTCACGGCAATCTCCCCCTCCAGGTGATGGGTCCCCTCGCCCACGCTGTAGGCCGCCGAATAGGCGTCCGTGCTGTCCCCCGTCCACCGGGGCGCGATCGTCCCCCGCGCCGTCTCAAACCGGAGCGTCTCCCCGTCCGCCGGGGACAGGATGCGGATCGGCTCCACAACAAGTCCCGAGTCCTGAGTCCTGAGTCCTGAGTCACGAGGCGTGAGGCGTGAGGCGTGAGGCGTGAGCAGCCCCCCACCCTCCCCCGCGACTGAGGGCTGCGCCAAGTGTTGCCCCCTCCCTCCCCCACCCGTGGGGGGAGGGAGGGGGTCAGGGGGTGGAAGGGGGGCTGTTGCCTGTTGCCTGTTGTCTGTTGCCTTCTTTATCCACCGCTCCAGTTCCGCCCGCATCTTTTGGGCCACGTCGGGATATTCCGAGACCACGTTCTGCCGCTCGCCGGGGTCTTCCTTCAGGGAGTAGAGTTCGGATACGTCCGTGGAGGGCCCCACCGTCCGGATGAACTTCCACGCCGGCGTCCGCATCGACCGCACGCGCGTCTTCAGCATCTCCGGAGGGGCCTGGTAGCCCCCCGGCGTGGTCTCGCAGAACGCGGGCCGCTCCCGCCACCCCGGCTCGCCCCGGATGAGCGGCAGCAGCGACCGCCCCTGCAGGGCCTCCGGGACCTCCGTCCCCAGCAGGTCCAGGACCGTCGGGGCGACGTCGATGTTCTGGACCTGCTCCCCCACCCGGCGACCCGCCGGAAGCCCGCCCGGATACCGGAGGATCAGCGGAATGCGGATCACCTCGTCGTAAGAGGTCCCCTTCAACGACGTGGAGGCGTGCCCCACGAACCCGTGGTCCAGCAGCTCCTCCCCGTGGTCCGCCGTGATGACCAGCAGCGTCTTCTCCTTCAGGCCGAGCCGGACCAGCGTCTCCTCCAGACGCTTGAAAAACCGCTCGTCCATCTGCCGCACCTCGCCGTCGTAGAGCCCCGCGACCCAGCCCCGGTCCCCGGCCTCGAACGTCACGTGCCCGAACGGGATCATCACGTCCTGCGTCACGGCATTGAGCTTCGTCGCAGAAACCTTCGACCGGTCGAACCCCGCCGGCGTGAACAGGGTGTCATAGGGCGACGATGGGTGGTAGGGGAGGTGAATATCTCTGTAGTGGTAGTAGATGAAAAACCGCCGGTCCCGGCAGTCCTCCAGGCATCTGAACAGGATCTCGTCCCCGTTCGAGATCACGGAGTCGCGCGGCGCATAGGCATCGAACCCCAGCCCTGCGAAGTTCGGGATGACCGTCAGATAACAGATGTCCGGCGAGACATAGCCAAGGGGCCTCAGCAGCCGGGGGAGCGTCGGCGCGTCCGACCGGAGAGACTTGTCCCGCGCGTCCACCCCGTGCGTCGGGGCGTACAGCCCCGTCAGGACCGACATCAGCCCCGGCGTGGTCCAGGACGACGACGAGATGGCCTGCGTGAACAGCACCCCCTCCGAAGCGATGCGGTCCAGGTTCGGGGTGGTCTCCCGTCCGTACCCCATGCAGCCCATGTGGTCAGGCCGGAAGGTGTCCACCGTGATCAGCAGGACATTGGGCAGGTCTCGGCCCCACGAGGAGGTCGGCAGGAGAAAAAAAAGGAGGAGGCGCAGGAGCGCCGGACAGAAACCCCTCATCTCAGCCATTCTCCGTGTCAGGTCCAGGATCATTGCGCATCCATACGCGCGCGCGTCCCGAAGTAATCGCGATGGATATCGTCAATCATCCCCTTGGCCCCCGGCGCGAGGCTGAGCGTCGGGTACTGCGCCATCGTCAGGTCGCGCAGCCGGTCGTCATCGCTGGTGAAGGCCAGGTGGACCTGAACCCCTTTGCGGTGGGCGTGCGCGATCACCGCGTTCAGGAACGGTTCCCGGACATTGGCGCACGTCGTATCCACGAGTTCCGGATACTTCCGGGAAGGATAGGCCAGATAGAAGCAATTCATCGTGAACCAGACCTGGCCCATGCCGTGCGCCGCCATCCAGTCGATCAGACGCCGCCACTTCTCCAGGCCCCAGAATGCGAGCTTCGGCGCCTCGTCGGTGAACCCCCTGCGTGTGAGAAAGACATAGTAGCCATAGTGGGGAAAGGTCGTCGAGGTCCGGTCCGCTCCCTCCTCCGGCAGGACCGTCACGTAGTCCCTGGCGACGCAGATCTGGTCCTGGACGGAGATCCGCACCTCTATCGGATGGAACCCCGGCCCGGCCACGCTCCCGCACAGGCCCATGAACTCGCCGTTCGCGTAGATCGTCTTCTCCTCCAGACGAAACCCCGGAAACAGCACCGTCGCCTTCTCCAGGAGCGCCCGTTTCGTCGCCGGCCAGAGGTGCGTCAGTTCGCGCAGGCTGACCTCGAACGCAAAAGACGATCCGCTGCGCACGAACCGATCTGGGAGATGGAGGTTCAATACCATAAATAAACCCTCGCTGTGAGATGAGACCCACGCCGCCCCCTTCGCAGCCGTTTGAAGCCCGGATGGGGTTTTCGTATGGACTCTTACATAACATACGATGAGACATGGCCCCCGTCAAGCGCCATGACCCGCATGGACGCCGACCGACCCTCGTGGGGTCCCCAACAAAAAACTTGGTTCCCGCCCTCTATTTTCGTATCATCCCTTCATCTTTTTCTCGATTTTCTGGACGTCCGGGGGTCTCAGGGGTTGCTTGAATTTTCCTCAGGAGGTTCTCATGGGCAAGCTCGACGGCAAGGTCGCCCTGGTCACGGGCGGCAACCGGGGGATCGGCAAGGGCATCGCGCGCGGCCTGGCCGCCGAAGGGGCCAGCGTCGTGATCACGGCGCGCGACAAACAGGTGCTGGAGCAGACCGCGAAGGAACTGTCCGAGGGCGGAGCCACGATCGTGGCGCACCCCACCGACGTCACCGATGAGGCGCAGGTGGAGGCCCTGTTCGCCGCCGCGATGAAGCGCTTCAACCGGCTCGACATCCTGGTCAACAACGCCGGGGCCTTCGACGGCGGCCCCATCGAAAACCTCTCGCTGGAGGCCTGGGAGAAGGTGATGGCCGTCAACCTGCGCGGCCCCTTCCTCTGCACCCGGTCCGCCTTCCGGATCATGAAAAAACAGGGCGGTGGGCGCATCATCAACATCGGCAGCATCTCCGCGCAGCGCGTCCGGCTCAACTCCGCCCCCTACAGCACGAGCAAGCACGGCCTCTGGGGCCTCACCCAGGTCACGGCCCTCGAAGGCCGCGACCACGGCATCGTCTGCGGCTGCCTCCACCCCGGCAACACCCTCGTCGAGCGCCGGGAGGAGAGCGCCAAGCGGGAGGACGCCGAGCCGATGATGACCGTGGACGAACTCGCCCAGACCGCCGTGCTGATGGCCTCGCTCCCCCCGCACGTGAACCTGCTGGAGGCCATTGTCCTGCCCGTCGGCCAGCTCTACATCGGTCGGGGATAACCCACCATTCACCACTCGAAAGGTTCCCTATGCCCGAAGTCCGGATCGATCTCTACAGTGACACGGCCAGCAGGCCTTCGGCCGAGATGCGTCAGTTCATGTGCGCGGCGGAGGTGGGCGACGAACAGAAGGGGGAGGACCCCACCACCAACGAACTCCAGCGGATGACCTGCGAACTGCTCGGCAAGGAGGCCGCTGTCTTCCTCCCCTCCGGCTCGATGTGCAACCAGGTCGCCTTCGCCGCCCACTGCCGGCCCGGCGACCTCATCCTCCTGGAGCGCAACGCGCACCCCCTCATCGCCGAGGCCGGCGGCTCCGCCGTGATCTCCGGGGCCATCCCCTACCCCATCGACGGGAAGAACGGCATGTTCACCGCCGAGCAGGTGCGGGAGGCCATCTGGCAGCCTTCGCGCCACCGCCCCCCCTTCCGGCTCGTCTCCGTGGAACAGACGACGAATGTGGGCGGAGGCCGCGTCTGGCCGCTGAAGCAGGTCCAGGAGGTCTGCCAGGCCGCCCACGACTGCGGGGCGCTCGCGCACATGGACGGGGCGCGCCTCCTCAACGCAGCGGTCGCCTCCGGCGTCCCCGCGAAGGCGTTCTCGGCCTCCTTCGACTCCGTCTGGCTCGACCTGAGCAAGGGCCTGGGCGCGCCCGTGGGCGGCGTCCTGGCCGGCCCCCGCGACTTCATCGACCGGGCGTGGCAGTGGAAGCACCGCCTCGGAGGGGCCATGCGGCAGTCGGGCATCATCGCCGCCGGGGGCATCTTCGCCCTGTGCCACAACGTCACCCGCCTGGCCGACGACCACGAGAACGCCAGGATCTTCGCCCGCCTCGTCGCCTGCTCGAAGGCCACCGTCATAGACCCCGACGCCGTGGAGACCAACATCGTCCGGTTCGGGATCGAAAAGACCGGCCTCACCGCGCTAGCGTTCATCGACCGGCTGTGGGCCGAGACCGGCGTGCGCCTGAGCCCTCACGGCCGGACCACCTGCCGCGCCGTGACCCACATCGACGTCTCCCGCGCCGACGCGGAAGAGGCCGGGCAGGCCGTCTGCGCCCTGGCGGACAGATGCTTAAAACCCTGATCCGCAGAATAAGCGCAGATGTTCGCAGATAGGGGATTTCATCTGCGTTTATCTGCGCACATCTGCGGATAAATGGAGTCTCCCATGCGCGAACACCGTTCCCCCAACCCGCTCGTGGACTCCCGCCGCCCGAAGAACGGCGCGGAGGCCGACCTGAACCCCCCCGGCTTCGTCTGGAGGCCCGTCCCTGACGCGACGCACTATGAGCTTCGCGTCGGCAAGAGCGCCAGCCTGGCCGCACGCTCATCCCGCAACTACGAAGTGAGGGGTCGCACCCTTTTCCTCCTGTCTGAACCCCTGGAGCCCGGCGTCTACCAATGGCGCTGGCGGGCCCTCGGCTGCGGGCAGGATAAGGCATGGAGCGAGACCTTCTCCTTCACTGTGACCCCGGAGACGCCTCGCCTCACCATTCCGACCGGCCGCGAGGTCGTCACCCGGATCAGCCCCGCCCACCCCCGCCACATGCTGCCCGCCTCCCGGCTGGACGCCTTCCGGACCCTCTGCCAGGGGGCGCTGAACAAGGAATGGGAGCAGTTCCGGGCGCAGGCCGAAGAGCGGCTGCGCGAGGATTTCCGGATGCCCGAACCTCCCTTCCTCCCCAGCCGGGCCACGGACCACGACACCTGGGGGCGGCTCTGGCGGGACGCCATGAACCACTCCCGGGTCATGGCCACCGACGCCCAGAACTTCGGCCTCGTCTACCTGATCGGCGGGGAGGAGCGGTTCGGCCGGGCCGCCGTGGAGCGCCTCCTGGAGTTCGCGAAGTGGGACCCGGACGGTGCCACCTCCATCCCCCACAACGACGAGCCCCACATGTCCATCATCAACTGGGCTCAGCGCGCCTACGACTGGGCCTTCGCCGCCGCGACGGAGGACGAGCGGGAGACCATCCGTGAGGCGTTCCGGGGGCGGGGCATCCGCACGCACCAGCTCCTCGTCCGGCAGGACTACGGCGTCCTCGGCTCCGGCAGCCACTCCGGCCGGATGCTCGGCTTCCTGGGCGAGCTGGCCGTCGTGTTCGCGGGCGAACTCCGCGAGGCCGGGGACTGGTTCGACTTCGTCCTCCCCACCACCGCCGCCATGTATCCCTGGTGGGGCGGAAAGGACGGCGGGTGGGCCGAGGGCGTCTCCTACTCCACCGGCTACTGCGAGCGCTTCCTGAACTTCCTGTTCGGCCTCCGCGAGGCTGCGGGCATCGACCTGTATCAGAAACCCTTCTTCCGGCATCAGGGCGAGTGGCGGCTGATGTGCGTCCCCCCCAACGCCCGCCTCCTCCCGTTCGGCGACGGCCGGACCGGCGGCAGGGGCCTCGTCCGGGGCAACTACGGCATCCAGTTCCACCTGGGTCACATCCACGGCGACGGGCGCTTCCTCGAACACGCCGAGCAGATCGCGAAGCTCGGCGACGGCCCCCCGCCCATCACCCCGCTCACCTTTCTCACCCCCAGGCAGCAGGTCCCCCTCACCGGCCTGCCTCAGTCCGCCGCGCAGCTCTTCCGGGACATCGGCTGGCTCTCCATCCGAACGAACCTCCGGGACCCCGGCGAGGACGTCCGTTTCACGATGCGCGCCTCCCCCTACGGCACGACCTCCCACTCCCACGCGGACCACAACTCCTTCGTGATCGAGGCCTTCGGTGAGCCCCTGGCCATCCCCAGCGGCCTCTACAGCCTCTACAGCAGCGCCCACCACCACGGCTGGACGCGCCAGACCCGGGCGCACAACGCCGTCACCTTCGACGGGGCCGGCCAGATCGTGCGGAGCAACGACGCCGTCGGGCGCTTCACCGCCTTCCACACGGACCCCACCTTCACCCACGCCGTGGGCGATGCGACTGTTGCCTACGGCGACCGCGTCAGATCCTGCACGCGGACGGTCCTCTGCCTGGACAACCGCTTCTTCGCCCTCGTGGACCACATGGAGCCCACGCACGAGGCGATGTGGGGCTGGCACCTCCACGCCGCGAAGCCGATGCAGGTGGACACGCAGGGCCGCCGCGCCCTGATTCAATACGACAGAGCCGCCCTCGACGTCGTCTTCTGCCACCGGGACGGCCTCCACTTCCGGGCCCACGAAGGGTTCGACTTCCAGCCCTTCGGCTACGGCCCCGGCGAGCAGCCCGTCCCGGAGGAGGCCGCCCTCTACCATCTCGACGTCCACGCCGAGATGCCCAGGCGTATAGATGATCTGTTGACCATCCTCTTCCCGCGCAAGGTAGCCGATCCCGCACCCGTCATCACCCCCCTGCTGGACGGGACGGGCGAGGGTGCACGGATCGAGACCGATGGAAAGCGCTACCGCATCTTCATCCGCCGGAACGCCGGGGCCATCGACCTGGACGGCTGCCAGTCCGACGCGGAGATCGTCGCCCTGTTCGAGGACAGTGGCCACCTCCTTCGCGCCGTCTGCATAGGCGGGACGCAGCTCTCCCTCAACGGTCAGCCGGTCTCACCGGACATCACCACGGTGATTTAGACCCCTCCCTCCGGCCCCCTCTCCCCCGGGAGAGGGGGAGAATCGGTCCTATAGCAGTCCTGAAGATCCGTCCCCAAGGCAGCGCGGCGTCGGAATCCCCCTTTACAATGTCCCCTCAGAGGCAACGCCCCTATCGCGGCCATCCACTCCCCGATCTGACAGGGGGAGCATTTACGCCGCGCTCAAGCCCCTCGCGGCGTCTGAGCGAGCGTGCTTCTTTGGCCCCACCTTTCTTGCACGAGCAAGAAAGGTGGGAAACCTGCTCGTTAAAACGATAGGGCCCGGCTTTTCAACCGCGCCCTATCAACGGACTCTTATCCATCACCCTGTTCATCCACCCCCACCACCCCCCTCAAACGAAAGAAACCCCATGCCCGGCCAACCCGAGATCAAGAACATGGCGCTCTTCTGCGACTTCGAGAACATCGCGCTCGGCGTGCGCGAGGCGAAGTATCCCCAGTTCGACATCAAGCGGGTGCTGGAACGGCTGCTGCTCAAGGGCAGCATCGTCGTTCGCAAGGCCTATTGCGACTGGGAGCGCTACAAGGAGTTCAAGACGACCATGCACGAGGCCGCCTTCGAACTGATCGAGATCCCGCACGTGCGCCAGTCGGGTAAAAACTCCGCCGACATCCGCATGGTGGTCGACGCCCTCGACCTCTGCTACACCAAGTCCCACGTGGACACCTTCGTCGTCATCAGCGGAGACTCGGACTTCTCGCCGCTCGTGGCGAAGCTGCGCGAGAACAACAAGCTCGTGATCGGGGTCGGCGTCAAGAAATCCACCTCGGACCTGCTCACCGCCGCCTGCGACGAGTTCATCTACTACGACGACCTCGTGCTGGAGGAGGCCCAGAAGAAAAAACGCACGGCGCGGAAACCCGCCCGATCCACCGCCAGGGAAGAGACCCCGGCGAAGAAGGACGAGGAGGACAGACGGCAGGAGGCCCTCGACCTCATGGTGGAGACGGTCGAGGCCCTGCAGGCCGAGCGCGGCGAGGAGGACCCCGTGTGGGGCTCGATGGTCAAGCAGGCGCTCAAACGCCGAAAACCGGGCTTCAACGAATCCCACTATGGCTTCCGCTCCTTCAGCGCCCTGCTGGAGGAGGCCGCCCGTCGCGGCATGGTCCGGCTGGAGCGCGACGAACGCTCAGGGGGGCACCTCATCCACCTGCTCGACTGAGAAACCTGTATCAAAACCATAGGGGCAGGCACAGGGGCCTGCCCCTACAGGAATTCCCTCTGGTCCCCCCTCATTGAATCTTGTACCCCAGCCGCTTGTCGATCACATTCATCAACGGCTCCCCCTTCGCGAACCGGCGCAGGTTCTCCACGAGCACGGACTCGATGTTGTCCACCCCCTCATGGGACCGTCCCGCCACGTGCGACGTGATCACCACGTTGGGCATGTCCCACAGCGGGCTCTCCTGGGACAGCGGCTCCTGCTCGAACACGTCCAGCCCGGCCCCGGCGATCTCCCCCGCCTTCAGCGCCTCGACCAGATCCGCCTCGGCGATGATCGGTCCCCGCGCGATGTTGAGCACGTACGCCGTCGGTTTCATCATCCTCAGCCGCTCCCGGTTCACCAGCCCCTTCGTCCGCTCCGTCAGCGGCAGCCCCACCAGGATCGCGTCCGACTCCCGGAACACCGTCTCCATCCGGTCCGGCCCGAACACCGCATCCACCCCCTCCGGCGGCGACTTCACCTGCGCGTCCAGCGCGATCACCCGCATGCCGAACGCCTTCGCCCGAACGGCCACGGCCCTTCCGATGGTCCCCAGGCCCAGCACCCCCATCGTCTTCCCCGCGAGCTGCATCACCGGCACCTCCCGCGACCACCCGCGCGTCTTCTGAAGGTCGTGATACTCCCGCATCGCCCGCGTCAGCGACAGCAGCAGCGCGAAGGTGTGCTCCGCCATCGCCGCGTCGAACGCCCCGGCCGTGTTCGTGATGGTCACGTCGCTCCCGATCATCTCCGGATAGAGCATCGTCTCGAACCCCACCCCGATGCTCTGCACCCACCGCAGCTTCTTCGCGGCCAGAAACGGCTCCTTCGGAAGCCGTCCGAACACCACGTCCGCGTCCGCGATCTCCTTCACGAGCCGGTCCGTCTCCGTGGCCAGCGCCACGTCATACTCCGGGACCTGGGGCCTCACCCGCTCCGCCATCCCCGGCGCAGTCTCCCACATGATGACCAGCTTCAGCTTCGCCATGTACAATCGCTCCTATTCTTTATCTATCGCTCACACAGCGATAAATCGCCGTGCTACATCTTATTCACCGCTTACACGGCGATGAATCGCCGTGCTATGTATCGTTCACCACTTATATCCGTGTGCATCCCCGGACGATTCACAGGATCGTCTCCCCTCCCTGACTTGGCGGTTAATATCCCTTCTGCTTGTCCACCAGGTTGACCAGCGGTTCCCCTTTGATGTAGCGGCTCAGGTTGTCGATGAACAGCTCCACGGCCCGCCTGCGGACGTGCTGGGACTGTCCCGCACTGTGCGACGTCAGGATCACGTTCGGCTCCGTCCAGAGCGGGCTGTCCGGCGGGCACGGCTCCGTGTACGTGACGTCCAGCCCTGCCCCCGCCAGCCTGCCGCTCCGGAGCGCCGCGACCAGGGCCTCCTCGTCGATCACCCTCCCCCGGCTGACATTGATCAGATAGCTCCCCTCCGGCATCCGGTTGAACTGGTCGTGGGACAGGAGCTTGTGCGTCTCCGGCGTGCTCGGACAGCAGACCATCAGCACGTCGGACGCGGCCAGGAACGCCGGCAATCCGTCGAGTCTCCCCAGTTCGTCAACGGCATCCGGACGCTCCACCGGCTCCGGGTCCACGGCGATGACGCGCATCTCGAACGCCTTCGCCCGCTCCGCAATCGCCCTCCCGATCCCGCCCAGCCCCAGGATGCCCAT
Source organism: Candidatus Latescibacterota bacterium (assembly GCA_009694805.1). Classification (GTDB taxonomy): domain Bacteria; phylum Latescibacterota; class UBA2968; order SICM01; family SICM01; genus SICM01. Next base: position 88,442 of record SICM01000001.1, read on the forward strand.
CGTCATCCCCGCCAGCTCCAGACAGGGGAGGATCTCCCAGTGCTGGCGTCGCCGGGCCTCCACGTGCTCCGGGATGCGGCGCGTGAGCGCCAGCAGAAGGGCGAAGGCGTGTTCCGAGATCTGTCTCCCGTACAGCCTCCGGCAGTTCGTCAGGATCACGTCGCTCGCCTTGAAGGCGGGGTACATAAAACCCTCGACCCCCGCGTGGGGTTGCTGCACCCATTTGAGCGAACGGGCCCTGGCGAAATCCGTCTCTCCGATGTGTCCATAGAGGACCTCGACCTCCGCGATGTGATCGCCAAGCTTCTCCCCCGGCGGCAGGAAATGCATCTCCACCTCCAGCGAGGCATTCTGAAGCATCGCCTCCAGGTCTGGCGCCTGGCGGCTCCCGATCAAAACCTTCGGTCTGGGCACAGCGGACTCCTTTCGTATTTAGAACCTATCTTAAAACCTGCTCTGCAGCCCGAGAGCGAGCGAGAAGGTCGTGGGCAAGGCGCTCGAAGCAGGCGCATCCTGCAAGGCGGATGCGTCGATGCAGAGCAACACAGCCCACGGCCTTCGCAGCCGCTCGAAGCCCGGATGGGGTTTAGAGATAGGTTCTTATTGCCGTTCGACCGTCCTTTAGAAGTGAAACGCCTTCACATCGGCATCGGCAAGCAGCCGCTCGACGAGGCAGTCATGGGCCTCTGTGGACCCCTGGGTCTCCCACGTGCAGACCATTTCGTCACCCCGCTTGACCTGCTTGCGGCGATGCACGCGCAGGCCGCATTCCCGAAACAGGGCCTCCTGCTGACCGATCTTCTTCGGGTCGATCGGACTGACGATCTCGTAGATCCGCCTGTCCCGAGTCTTGCCCACCCACCTTTCGATCCAGGGAAAGACCCACAGAATGGTCATGGCCGAGCCGGTTGCTACGAAAGAGAGGAGATAGTATCCGCCGCCGATGCCCATGCCCAGAGCGGCGGCGAGCCAGATCGTGGAGGCGGTGGTCATGCCTGTAATTCGACCGGCGTCTCGCAGGATCACGCCGCCGCCGATGAAACCGATGCCGGTGACGACGTTCGCGGCGATGCGGTCTTCGCTGCCGGTCCTGAGGGATATGAGGGTGAACAGGGCGGAGCCCATGCAGATCAAAATGATCGTTCTGAAGCCCGCCGCTTTATGATGGAGTTCGCGCTCGACGCCGATCAGTCCGCCGACGAGGATGGCCAGAAGCAGCTTGACAATATCTTCGGGTAAACCGGCCATGGCGCATCACCTGACGTGAAGGGAGGATAGGGGGGGATATCTTTCTGCGGCCTCTCGTTCAACCGGCCTCCCGGACGAACAAAGATAACACGCCCGTCCATCCGGTCAATCCTTTTTTTAGACCCCCGCCTTCGAGATTCTTCTTGACGCAGGTCCATCTTTCCCCCATACTTCCCTACTCATGAACAAGGAGGAGGCAACCGAGCAGGAGGATGAAATAAGGAGCGCCACAATGGTCACAATCGGCATGTATTACGAAGTCTTCGACGACAAACGAGACACCTTCGAGCAGAAATTCCAGGAAGTCCTCAAGGCGATGGAGCAGGTGAAAGGGCATCGAAGCAGCGGCCTCTATCGCAAGGTGGATGACCCCGGCTCCTACGCCATCCTGAGCGAGTGGGACGGCCAGGACGACTTCGCCGCCTTCATCACCAGCGACGCCTTCAAGCAGGTCACCCGCTGGGGCATGGAGGGCATCCTCAAAGGTCGGCCCCGCCACAAGGTCTACCCCCGCTCCGACGACCTGGCCCGCCCCGCATAGCGCCCCCCTCACCCTCCCGATTCCCCCGCTTCGGGCCATGGAATTTCTACTTGACAAGTGAGGCCATTATTTTATATTAGTAAGCACTTACTTTTCAATCTCATCCCCCCCAAAGCGCGAACAGCCCCCTTCAAAAGGAGTTCATTTGGAGCATCCGCACCCCCATAAGAGTCCGTACGGAAACTCGCTCCCTCGGCCCGAAAGTGAGCGAGAAGGCTTTGGGCAAGGCTTGCGAAGGAGGCGCATCTTCCTCATAGATGCGGCGACTGAGCGTAACGCAGCCCACAGCCTTCGCAGCCACTTGAAGCCCGGATGGGATTTCCGTACGGACTCTAAACCCCACCCGGCCCGAAACGGGTTGACTCCACGGAGACAGCGGCTGCTGGCCTGGATGGCGCTGGCCCTTTCTGTCTCTGCGAGCGCCGCCTGTGCCCAGGAGCGAGGGCTGAGCCTGGAGAGCGCCGTTCGCCTCGCCCTGGAACGCAACGAGCGCGCACGGATCGCCGAGGCGCACGCCGCCGCCGCCGGGGCGCGCGCCAGCAGCGTGCGGACCTTCTTCCTGCCGGATCTGACGCTCATCGGAAACTACACCCGCCGCGCCTACCAGACCCTCCAGACCGTGCGCGGAGAGACGGCGGTCTTCCAGCACTACAACGCCCTGTCGTCAACCGCCACGGTGACGATGGACCTCTTTGACGCCCGTCTTTTCCCCCTCTACCGGCAGGTGACGCAGGAGCGGGAGGCCGCCCGCCTCACCGCTTCCAACGACAAACGGCTTCTGGCCTTCGATGCCGCCGAGGCGTACCTCACGGCCCTCAGCACAGAACAGGTGTTCGAGGCGGCCCAGAGACGTCTCGACTTCGCCCGGGCGAGCCTGAAGGACGCCCGCGCACGCTTCGAGGCGCAGATCGTCAGCTCAAACGACGTGACCCGGGCCGAACTCGAACTGGCCACGGCCGAGCGCGAGGGGACAGGGGCGCAGGGGGATGTGAAGACTACCCGCCTGAGTCTCGGCTACCTCCTGGACACCGATGTCGATGGACCGCTCCAGACGCCCGCTGCGCTCCTCCAGGCTGCCACCGAAGCCCCTGGCATCGCGGACGACCTCATCGCCCAGGCGCAGAAGCAGCGCCCGGACGTCGCCGCCAGCCGCCGGCGCGCCGAGGCCCTGCGCGCCTCCGCGCGGGAGCCGCTGTTCCGGATGTTCCCCACCCTGACGCTCGCCGGGCTGTACCGCAACACCAATGAGACCGGGGTCACCGGACACCGCCACGACGGAAACGCCTCGCTGGCGCTCGGCTGGAATCTCTTCGACGGCGGCAGGGGAAGGGCCGAGCGCGCGGAACGTCTCGCCCTGGCCCGCGCGGCAGACCTGGACCTGCAGGCGTCGGAGCGACGCCTGGCGCTCGAGGTACGCTCCGCGCTCGTGGCGCTCTCGAACCGGCAGGCGGTCATCCGGCAGGCATCGGTCGCCGTGGAGGTGGCGCAGAAAAACGCCCGGCAGACCGCCGAACTCTACCGGCAGGGCCTGGTGAACGCACTTCAGGTGGCGGATGCGAATGTGGGGCTGTTTGAAGCGGAAGTGGCGCTGGCCAGCGCCCGGTATGGCCTGGCGCTCGCCTACCTGGACTTGCGGGCAGCTACGGGCCTGGGTCCCATAGGAGAGGAGTCGACTCCATGAAGTCACGCACGGTTCGGATCGTTCTGGCGGGTTTTCTGGTCATCGTCATAGCCCTCATCGCCTTCTCCAGGTCCAGGAACGCCGCCTCCCCGCCGCCGGCCCAGGGGGGCAGGGGGAAGATCCAGTTCCCCGTCGAGGTCGTCCCCGTCGAATCCCGGCGCGTCGAGTACAGCATCAGCGCCGTCGGGTCCGTGGAGGCGTTTGAGGTGGTCCAGGTCACCGCGCGCGTGGCCGGACAGGTCGAACAGGTCCGGTTCGTCGAGGGGGATGCCGTCAAACAGGGGCAGGTCCTCGTGGAGATCGAGCCGGATCGCTACCGCCTGGCCGTCCAGTCCGCGCGCGCGACGTTCGAGAAGGCCGAGGCCGCCAAATCGGACGCCGAGGCCGGCCTCGCCCGCCGCGCAGGCGTGAACGCCCAGAACCCCGGTCTGATCCCCGGCGAGGAGCTGGAGACCTGGCGCACCAGGGTCCGCACGGCCACGGCCGAGGCGGCCCAGGCCCGCGCGATGCTGGACCTGGCCGAGTTGAACCTGCGGGACGCCCTGGTGCGCGCACCGGTCTCAGGCATCATCCAGACGCGCACCGTCCAGACCGGGCAATACGTACAGCCCGGCGCGACCCTCACCACCCTGGTCCGGCGGGAGCCCCTGTTGCTCCGCTTCAGCGTCCCGGAGCAGGACGCGGCCCGCCTCCAGCCGGGGATGCCGGCCCGCTTCCTGGCGCGGGGCAGCGAGGGCGAGTTCTCCGCAAAGATTTCCTCCGTGGCCGAGACCGCGGACGAGGCCTCGCGCATGGTGGCGGTCATGGCGGAGATCGACGATCCGGGCAAGGACGCCCTGCGGCCCGGCACGTTCGCCCAGGTGACGATCCCGGTCGGCGCGGCCATCGATGCCCCCGTGATCCCGCAGACCGCCGTGCGTCCGAGCGAACGCGGGTTTCTGGCCTATGTCGTCGAAGGGGGCGTGGCCAGGGCGCGCGTCCTGACCCTGGGGATGCGGACGGCGGACGGCCGGGTCGAGGTCCGAAATGGCCTGCGCCCTGGCGAGATGCTCGTGGTGCGCGGCTCGGAAGCCCTGTTCGAAGGGGCGGCCGTCCGGGTCGACAGCGGCGCCGGTAAGGAAGGAGCCAAATCGTGAAGCTCACAGACATCTGCATCAACAAACCGGTCTTCGCCTGGATGCTCATGGCCGCCACCATCGTGTTCGGCGCCGTGGCCGTTTCGCGCATCGGCATCAGCCAGTTCCCTGATGTCGACTTCCCCACCATCACCGTCAGCCTCACCTGGGAGGGGGCTGCGCCCGAGGTCATCGAAAACGACGTCGTGGACATCGTGGAAGAGGCGCTGGCCCAGGTGGAAGGGGTGCGCTCGCTCACGTCGTCCTCCCAGCAGGGGAGGGCCAACATCACCGTGGAGCTGGACCTGGCCCGCAACGTGGACCTGGCGCTTCAGGACGTCCAGACCAAGGTGTCCCAGGCGCAGCAGCGCCTGCCCAAAGACCTCGATCCGCCGGTCATCTCCAAGAACAACCCCGAAGACCAGCCGATCATGTGGGTCAGCCTGTCGGGCGCGTTTCCCCAGCAGGTCCTGAGCGACTACGCGCGCTACCAGATCAAGGAGCGGCTGCAGACCGTGCCCGGCGTCGGCGAGATCACGATGGGCGGCTACCTGGAGCGCAACGTCCGGATATGGCTGGACGCCACCAGGCTGGACGAGCGGCAACTGACCGTGACGGACGTGGTCTCGGCCCTTCAGCGCGAGCACATCGAACTGCCCGCCGGCCGGCTGGAGTCCGAGGGCCGTGAGGTGAACGTCCGCGTGATGGGGGAGGCCCTCGACCTGAACACCCTCCGCCACATCGTCATCCGCCAGGTCGCGGGCAGCCCCGTCTACCTGGAGGACGTGGCGCTCGTCGAGGACGGGTTTGAGGACATGCGCCGCCTGGCGCGCGTGAACGGCGCCCCGGCCCAGGGCATCGGGGTCAAGAAACAGCGCGGGTCCAACGCCGTGGCCGTGGCCCAGGGGGTGCGCGGCGAACTGGACAAGATCCGGAAGACCCTCCCCAGGGGGATGGATGTGGGGATCAACTTTGACTCCACGCAGTTCGTCGAGGAATCGGTCCACGAGATCGAACTCGAGCTGATCCTGTCGGTCATCCTGACGGCGCTGGTCTGCTGGCTGTTCCTCGGCTCGATCTCCAGCACGCTCAACGTCGTCCTGGCCATCCCGATGTCCCTGCTCGGCACCATCGCGGTCATCTACTTCCTCGGCTTCACGCTCAACACCTTCACGCTTCTGGCCCTGGCCCTGGCCGTGGGCATCGTCGTGGACGACGCCATCATGGTGCTGGAGAACATCTTCCGCCACGCGGAGGGGGGCAAGGACCGGGTGCGGGCCGCGCGCGAGGGGACCTACGAGATCGCCTTCGCCGCCCTGGCGGCCACCCTGGCGGTCGTCGCCATCTTCATCCCGGTCATCTTCATGAAGGGCGTGGTCGGGAAATTCTTCCTCCAGTTCGGCGTCACCCTCTGCGTCGCGGTGCTCCTGTCTTACGTGGAGGCCATCACGCTGGCCCCCGCGCGCTGCGCCCAGATCCTGACCACCTCGCGGGAGGGCCGGGGTCGGATGGGGCTGGCGGCGGACCGGATGTTCGAGCGGCTGGCAAAAGGATATGAGTGGATGCTCAAGCGCGGCCTCCGGCGGCCCGGCGCCATCCTCGTGCTGAGCGCCCTGCTGTTCGCCGGGGCCATCGTCGTCCTGAAGGTCCTCCCCAGCGAGTTCGTGCCCTCGCAGGACCAGAGCCGGATGCTCCTCCGTCTCCAGACCGCCGTGGGGTCGGACATCTACGAGACCGACAGGCTGTTCCGGAAGGCCGAGGCCGTCGTCAACACGCGCCCTGAGGTGGAACGGGTCTTCACGGTCGTGGGGGGGGGCATCGGGGGATCGGGCGTGAACACCGGGATCATGTTCCTGACGATGGTCCCCCCCGGCAAACGCCAGCTCAACCAGAGGGAATTTGCGTCGCTGCTGCGCAGGGAACTGAACGCGATCCCCGGCCTGCGCGCCGTGGCCCAGGACCTGTCGCAGTCCGGGTTCACGGCGCAGCGCGGCTTCCCCGTGGAGTTCGCGGTCCAGGGTTCCGACTGGAACCAGCTCGTGGCCTCCAGTCAGGAGATCATGAAGAAGCTGAACGCGAGCGGCACGGTGGTGGACCTGGACTCCAACTACCAGCTCGGCATGCCGGAGCTGCGCATCGCGCCCGACCGGGCGCGCGCCGCCGACCTCGGCATCCCGGTCGGAGACGTGGCCACGACCCTGAACGCCCTGGTGGGGGGCCTCCGAATCGGAAAGTACAGCGCCGGGGGCCGGCGCATCGACGTGCGCCTCCGTCTCCTGGCCGATCAGCGCACCCGCCCGGAGGACATCTCCCGGCTCCAGGTGCGGACCCGGTCGGGCCAGCTCGTGCCCCTCTCGTCGCTGGTGACGAGCCAGGAGCTCCCCGCCCTGCAGGCCGTCACCCGGCGGGACCGGGAGCGGGCCATCACGGTCTTCGCCAACGTCGCGCCCGGACATTCGCAGGACGAGGCCCTGGCGACGGTGGAGAAGCTCTCAAAAGACATGCCGGTGGGCTCCCGTGCAGTCCTGGGCGGGGCGAGCGTGGCGTTTCACGAGTCCATGAACAGCCTGATGTTCGCGCTCATCCTGGGGATCATCGTGGCCTACATGGTCCTGGCCTCGCAGTTCAACTCCTACATCGACCCCATCACGGTCCTCACCATCCTGCCCCTGTCCATCGTGGGCGCAGCCGGCGCGCTCTGGCTGACGGGCAAGACCCTGAACATCTTCAGCATGATCGGCCTCCTGCTCCTCATGGGCATCGTGAAGAAGAACTCGATCATCCTGGTCGACTACGCCAACCAGGCCCGCGAGGAGGGGCTGAACGCCTTCGACGCGATGCTGCGCGCGGGACCGGTCCGTCTCAGGCCCATCCTGATGACCGCCGTCGCCACGCTCATGGCCGCGATCCCCCCGGCCCTCGGCCTCGGGGCGGGCTCCGAGATCCGAACCCCGATGGCCCTCGCGGTGATCGGCGGGCTCATCGTCTCCACGGCCCTCAGCCTGCTGGTCGTCCCGGCGTTCTACATCGTCGCTGAAAGGGCCACGGAACGCCTGCGCGGGCTGGCAAAGCGTCGGCCTGCCGAAATACCGGCGGCCACGAGCGCCCGCACCGGCGATGACGACTGAAAAGAAGAATCCGCAGATCTGCGCAGATATGCGCAGATTAAAAAACCCATCTGCGTCATCTGCGGATCGTCTCGGTTTTCTTATGACATCTCCCGCCAAAAAACGGATACCCCAGGAGGAGCGGCGCACCCAGATCATCGAGGTGGCTATGGACCTCTTCGCGAACAAGGGCTTCAAGGGGACCACCACGCGGGAGATCGCCTGCGCCGCCGACATCTCCGAGGCCATCATCTTCCGGCACTTCGCCACCAAGGAGGATCTCTACGACGCCATCATCGCCCACACCCTTGAAAAACGATTCCGGGTCTGGGAACAGGAGGAGGGCCTGCTCCAGCTCCCTTCGGACCTCGAAACCTCGCTCCGGACCTACGCCCACGCCTACATCCGACGCAACCGCAAGGACCCGGCCTTCATCCGGCTGATGCTCTACAGCGCCCTGGAGGACCACAAGTTCCGGGAGCGGTTCCTGGAGGCTTACCGGTCCCCCCACCTGAAGGCCATCTGCCAGGCCGTGGAGGATGGCATCGGCCGGGGCGATTATCGGGCGATCAACCCCCGCCTCACCATTCGGGCCTTCTTCTGGGCGCTGCTCCACTACTGCATCCACCGCTTCATCGCCCAGACTCCGAATCCCGAACTGGACGACGAGGAGGCCGTGGTGGACAACCTGGTGGACGTGTTCATGCACGGCCTGCTGGTCCAGACCTGATTCGAGCAGCCCCCTTCCACCCCCCATACCGCCTCTCGCCTCTCGCCTCTTGCCTCTTGCCTTCATCTGCGTTCGTCTGCGCCCATCTGCGGATCACGCCTCGTCGTATTTCTTGATCTCCAGCTCGTTCCCGTCCGGGTCCCGGAAATAGGTCGCCAGCCCTTCCCCTCGCGCCCCCTTGTTCATCGTCGGCCCGCGCAGCACCAGCCCCCCCGCCTTCAGGCGTCCGAGCAGGGCATCGTAACCCGCCGTGTCCAGACAGAACGCGATGTGGTCCGTGCCGGACTTGACCTCCTCGGACACGGGCCGGTACTCGGGCCGGCAGAACAGGACCAGGAGCGCCTCCCCCACCCGGAACACCCCCTGGGCGTTCTCCCTCCGGCTCACGAACTCCAGCCCCACCACATCCCGGTAAAACGTCACGGACCGGTCCAGGTCCGTGACGCGCAGGCTCACGTGATCGAAGCAGATGGACATACCGTCCTCCTTATGGATGTCATTTCGGGATGATCGATTTTCTTCTTGATCGGGACCTTTGGGCCATGTTATTTTGAGAACGCCCCTCAACCCTTATCTGAAAACGACCTCCATCCAGGAGCATGACATGGCGCGTTCAGTCAGGATTGCGGTCTGTTCAACGCCCGGCAGGGCCGTCGGCGAGACGGGGGATGAAAAATACGAGTACAACCTGCGGATGGCGGAGCGTCTGCTCGCGGAGGCTTCGGCCCTGAGGGCCGACATCGCCTGTCTCCCGGAGACCTTTCATATCCAGAACATCCGGGACGCCGGCCAGGACCCCCGGTGGCACGAACCCCTGCCCGGAGGGCCGACCTTCCGGCGCATGTCGGACGCGGCCCGCAGGCATCGAATGTACGTCATCGCGCCGATCCTGGCCGTGGAACGCGGGGTCCATCGCAACGTCGCCATGCTCTTCGACCGGAATGGGGACTATGTCGGCGGGTACCAGAAGGTGCATCTGACGGTCGCGGAGGTCGAGGACTGGGGGATCATCGCCGGGGACACATGGCCGGTCTTCGACCTGGACTTCGGACGCATCGGCATCACCATCTGTTTCGACGTCATGTTCCAGGAGGCCTTCCGCATCCTCGCCCTGAAGGGCGCGGAGGTCATCTTCCACCCCACGGTCTACAGCATGTATGGCGAGGTGGGCTGGGAGGCGATCATCCAGGCCCGCGCCATCGACAACTGCGTCTACGTCTGCCCGGTCAACTACGGCATCAGCGAGGACGACCCCTGGATGCCCGGCATGTGCCTCAACCGCAGCAGCGTCATCGGGCCCGACGGCATCTCCCTGGCGGACCGGGGGCGCTACTGGGGCGTGGCCCTGGCGGAGCTGGACCTGGACCGCCCGAGGATCGTGGGAGGGGGGAAGACGGGCCGGGAGAACTATCGCGAGATCGTGTGGAAACACCGCCGCCCGGACACCTACGGAGAACTGACCGGCTACGGCCACTGGGTGGAGACCGGCTACCGGAACCCCTCCTCTAAGAAGGGGTCATGATGTGCTGGTAGGGGCAGGCCCCTGTGCCTGCCCGGTCTAAAGGGCAACCACAGGGGGTTGCCCCTACACGATGTTCTCCAAACAGGGTTTTGATACAGATTCTAAGGAGATCTCTTTGGAAACAGCAGACGTGGTCATCATCGGGGGAGGGATCGTCGGCCTGACCGTGGCCTTCCATCTGGCGAAGGCCGGGGCCGGCAAAGTGGTCCTGTGCGAGCGGAACGCCCTCGGGTCCGGCACCAGCGCCCTGTCCGGCGCGATGTGCGGCCAGCAGGCGGAGCTGACGGACACCATCAGCCGTCTCGCCGTGCGGGCGCTGGAGACCTACGAGAACTTCGCGGACCGGGTGGGGGGAAATCCGGGGTTCTTCAACCACGGGATCCTGGGTCTCGCCTCGAACCTGGAAAACGCGCAGGCGCGCGCAGCGGACGCCCGCCGGAACGGTTCGGACGCCCGCGCCCTGACGGCCGACGAGACGCTCACCTTCTTCCCCGAGGTCAACGCGGAGGGCTTCGGCGCGTCCATCCTCTACCCGCGCACCGGCTGCGTGGATGCCTATCACACGATGCACGCGTACGCGGCCCAGGCCCGGCGTCTGGGCGCAGACCTCCGGGAGTTCACCCCCGTGGCACGGATCGACGCCCAGAAAGGGCGCATCCAGGCCGTCCACACCCCGCAGGGGGCGATCTCGCCGGGCAGGGTCGTCCTGGCCTGCGGCCCCTGGAGCCACAAGGTCGCCCACTCCGCCGGCCTGCACCTGCCCATCGAGACCACCCAGGTCGGCGTCTCCTTCTACCGCCAGCCCCCGGACTTCTTCGAGCGCCCGCCGGTCCTGAGCGCGGAGCTGGCCATCATCCCCTGGCACAACAAACACTTCCGGGTCCTGCGGGACACGCGCAAGCCCCTGGTGCGCGTGGAGCCGGACCCCGCCGACGCGGTCTGCCCCCAGTGGATGGTCGAGCACACCACGGAAGTCATTCAGCATCGCCTGCCCAAGATGCGCCGGGGCCGGTTTCAGGGCGCGTATCAGACCTGCTACGACGACACCCCCGACCTCCGCCCCCTCCTCGGTTTCGTCCCGGAGATCGAAAACCTCTTCCTCGACTGCGGGTGGAGCGGCCGGGGCTTCAAGTTCTCGGTCGCCCTGGGCGAATACAACGCGAAGTGGATCCTCGAAGGGAAGACCGAACTCGACCTCGCGCCCTGGCTGGCCAGCCGGTTCCGCCTGCTGGGAAGTTAGGCCTTCCCGACGACCGCCTTCAGCATCCACCCGGCCACAGGCATCATGTCCATGCTCACCTGCGGATCGTCCGACCGCTCCAGGATGCCCTTGTAGCACTCCTGCGCCCAGTCCCGGTAGAGGGACTCCCCGGTCGCCCCGTAGAGATAGCCGGCCAGTCCCCCGACGAGCGCATTCCACGACCGGCCACCGGACGGGGCATTGAGCTCCGGAAACGGGCTGTAGCAGAAACGCCCCTTCGCCACGCGGGACTCCGCGAACAGCCCGGCGGCGACCCGCCGCAGCAGCCCCAGCGTCCCGGGGTCCCCCGTGGTCTGGTGGTGCCGGATCAGCCCGAACGCCAGATAGCCCGTCATGAAAGGCACCGCCCCGCGGTAGTTCCAGCACCCGTGAATCTCGTTGAAGATGCCCCGTCTCGGCTCCACGTAGGCGCGAATGGCCGCCATCAACGCCTCCGCTTTCCTCAAAAAACGCCGGTCCCCCGTCTGGTTGTACCACCGCAACATCTGCGCCAGCGGCCAGCCCACCTCCCGCGCGGAGCGCCCCCACGGATTGCAGCCCAGCAGACGCCTTGCAAACCCCCTCGCGACTTCCAGACTGTCCGGGTCGCCCGTCATCAGGTGGTGTTCCAGCAGGCCGTCGCAGTTCGACCCGATGTTGCCCATCGGCCCGCACGAGGTGTGATCCTCCCCGTAGCTGTGACACGCCCCCACCCAGTCGGGATGCTCGGGGCAGAAGTGAATCACGTCCACATCCCGGTTGTGCGTGCAGGCCGCGTCGAAGTAGCGGAACCATCTCGGGTCGCCGGTCTCGACATACTGGAGAAGTCCCAGGTGCGTGCGCCCCCGGTAGTCGTTGCTCCAGGCCGTGTCCCAGTACTCCCGGTGTCCCGGCCTGGGACAGCCGATCCCCGTCCGCTCGATTTCAGGCGTCGCCACCCTCGCCCACCCCTTCAACTCCGGCGCGTCCCGCGGCGGCCCCGTCTCCAGTGCGCCCGACGCAATGAACCACGCCCGGTCGAACAGCCGGGGGGCGTCCTGAACGCATCGGTTGAACCGCTCCGCCTCCGTCGCGGCCAGCCCCCCGTCGTGCAGCCAGACGGCAAATGTCTGCCGCTTGGCCTCGCCCCGCCCGATCCGCACGAACGGCCGGTCGTGCGGCCAGTCCAGACCATTGGCAGACTCCGGCAACGTCGCCAGGCTCAGCAGGTCGGGCCGGACCACGATCCCCTTCGGGAACTCCTCCGCAAACCAGCGCATCGCCCCGGCGAGGCCCCCATCCGGATGCCGCAGGTTGACGAACCCGGCGGCCTGCGCGGTCGTCGCCGCCCACGCGGTGTTCCGGTAGAGACGCCCCTGATCCGCCTTCTCCTGCCGACAGCTCAACTCCGAGTCTTTGTGAAGAGGAAGTTCACGGAGGCGCTCCAGGCTCCCGTGGTGTCCCATCGCCTTCACCCCGGCGTCTGCCGCGTCGTAGCCCGGATCAAAGGGCCCGAAATCCACCGTCGCCCCATCCAGGTCGGGCAGGGCGATCCGCGCGGACCAGTCCAGGAGCACGGCCATGGCCTGGTCGGATTCGTTGACGAGCCGCCAGTCCACCAGCACGTAGGGAAGCCCCGCCCAGACGTGCAGCCGGGCGTACCACGGCCCGAACCGCTGGCCCTTCCCGTCCCGCATGTCCCCCTCGGCGCGCACGACCGCGCACACGGGGCTGGAGCGCTCCACCACGATCCGGCGTCGGCGGGCCGTGAAGGCGTCCCGCCACCCCACCCGGTTCAGCTTGATCGACAGGTCCATCGCCCCCACGTCCAGCCCGCCCGCGCAGGCGAGGCGCTCCCATACCCCCTGCCCGGCCTTTTTTCCAAGCTTCAGCGTCAGGACGCCGTTCGTCACCGTCGTCCCATCCGCCCCGGCCCGCACACGCACAGGGTGCCCCGGCCGGGCCGGTCTCTCCCCCGGCACAAGACGGTAGCGCCCCCCACGCCTCGCCACGAACTCGCACAGGACCCACCGGACGCTCCCGTCCGGCCAGTGGCTCGTCTCCGTGGTCGTCACCGGAACGGCCTCTCCCCTCGAATCCCGCAGCGAGAACAGCGTCCCCGGCCGGACGACCCCCTCTGGCATGGGCACGCCCGATCGCACGGGATAACCGGGCGCTGGAAGCCGCTCCAGGGCAGTCAGCGCCAGCGAAATGCCCGCCTTCGGCAGGCCCCGTCCGCGCCCCCGGCTGGCCTTCTTCGCCACAGCCTCCGCCCCGGGCCGCGTCGCCTCCTCGCTCAAAGTCAGCCGGACATCCCCGAAATAGACGACCGTGTAGAAGTTCTTCATCGCCACATTCGGGTCGTGCGCGCTCCACGAGAACCGGCGATACGCGTCCTCCGGAAGGGGCGTCGTGCTCGCCACCTTGTCTTCCACGCGAAACGTCAGGACGATCTCGCGCCCCGCGTGCTTCGCGATATCCACCACGCGGTACGGGTCGAGATACCCCGACCTGCCCGGCTCCCCTCTGAACGACCGCGTGATCGACCCCGCGTACTCCTCGTCCGCCACGTCCTGCTCCCAGACCAGGTGTCCGTCCGCCAGCAACTGCTTGAACCGATGCCCGATGAACGCCTGCGTCCCCATCCAGGCGTCCTCCTTCCACGCCCCCGAATAGTTGTCGGATTGATAGAAAGAGACGAACAGCGGCATTCCCGGTCGCCAGCCCTTCGGCGGCGTCACCCGCGTCTCCCACGCCCCGAACCCGCCCGCCCGGCTCGGCCTCCAGGGGTGCTCGATCACGAGCAGGTCGCGCAGGTCCCGGCGGGTCACGAACCCGTGCCGCTGGCTGTCGGTCCACTGTCCCGGAGGCACATAACCATCTCTCTGCATAGCGTCACCCTTCATGGCAAGATTCCCCTCCTGCGCTCCGCATCTGTCAGACCACCTCTTCGACCCGCACCACCCTGCCCGTGGCCGCGGACGCCTCGGCGGCCAGACAGGCCTGCACGGCCGCCATCGATTCCTCGGCACGGATCACGGACGGCGGCCGCCCCTCCGAGATGCACGTGGCAAAGTAGTCGAGTTCGGCGCGCAACGCCCCCGCCCGTACGCCGTGGAGTTCGGGCCAGTAGGTCGTGTCCGGCGAGCGCCATCCGTTCTTATCCACGACCGAGAAATTGGGGTGCGTCTCGTGGATGTGGATGGAACCCTCCGTGCCGATGATCTCCATCCGCTCGTCGATCTGAAACGCCGTCCGGTCCGGCAGGAACCAGACATTCTCGCAGACCCCCACCGCGCCCGAGTCGAACCGGTACATCGTCCATCCAATGTCCGGGTGTTTCAGCCCCCGCACGTCCACGGTCTGGGCGTAGGCCGTCTCGATCCTCGCGCCCGTGTACCAGAGCATCAGATCCGTGTCGTGTACCCCGTCTCCGATGATGGGCCCGATCTTGCCCAGGACCTGCGCCCCCACGGCGGCGGGGATGTTCCGCCGGGCGTACATGGACACGATCCTGCCCACGCTCCCCGCCTCGATCTCCCGTTTGGCCGCTGCGTATCGGGGGTTGAAACGGCAGATGTGCCCGACCATGAAATACTTTTTCGATGCGTTGGCCGCCTCGGTGATGGCCCGGCAGTCTGCCACCGTCGAGGCCATGGGCTTCTCCAGAAACACGTGTTTACCGGCCCTGAGGGCGGCCAGCGTCGGGGCCGCGTGCTGGTCCCACATGGTCGTGATGCTCACCGCCTCCACCTCCGGGTCGGCCAGCAGCGCGTGGTAGTCCGTGTACACGCGTTTCACGCCAAATTCGTCCGCGAGCTGCTTCAGCCTGGATGCCGTCCGCGTGCAGAGGGCATAGAGTTCCACGCCGGGGAGACCCGCCAGGGCCTCGCAGTGTTTCTCCCCGAACCACCCCAGGCCGATGACCGCATACTTGACCTTATTCATGGGACGCCTCCGTCTCTCCGTAAGAACCCCTTGCGTGACGCATCCTGTCGCCTTACATTGTTCCGCAATGGATCATCTCCCTACCCCACACAGGAGGATAAACGATGAAGACATTCGATCACATCGGCATCGTCACCCTGGAACCGCAGGAGGGGGAAGGCTGGGTCGCCTTCAGCGAGGTCTGGGTGACCAACCCGCGCCTCCACCCCCAGCGCATCGAATACATCCGCCCCAAATCCATGCCCCAGATCGACCCGTCGAACGTGGGGCTCTGGAAGCTCTGGAACCTCCCCCACGTGGCCTACCGCGTGGACGATCTGGACGCCGCCATCCAGGGCGAACAGGTCGTGCTCGGCCCCTTCGATCCGGCCGAGTTTGGCCGCGTGGTCTTCATCCATCGGGACGGCGTGATCATCGAATACCTCGAATACACCACCCTGGACACCTGGTTCGGACAGCCCACCCCCTGGAGGCCCGCCGGACCCTCTACGCCCTGAACACCACGTCCACCACCCGCCCCTCCTCCATCGAGCGGTCCGCGCAGAACCCCATCAGATGTCCATTGATGGAGTCCTCGATCCGCGTGGAGGAGAGGGACCTCGGCTCTCCGTTGAGGTCGCGCAGAAAGTCGGCGATCAGGCGCATGTCCCCCCCGCCGTGCCCCCCGAACGCCCCCGTCATATCCCCCCCCGCGGTCAGGTCCACGACCTCCTCGGCGTACTCGCACTTCGGCCTGGGGTCGATGTGCCGGATGACGAACCGCGAGTCCTCGATGTTGCCCTGGATCTCCCCCCGGGTCCCGATCAGATGCAGGGACCGGGACGGCTTGGAGCTCCCCCCGATCATGTTCAGCGTGGCCGTGGCGCCGTCCTCGAATTCCACGGCCACGGACTGATGGTCCACCACGTCGTTGTCGCACTTCCAGACACATCTGCCGTAGGGGTTGTCCCCCTTCAGGGACGCGATCTTGTCCTCCAGCGTCGGGTTCGCGATGTGCTCCAGGGTGTCCCATACGTAGAACGACCACCGCTTCGGATGGTCGATGTAGTGCTTCCGGGCCGAATACAGGCACTCCGGCTCAATGAGGCAGTCCACCAGACACCGCGTCCCGGCCCCCTCCGGCGCCTTTTCAGGCCGGAACTGGAAGTTGCTCCCGAAGCTGGACACCCGCCGGGGGGCGACCCCGCTCTTCATCCACGCGATCAGGTCCAGATCGTGGCACGACTTGGACATCAGCATGGACGATTTGCAATAGCTCTTCTTGTTCCACTTCCCCCGCACGAAGCCCACGGCCATGTGGTGGTAGGACACGTGCTCCACGGCCTGGACATTGAGGATCTCCCCGATGACCCCCTCGATCACCTTCTGGCGAATGGCCGCGTAAAACGGGGCGTAGCGCAGGACGTGGCAGACCGCGATCTTCCGGTTGTGCCGCCGCGCCGCCCGGACCAGCGCCCACATCTCCTCCTCGTCCGTGGCGAACGGCTTCTCCACCAGGAGGTCGTACCCCGCCTCGATGAGCGGCAGGGAGGTCGGGACGTGATGATGGTCCATCGTCCCGTTGATCACGAAATCCGCGAACTTCGGCCGCGCAGCCAGCTCCTCCGCCGTCGTGAAACACCGCTCCCGGGGCAGGTCATAGGCCCCGGCCACCTGCTCCCGCCTCCGTTCCACCGGGTCCGCCACGCCCACGATCTTCAACGCCTCGGGACACTCCCTGGCATAGGCAGCATAGGTCAGCGCCCGGTGCCCCGCGCCCACCACGACCGCGGTCAACTGTCTCGACATGCCTTCCCCTTCCCTTTCATTGAAAAACCCGGACGAGCCGGGCCTGGAGCGCATAACGCAAAATTTTGTCCGCTCGGGAAACCCTGCTCACGGGCCAGCGTACGTCTTGGTCAGGTCCTTTACAGACGATCTGAGTCCTCCGGCTCCACGTCAGGCGCCTTCCCCAACACCGCCAGGAGTTTCTCCCGACTCCCACGCTTGGCCCGCTCCGCAAGATAGCCAGCCGTCTCTATCGTGGCCACTTTTTCCATGACGGCCAGGGCAAGAAACTCTTCAAGAGATACGCCTTCTCTGGCTGCCAGTGTTTTCGCCTACTCATAGATCGAGTTTGGAAGCTGAAAACTCACGGTACTCATCGGATCTCTCCTATCCTGTGCAGCAAACCTTCCCCAAAGGTACCTCAGTTTATAATGCTTGTCAACACAGTTTTCCCGGCTCACAGGACACGCCGCCTGTGCTTTTGGGGCCACCCACCGACGCTGGTCTTCGTGCTACCCAAAGAAAAACCCGGACGGGCCGGGCCTATGGACAACTAACGCATCATTTGTCTGCACGGCCAAAACCGTTCTCTCCATTCCTTGATTTGATGCCTAACGGGCTGGCGTTCA
>SICM01000229.1 GCA_009694805.1 Candidatus Latescibacterota bacterium
AGGGGACGGGGCTGGGCCTGGCCACGGTCTATGGCATCGTCACGCAGAGCGGAGGCAGCGTCTTAGTCTCCAGCGAGCCAGAGAAGGGTTCGGTATTCAGCATCTATCTGCCCAGGGTGGAAGACCTCCTGGAGACGGCCCCGTCCGAGGATGCGCTCATCGAAATCCCCCGGGGTTCGGAGACCCTCCTGCTGGTGGAGGGCGACGATCTGGTCAGGAACCTGGTCTGTAAAATTCTCCGAAAGTGCGGCTATGGGGTGCTGGAGACGTCCGACAGCCTGGAGGCGCTCCGCGTGAGCGGGCAGCATCCGGGGCCGATCCATCTGATGGTGACCGACGTGGTGATGCCTCAGATGAACGGGCACGACCTGGCGCAACGCCTCGCCCCTTTGCGCCCGGAGATGAGGGTGCTCTACATCTCGGGCTACACGGACGATGCCGTCCTCCGCCGGGACGCGCTGGAGGGCGACATCCACTTTTTACAGAAACCCTTCACCCCGGATGCCCTGGCGCGCAAGGTGCGGGAGGTGTTGGACGCGTGAGTGATTCGGACTTTCCACGGGAGCGTCAGGATCTGGCCGAGACGACGGTCTCCAGCGAGGCGCGGTACCGGACGCTGTTCGAGGACAACCCGCACCCCATGTTCGTCTATGACCTTGAGACCCTCGTCTTTCTGGCCGTCAACGATGCCGCCGTGGATCACTACGGATACTCGCGAGAGGAGTTCCTGGGATGACCATCAAAGACATTCGTCCCCCGGAGGATATCGCCGCCCTCATGGAGAACCTGTCGAGGCCCGCTCCGACGCTCGAAAGGGCCGGCGTCTGGAGACATCGCAAGAAAGACGGGACTCTCATCGACGTCGAAATCACCTCCCACCAGATCCTTTTCAGCGGGCGGAATGCGAGGCTGGTGCTGGCCAACGATGTCACGGAGCGCAAGCGGGCGGAGGAGGCGCTCCGGGAGAGCAACCGCCGTCTTGAGGAGACGCTGGCCGCGCTTCAGCAGACGCAACAGCAGGTCATCCAGCAGGAGCGCCTGCGGGCCCTGGGGCAGATGGCCAGCGGCATCGCCCACGACTTCAACAACGCCCTGTCGCCGATTCTGGGGTTCAGCGAACTCCTGCTGATGGTCCCGGAGAGCCTGGACGACAAGGAGAAGGTGACCCGCTATCTGCAGACCATCCACACGGCTGCGCAGGATGCGGCCAACATCGTGAGCCGCCTGAGGGAGTTTTATCGCCACCGGGAGAACGGGGAATTTTTAAAACCGGTCCATCTGAACCCCCTGGTGGAGCAGTCGATCTCGCTGACCCAGCCCAAGTGGAAGGACCAGGCGATGGCGAACGGGGTGACGGTCGAGATTCAGGCGGATCTGGGGGAGATGCCGGTGGTCGCGGGCAACGAGGCGGAGTTGCGGGAGGTGTTGACGAACCTGATCTTCAACGCCGTGGACGCGATGTCCCGGGACGATCACGCTGCGCACGCGGCTGGACGGAGGACAGGTGGTGCTGGAGGTGAGCGACACGGGCGCGGGGATGACGGAGGAGGTGCGACAGCGCTGTCTGGAGCCGTTCTTTTCGGCCAAGGGGGACCGGGGCACGGGGCTGGGGCTGGCGATGGTGTTCGGGATCGTGCAGCGGCACGAGGGGACGATCTCCGTCGAGACCGAGCCGGGCCGGGGAACGGCTTTCATCATCCGCCTGCCCGTCCTGCAAGGACTGAGGACAGGAGAAGGCCGCCAGGGCTCGGAGGCCCCGTCGCACGCCCTGCACGTGCTGGTGGTGGACGACGACCCGACGGTACGCGAGTTGATCGCCACGTATCTGACCAGCGACGGGCATACCGTGGAGGTGGCCACCAGCGGGAGGGAGGGGCTGGAGAAGTTTCAGACGGATCGTTACGACATCGTGATGACGGACCGCGCCATGCCCGAGATGGGCGGGGATCAGATGGCCGCCGCCGTCAAGAAGCTGGCGCCCCACAAGCCCGTCATCATGCTGACGGGTTTTGGCGATATGATGCAGGCCGCCGATGAGCATCCGGCAGGGGTGGACGTCGTCCTGAGCAAGCCCGTCACGCGCTCCAAGCTTCGGGAGGCGCTGGCGAAGGTGGGGGGGTGAGGGGTGAGGATGGAGGGGTGGGACTCATTCTCAATCCTCGTTCCTCACCCCTGGTTTTTAAAAATAGATCCCCACTGTCGCGTAGACCCGGTTCAAGTGGGAACGCACGTCCGAGAAGATGAAGTCGTGGCAGTAGCTGAGCCCCACCTGGACGCGTTCGTGGAGGACCACGTCGATGCCCGCCCCCGGCGCGAGGCCGAAGTTCGTGGGCCCGGTGCGGGGCGCGTAGAGCCCGGCCTGGACCGAGATGTGGTAGGCGAACGGGAGCTGCCGGTAGGTGAACCGGGAGCCGAGGCCGAACAGCGACATGGCCCGGTCCGTGAGGTAGTGGTAGCTCCCCTGCAGGGCCACCCACTCGTCCATCTCGTAGCCGAGGTCGAGGCCGTAGAGGAGGCCGGTCTCATTCTTTTGGGGAGGGGCGTCGAAGAAGCCGGACCCGAACGCAGGGGTGACGTAGAGCCGCCCGACCCTGGCGCCAAAGGGATAGCCCCCCTTGCCGTATTCGCTCTTCTCCGGGCCGTCGGTGCGTCCGGTGTTCTCCGCGCGGGCGAAGGCCGGGAGGCAGAGGAGGACAAGCAGCGATCCAATCACAAAAGTTTTCATGGAAAGTCTCCTGTTCAGAAAGTGCCAAGTGCCAGGTGTCAAGTGTCAAGTGTTAAGTGCGGTTTTACGTGGCACCTGACACGTGGAACGTGGCACTTTTTATAGTCCTATACTCCGCTTCTTGTAGGCCTTCCGGATCTCCTTCTCTTCGCTCCAGAGGATCTCCGAAGAACTGAGGCCCGTGAGCTGGAAGGTGGCCTTGTAGTAGACGAGCTTGTCCTTTCCAACCTCCTGGAGGTTGGAGGTGAGGGTCCCGGTGAGGAGGTAGTCTGCGCCGGTCTGGCTGCCGGGACCTTTGGCCTGCCGGGGGTCCACGTAGCCGGACTGCTGATATTCGTACTCCTCCGCGATGTCGGTGCGGTTGACCCCATCCACAAACCGGAATTTTCCGCTCTGGACCAGGGCGGTGCGGATCTTGTCCGCGAGGGATTCCATGTCGATGTGCTCGGTCGTGCGGTTGCGCATCTTCCCGACGAGGACGGCGGGGGGCGCTGCGCTCCCGGCGATCCGGGGGGCGGCGGACAGGGAATTGACCATGGTCTTGGCGATGAGTTGCAGGTCGTTTTCGCTGAACCGGTCATCCAGAAGCGCGATGGTCTGTGGGTCCTCGTAGGTCCCTTTCGTGAAGGCCCTGGGGCCCGCGCAGCCGACGATGAGGACGAAGGCTGCGGTGGCGATGGGGAAGAGCGTGGGTCTCATAGGATGCCTCCTTTGACAGACGTGAAGCGTATCTCGTGAAGCGTGAAGCGCGTAAAACCCGTGAAGCGTAGAAGGTTTTACGAGATACGAGATGCGAGATACGGTTTTTCTAATTCCACTCACACTGGAGCTTCGATCTCACCATGTGCCATTGGTAAGGGACGGCGACGTCCTGCTTGTAGCGAATCTGTACCAGGCAGTCGCGCCGCAGGGAGCTGGCGGGGTAGTCGAGCGTATACGTCTGCACGCCCGGCCGGTCGGCCCCGGGGATGTCCGCAGAGGCGATGATATCGGGCCGGGTCGAGGTGAAGACCAGGACGCTCTTCTGTCCGTAGGTCTTGAGCGGGACCTCCCCGGAGAAGGTGATGCGGCGGATCTGCCGGGGGAGCAGGGGATCTGTCCGGTCCACCAGGACGTCCCGGCTCCAGTGTCCCGACAGGACCGCGCCCAGGTCCGCGGTGAAGACCCGTTCGCGCGGGCCGTCCGGGAGGATGACGTAGAGATAGCGCCTCCTGGCCTCCCGGGACACGCCCTCAAAGGAGAGTTCGACGGAGAGGTTCAGGGCGCGGTTGGGGGGGAGGGCGTGGAGGGAGAACGCCTGGAGGACCTCCGGGGCCACGCCGGCCTTTTTCAGGGCGATCAGGCCGTCGGCGGAGGCGTCGCCCGCGACCCGGCGCTCCTGGATCATCCGGACGATCTGCTGGGGCGCAAAGCCGTTCCGGCTCAGGCGGAGGATGTCCTCGGCGCTGAGGGGCAACTGGTCTGACCGTTCATAGACGGGCAGGAGTCTCCCGCCCTCCCAGGAGACGATGTTGACCACCGAGGATTCGGCGCGGGCATCCGGAATGGGGAAGGCCAGGACGGTCAGTGCCGCGATGACACATCGGATCAGCGTTTTCATGGCGGATTCTCCTGAGAACGTGAAGCGTAGCTCGTGAAGCGTGAAGCATAAAACCCCGTGAAGCGTATCTCGTGAAGCGTGAAGCGTAAAAGGTTTTACGAGATACGAGATACGGTTTTTATTTATACGTCCGGCAGCTCAGAAACGTGCGTTCCCCCGCCCGGATCTCCACCCCGGGGAGGAGGGTCGTCTCGATGACCCGTCCTCCGGCGTCCATAGACTCGACGGTGATGTCGTGGATGCCCGGGGGCAGGCGGAGCCTGCCGATCTGGATGCTGTGGGGGAGGGTGACCCAGCTCCGGGTGTCGGCGGTCTCCGTGGCTGCGGTGAAGAGGTTGGTGAGGAGTCCGAGATATTTATTCTTCTTCTCGGCGGCCTCCGAGAGGAGGTATTTGGACACGCCCCGCGCGACCGTGCGGACCAGGAGGGTGGGGCGCTCCGCCTCGAAGGTGCGGCGGGCGATGGCCGAAAGGTCCTCGGCCAGGACGGTCCGGACGCTCTGGCCAGCGGCGGTCAGCCTGAGGGAGCGGGTCGCAGGGGGGGCCTCCCGGTAGGCCGGCAGGGCGACGCGGAGCCAGTATTTCAGGGACAGGTCCGCCGGGTAGACGGGCCGTTGCCGGGCGGCGATCTTCCGGGAGAAGTCCATGAGCCCTTCGAGCCCCTTTCGGGCGTGGGGGCCCGAAGCGGCGAGGCCGATCTCCCTTCCCCTCTTCATGTCTTCGTTGAAGATCGGGAGGTTGATCTCCTCCTGGACCTTGCGGGGGACGAACCCGGCCTCGCAGAACAGGATGAGTTCTCCGTATCCGGGCGGTTGAGGGGGCCCGGAGGGTCTCAGGAGATGCCCCGATGCCATCTCGCCCACGGGCGGGCTGAGGGAGGCCAGGAGGGTCTCCGTCTCGTCCCCGTACCCGAGCGATTCGGACACTCTGGCGAGGTCATCCGCGAGGGCGGGGGGCGGGGGAATGCCGAAGGTCTCCGCATAGGCGCGGTAGGCCTTCTGCGCGTCCCGGTAGGAGACATAGGCGTCATTACGTTCCCCTGTGGCCTCGTAGAAGAGGCCGGTCAGGTAGTGGATGAAGGCGTCGTTTCGGTAGGCTCCGGCATCGCCGGTCCCGGCGGCGGAGAGCTTGAGGTTGGCCTTTCGGCACTCGACCAGGGCATCCTCGGCCAGCCCCAGCCGCCAGTAGTTGAGCGCCCGGTAGTAATGGATGAAGATGAGCTCAAACGCCTCTCCCCGGTAGGCGCGCACGGCATCGCTGGTGATCAGGGAGGCCGCCTCCCGGGAGAGGGAGCGGGTGAAGAGCCGGTCGGCCAGACGCTCGGCCTGTTCAAAGGAGGCGTTGGACCCCCGGTAGTCTCCCCGGTTGTGGTCGACCAGGCCCTTCTCCATGAAATAGAGGAGCCGGTTGGGCCCCTTGCGGGCCCCGTCCAGGCCGCGCAGGACTCCTTCGTAGTCCCTGCTGGCCAGGCCCTCCCGGAAGTTGCCCGTGTAGGGGGCCAGGGTGGCGCACCCCGAGGTGAGCAGGAGGGCCATCAGGCAGAGCGATTTCAGGGTCCGGACGATCATGGGGCCTCTGAAAGCAAGGATGAAGGTGAAGGAGGGGCGACCCGGCGGGTCGCCTCTACCTCTATGTATCAAGCCCCGTGCCAAAAGGACAGACAACCCGAATCCCTCGATAAATCAACATCTATCTCATGGATCAGGAAGGGCGAGGTGTGGTGCGTGCGCCTGACTGTGAAATTTAGCAACAGTGGAGGGATTCGACCTGGAGACGAAATGGGTCGTGCAGGTGTGGGGGGAGAGGTTCCGGTGGGAGGGGGCAAATCATGAACGGCGGATCACGAATCAGGGATCTTTTCGGGTGGCCGCTTCAAAGTCGACGATCCTGGACTCTCCGAGATAGGGTTTTGTGATATATTTCTGAAGGTCCTGCATTTTGAGCACAATGGCGCCGATCCTCTGCCCTGCCCCCTGGATGGACTCGACGTCTCGCCGGATGGCATCGTCGAGGGACTCCTTCATCAACATGAGCTGCGCCAGGCCGATGATCACCGTCAGGGGCTGATTGATCTCGTGCGCCGCTGCGCCCGCGGTCTCGACCAGCACCCGCGTCCGCTCCGCCTCCCGCTGGATCTCCTCCGCCTGCCTGGATTCCGTGATGTCCAGCGCTGTACCGAGCATATGCCCTGCCCTGCCCATCTCGTCGCGAAAGACCCGGCCTTTGCTGGCGATCCAGCGGACTTCGCCGTTGGGCCACACGATGCGATGCTCGACCTCGAAGGCCGTCCCTTCTTCAATCGCCAGGTTCACCGCCTGCCTGACCCTTTCGCGGTCTTCGGGATCCACGCATTCGTAGAAGGCGTCCCGGGTCCTGGAAAATGTGCCCGGGGGAAGGCCGAACATGGGTTCCATAGACTCGGACCAGATGAGTTCTCCGGTGAGCAGGTTCGAGTCCCACGTGCCCATCCGGGCGGCGTCCAGCGCCAGTTTTAACCGGGCCTCGTTTTCCCTCAACATCTCCTCGGCCTGCCGGCGCTTGATCGTGTCCGAGACAATCGAGATCGTCACCCCGGCCTGGTCGAGGAAAGGACGCATCCGCTCGATCTCGCGCAGGACGATCTCTTTGCCCGCCTGCGTCGAACCCGTGGCTGCGACGCCGATGACGCGATCCCTGGCCTTGAGGGGGACGAAAAAGGCCATGTCCTTGGGGTTGACTTCCTCAGGGGTCCGCTGGTGAAAGACCAGGCTTCCGTCAGGCTGGACCATCCGCCTGTGAAAGCGGGGGTCCCATCCTTCGATGATCTCGGTCCTTCCCGTCCTGACCACATCGCACAGGATTTCGGGGTGAGACAGGTCGTAGCGCCAGCCGACGGGGTCTCGACTGTTGACGGATGATGGGTGGGCGCTGACGACCTCCAGGAAGCCTTCGTCCCGGTTGACGACGGCAATGAGGAGGCTCCGGATGTGGAAAGCGCCCAGGATGCCCTGTTGCAGGACCTCAAACATCCGGGGCGGGTCCCAGTCTGCCTATATTGGATGAGACACTTGCACCCCGGAGTTTACTGAGCAGGGCGGAGAGGAAAGATATAGATGAACGGGAAAGGTGAAGCACGTGAGCTGGGTTTGCCGTTTGGGGAATCGGAGTGTAGTGGAAGCGTCCCCAAC
>SICM01000230.1 GCA_009694805.1 Candidatus Latescibacterota bacterium
CTTTCGGGCCTGAAATATAGGCGTCAGCTTCACCAACGAATACGGCTCTCTAAGAGGCGGTTCCTGCGATAATCCAAAACTGCTATTTATATCAGCTAAAACAATATCTTGCGTCAATTTTTGGTAATCGTGAGTGAACAGTGTCTCATCTTTCCCACCAATGTGTGGGAGTACGATGTTCTGGACTACTTCCCGTTCTCAACTCCCGCAGCAAAGGCATTAGCGGAAGAAGCGCGGCGAGCTGGCGTGCAACCCAAAGGCAAGTGAAGGCGCCCTTAGATGGAGGTCCTTATGAAATACCGCACGCTCGGCCAGACCGGGCTGAAGGTGTCGGATGTCGGGATCGGGGCGTTTCCGCTGTCCGGCATGTGGAAGCAGCCGGACGGGAGCCTGTACGGCTGGCACGGCACGGAGGACCGGGAGTCCATCGCCCTGATCCACCGGGCGGAGGATCTGGGTATCAACCTGATCGATACGGCCGAGGGCTACGGCGAGGGGCACAGCGAGGAGGTCGTGGGCCAGGCCCTGAAGGGTCGGCGCGAGAAGTGGGTGGTCGCCACGAAGGTCCAGCCCAACCGGGGGATCGACGCGGCGAAGCCGGACCTGAAGGCGGCGAAGGCACGGATCTTCTCCGCGGCGGAGGAGAGCCTCCAGCGGATGGGGACGGATCACATCGACCTGTACCAGCTCCACGCCATCCCCCACGAGGCCACGGGGCCGGTCGTCATGGAGGCCCTGGCGGAATTGAAGCGACAGGGCAAGGTGCGGTGGTACGGCATCTCCACGAACCACCGGGCGGCCATCGACCGGCTGAAGACTTACGGGCCGATCCACCTGCTCCAGATCGGCTACAACCTGCTGGAGCGGGAGGCGGATGCGCTGCTGACCTGGTCGAAACAGGAGGACATCGGGACGCTCATCCGCGTGCCCCTGGCCAAGGGGATGCTGACGGGCAAGTACGCGGGCCCCGGCGCGGCGAAGGTCCCGGAGAATGACCTGCGCTACGAGCGCTACCAGAAGCCGGAGTCCATCGACGCCCTGAAGAAGCTCCCGCAGCTCAACTTCCTGGCCGAGGGCACGGGGCGGACGATGCCACAGGCGGCGCTCCGGTTCATCCTGGACCATCCGGGCGTGTCGTGCGTGATCGCAGGGGCCAAGAACCGGGAGCAGATCGAGCAGAACGCGGCGGCTGTGGACGTGCCGCCGATCTCGGACGAGGAGCGGCAGCGGGCGTTCGCGATCGCGGATACGATCCGGACGCCGGGGTGGACGTGAAAGGGAAGTGCAAAGTGCAAAGTGCAAAGTGCAAAATATTAAGGGAGACTTCATTTTCCATTTTCCATTTTGCACTTTCTTCCTTCTGCTCACTATCGAAGATAGAGTTTATGAACATCCCCCACCGCTTCATCCTCCTGGTCGATCTCCATCTGTCGGACCGGACGGACACGGCGGCCTATCACGCCCTGCAATGGGCGGTCGAGGAGGTCAACCGGGTGAGGCCCGACTTCCTGGCCGTGGCCGGGGACGTGACGACGTTCGGGACGGGAGATGCAGCGGCCCACTTTCTGGAGGCTCTTCGCAGGGCCGAGGTTCCAGTGCTGTTCACGCCCGGAAACGCGGAGTTGCGCCGGTCGGAGGCCCTTCAGATCCTGAAGACCCTGATGGCCCCCGAGCGCCGGTACGTCCTGAGGGGGGACCTCCTGGTCCTGCTGCCGGACACGTCCACGGGGACGCTGCCCGGGACGGAACGGGTGTGGATGGACGGGGTGGCCGAGGCCCATTCCGGCGTGCCGCGCAGGGTCGTCATCACGCACTATCCGGCCGACAAGCTGGACCGGGAGAGCGAGGCGTGGCTGACGCCGTGGCTCGCCCGGCATCGGGTGGAGTTGCTCACGGCGGGGCACATCCACTTCCATCGGGCGCGACGCCTTGACGGTTGCCTGGAGGTCGCCAGCCGGGGGCTGGACCCGGACAAGGCGTCCGGGGACCTGCCGGGTCTCAGCCTTTTCGAGAGCGAGCGGCCCGGCGCGTGGTCCGAGCGGTTCATCCCCTGGTCCCCGGAGGTCCGGCTGCTGCCAGCGGACCTCCCGGACGGGATCTCGCCGGTGGGATGGTCGATCCACGGCGATCCCGTGAAGGCCGCCGAGGAGACGCTCGCGTGCGGCCTCTCCTGCCTGGAACTGCGTCCGATGGACCTGGACTTCTCGCGCAAGGCCCTCTCGGATGCGCTCCGGCGGCTGCGGGATAGAGGGCCGCTGTGGCTCTCTTACCACCTGCCCAGCCTGATGTGGGACCCGGGGGAGGGCCGGATCGTCGGCGAGGAGGCGCTCCGGGAGAACCTGGCGTGTGCGCTGGAGGCGGAGGTGGACAGCCTCACCGTCCACGTCCCCCACGCCCCGGCCTGCGAGATGGAAGAGACGGGGAGTGGCGAGGCCACCGCGTTATACAGGGCGTTCGAGGAGGCGTATGACCGGCTGTTCCAGGAGGCGGCCCGCGCCGGGGTCCGGGTCGCCATCGAGAACATCCATAATCCGCCGGGCACGTCGATGGATGCGCCGGAACGGGCGTTCGCGACCCGGATCGACGAATACCTCCGCTGGATCGACGCGGTGGCAGCGGGATTCGCCGATGTCCCCGGGGCGCGGGTGGGCGCTCACCTGGATGTCGGACACGCCCGAAACAACGGGGGGGATCTGGACAATTTGTAGCCGCTGGGTGACTGGTACGCCCGCCTCGGACGCCGCATCCTGGGCTACCACATCCACCAGGTGGACGTTGATCCCGAGACCCGGAAGCTCTCCAACCACCAGGAGGTGACCGGCCTTTTCGGCCCGCGCATCTCCTTCGCCGGTTTTCTCTGGGCGTGGGCCACGCATCAGATCACGCGCGGTCCCCTGTTCGTGGAGGTGCGGGGAGACGAGGGGCGCAGACATACGGCGGAGCGTTTCAGGA
Source organism: Candidatus Latescibacterota bacterium (assembly GCA_009694805.1). GTDB lineage: Bacteria > Latescibacterota > UBA2968 > SICM01 > SICM01 > SICM01. Next base: position 2,953 of record SICM01000230.1, read on the forward strand.
GGCTCTTCGAGAACGCCCCGCGCATCCGGGAGGCCACAGACCTGCCGGACAGGCCGGAGCACTTATAAAAGGATAGGATTGCCATGAAATTTTTCATGTTCATCGCCGCCCTCCTGACCGTGCTGGCGCAGGAGGGGCTGACACAATCAGGGGGTTCACAAGGAGGTAAAACCGTGCTCATCAGAGGCGCTTATTCGCATCCGAAGGCATTCTGGGATAAAGGTGGGAAGCTGAACGACTACGGGGTGAACGCGATCTTCGTCCACTACGGGAGCATCACGGAGGACATGATCGCCCGCGCGAAGGCGGAGGGGTGCCAGGTCTTTGCGGAGTTCGCCACGCTCAACGGCAAGGGCTGGGTGGAGCAGCACCCGGACGCGCATCCGATCAACGACAAGGGGGAAAGGGCGCCGGCGGCCACCTGGTTCATGGGGGCCTGCCCGACGAACAAGGCGTTCCGGGAGTCCCGGATGCAGGCTTTGCGGGAGTTGCTGACGAAGTACGATCTGGCGGGGATCTGGATGGACTACCTCCACTGGCACGCGCAGTTCGAGGACCCCTATCCGATCTTCCAGAAGACCTGCTTCAACGATTCCTGCCTGGACGGCTTTCAGAAGGCCACGGGCATCGCGGTGAAGGGGACCACGACGGAGGAGAAGGCAAAGGATATTCTGGACCATCACGCGAAGGCGTGGGAGGACTGGCGCTGCTCCGTGATCGTGGACTGGGCGACGGAGATCCGGGGGATCGTGAAATCCATCCGGCCCAACGCCCTGGTGGGGAACTACCAGGCCCCGTGGCGGGACGACGAGCTGGGGAACGTCCGGCGGCGTTGTCTGGGGCTGGACCTGGACCAGCTCGCGAAGGTCGTGGACGTGTTCTCGCCGATGGTCTACCACGGGCGTTGCGGTATGCCGCCGGAGTGGGTGCGGGACTACGTGGAGTGGTTCAGCAAACGGGTGGACATCCAGACCGCGCCGGACCGGTTTCCGCGCCTCCTGCCCATCGTGCAGGCGCACGACGAGCCGCGCATCGAGCCGGCGGAGTTCGAGAAGGTCCTGCGCTACGGCCTGGCCGGGAAGTCCACGGGGGTGATGATGTTCACGCTCGGGTCCGTGGCCCAGGACGACGGGAAGATGGCCGCGATGAAGAAGGTGTATAATGAGGTGAAGAAGTGAGGGGCGAAAGCCCCCTTCCACCCCCCGACCCCCTCCCTCCCCCAGCATTGGGGGAGGGAGGGGGTGAGCAAGGGCTTTTCCGCTTGAGATGGGGGAGGGTGGGGGCTGGAATCTCCAGCGGTTCGCTTCAGTAGCCTTTCCGCTTGTCGATCACGCTGGTCAGGGGCTGGCCGGCCAGGAGACGCATCAGGTTCTCGCAGAACAGGGCCACGTTGCGCTGCACGCGGTGGGGGGACCCGCCGGCCACGTGGGGGGTGAGGACGACGTTCTCCATCCGCCAGAGGGGGTGGTCGTCGGGCAGGGGTTCCCAGGGGACCACGTCCAGGCCGGCCCCGGCGATGAGCTTCTGTTCGAGGGCCTGGAGAGGGCGTCGCCGTCCACGATGCGGCCGCGCGTGACGTTGATCAGGAGGGCCGTGCGCTTCATCCGGTGGAAGGCGTTCAGATCGATCAGGCCCTCGGTCTGCGGGGTGAGGGGGGCGCAGACGGCGACCACGTCGGATTCGGACAGGAGGTCGTTCAGCCGGTCCATCCCGTGAATGGCCTCCACGCCGGGGGGCGGGGTCACGGCCTCCGGGTCCACGGCGGTCACACGCATGCCGAAGGCGAGGGCGCGTCTGGCCAGCTCGACACCGGTGCCGCCCATGCCGAGGATGCCCATGGTCATGTCCGTCAGTTCCCACATCATCCGCCGGATGGGGCCGCCGGCGCCCCAGGTCGGATGCCGGAAGGAATAGGCGACGCCCCGGGTCAGCGCCAGGAGCAGGGCCATGGCCTGCTCGGCCAGGGCGATGCCGATGTGGCCCTTGGAGCTGGTGAGAATCACATCGCTCTCGACGAATTCCCTGAAGAGAAGGCCGTCCACGCCCGCGCTCTCCACCTGTACCCAGCGGAGTCTCTCCCCCCGGACGAACATCTCCCGGTTGAATCCCCCGAACACGGCTTCTACCTCCGGCATCAGGTCCAGGGCCTTCGCCCGGTCGGTGGGAATGAGGACCTCCACGGCCGGGGAGACGGCGCGGATGCGGGCGAGCTGGTCGTCGGGGAGCGCGGTGTTGAGAAGGATTTTCATGGGGGACCTCCAATAATGAAAGAAATTTTCAAGCCGTCAGATTGTTTTGGCTCTCAACTGCAGGGTATATAATCTCAATGTTAGCGGATTGCTCTTGCAGGCAGTCATTGAGAGCGTTTTGGTGCGTTCATTGCTCCCTCAGCTTCCAGTCATCAGGCTTTGCCAGAATCGTCAGTTGCAATTGTCCTCTGGAATGCGTACCTTTTTACCTGAGGTGAGGGAAGTATGGAGTGGTGGAAAGAGGCTTCTAAGATGTGCCTCAATTTCACTGTTCTGACCGTCGGGGCATTCAGCTATACGACGCTAACCGGACGGTGGAATGTGGCCCAGTTCAGTCTGGGTCTTGTGATGGCCTTGATGTGGGCAATGATCTCTCGGATTTTGTGGAAAAAAGGAGCTGTGTGACATGGACGGACTCTATGCCGTCTACCTCATGATGGCTGTGCTTGCCCTTTCGCTCTTCATCGCGGCGAAATGGCCTTTCAGGAAAAAGAAGCCGTAATCCTGAAACGACGCCTTCGAATGGACGGATCGTCTCCGCAGGGAGATGTGACAGGACCCATCTGTGTGCCTGACCTGGCACAGCGCAGATGGGTCTTTTGGTTTCAGCCTGTTTTGCTGGTGAAAATCTCTTTTGACTGGCCGGCCTGACCGTGTTAAATTGCGCAGACCCGAACGAGGATGTTTGGATTCCCAGAAAAGGAGGCAGGTTGTGAACATCATCTTAGTCGTTTTCGACACGCTGCGCAAGGACTGCGTGGGCGCGTACGGATCGCCGCCGTGGGGGAAGGTGCAGACGCCGCACTTCGACGCGTTCGCGAAGCAGTCGCTGGTCATGACGCGGGCCTTTCCCGAGGCGCTCCCCACGCTCCCGGCGCGGCGGGCGCTCTACACCGGAAGGCGTGTGTACCCGTTCCACAACGCGGACTTCCGGCTGAAGGGGGACTTCGTGGGCGCGCCGGGCTGGGGGCCGATCCCGGAGGACCAGGCCACGGTGGCGGAGATGCTCCAGGGGGCCGGGTACCGCACGGGCCTGGTGTCGGACGTGTACCACCAGTTCAAGCCGTCCAAGAACTTCTGGCGGGGGTTCGATCAGTGGATGTTCCTGCGCGGGCAGGAGAAGGATCCCCAGCGCTCCGGGCCGAGGCTGACGCAGGCGCAGGTGGACCACTGGCTGCCCCGGGAGATGCAGAACGAGGCCACCGTGAGCTTCATCCAGCAGTGCATCATGAACATGCACGACCGGACGAAGGAGGAGGACTACTTCGCCCCGCGCGTGCTGCGGGAGGCCGCGCTCTGGCTGGAGCAGAACCAGGACGCGGAGCGGTTTTTCCTGACGGTGGAGTCGTTCGACCCGCACGAGCCCTGGCTGGTCCCCTCGTACTACCGGCGGATGTACCTGAAGGAGGAGGGGCAGGAGCAGGTGAAGTCGGGCTATGCGGATACGACCCAGATCGACCGGGCGCTGCTGACCCGCACGCGGGCGAACTACAGCGGGGCGGTCACGCTGTGCGACCGGTGGTTCGGGTATTTCATGGAGAGCCTGAGGGTCCAGGGGCGGCTGGAGGACACGATGGTCATCCTGATGTCCGACCACGGGCATTCCATCGGGGACCGGAACTACATCGGGAAGCGGGGCTACCCCTCCGGCCGGGAGGTCTATGACGTTCCGCTGATGGTGCGGTTCCCCGGAGGGGAGCACGCGGGCAGGAGGAGCGACATGTTCGTGCAGCACATCGATGTCTCAGCGGCGATCCTGGACGCCGCCGGGGTGAAGCCTTCGGAGATCGACGGGAGGCCATTCCTGGACGACGCGCTGGCCGGGAGGCCGGGGACTCGGGACCACGTGACCGTGGCCTGGGGGACCGCCCCGACGGTGATCACGGACCGGTGGTGGCTCAACTGCAAGGTGGACGGCGCCGGGGTGCTGCTGCACGACCTGAAGGCTTCTGACCCGTTCGCGCGGAATGTGGCGCGGGAGAACCCCGACGTGGTGAATGAGCTGTTCACCCTGGCGAAGCAGGACGCGAAGGGGGGGTTCCCGGACTGGCTGATCGAGGTGGCCCGGAAGCAGGCGGACGCGCCGGGGTGCAGCGATCTGGCGGCGAGAGTGTAAGAAGCTGTTTTAAAATCCCTCTGTCTGGCAGTTTCGAGCAACTTGAGCGAAGCGCTAAAACTGCAAAACCCCAGAAATCAGGGGGTTAACGTGATCTGTCAGTCACCGGTCTTACGGGAAAACCTACTGTCACGCGAGTTTTAAA
>SICM01000020.1 GCA_009694805.1 Candidatus Latescibacterota bacterium
TTCGGGCCTGAAATATAGGCGTCAGCTTCACCAACGAATACGGCTCTCTAAGAGGCGGTTCCTGCGATAATCCAAAACTGCTATTTATATCAGCTAAAACAATATCTTGCGTCAATTTTTGGTAATCGTGAGTGAACAGTGTCAAAAATTTCATTAAATTATCTTTAAGATACGATTTCGAATTTTGCGGACGTCCGCAAAATTTCCGTAGCCCCTTCATCAGAACCCTGCCCACCTTCGGCTCCTTCTGGCGAATTGTGCACGCGCGTGCACAATTGGAACCGCTTCCGGAACATCGCCATTCAGCCCCTCCGGGCCCCGGTCTGTAACTGTGAGGGCTGAACATCAAAAACGAAACGGGGAAACGGAGAAACGGTGAGAGATTTTTCTCCGCTTCCCCCATTCTCCGCTTCACCGCTTCGTATATTTCTACGGCGTGGGGGCGTCCTCGCGGAGCAGCCCCTCGGCCTTCAGGTCCGCCCAGAGGTCCGGGGGGATCGGGTGCCGGAGCAGCTGTGCGTTCGACTGGACGTGCTCCGGCTTAAAAGCGCCGGGGATGACCGCGGCCACGGCCGGGTGAGCCAGCGGGAACTGCAACGCGGCGGCGGGCAGCGGGACGTGGCGCCGTCGACAGACGGCCTCGATGCGCCGGGTCTTCTCCAGGACCTCGGCGGGCGCCAGCCCATAAGCGTAACGCGCCCCCTCCACCGGCCCGGTCGCCAGGACGCCGGAGGCGAACACCGACCCGATCACCACCCCGACCCCCTGTTCCACGCACCTCGGAAACTCTGCGTCCAGAACCTTCTGATCCAGCAGCGTATAGGGCATCGCCACGATGAAAAAGTCCATCGCCACGTGATCCAGAAAGCGCGGGATCATGCCCGGCAGATTGAGCCCGGCCCCCACCCCCCGGATCTGCCCGCTGGAACGGAGTTCGTCCAGCGCCCGCCAACCGCTTGTGAGGATCTGCGTCATGTAGGCGTTCACGCGCTCGTCCGTGGCGTGACACACCCGGTCCAGGTCGTGGATGAGCAGGAGGTCTGCGGCGTGCAGGCCGAGCCGCTGAAGGCTGTCCTCGTAGGACCGCATGATCCCGTCATAGCTGTAATCGAATGCAAACTCGAAAGGAAGCCCCCCCACCCACGATCCCCGGTCGAAACGGTCCAGATCCCGCGTGGCCTGAAACACCCGCCCCACCTTCGTGGAGAGCACGAACTCCCGGCGCGGCTGCCCCCGGAGAAACCGCCCGATGCGGTGCTCGCTCTTGCCAAAGCCATAGAAAGGGGCCGTGTCGAAATACCGCACCCCCGCGTCCCACGCGGCCTGGAGCGTCCTCTGCCCCTCCTCCTCGCTGACCGGTTCGAACAGCTCCCCCAGGGGCGCGCCCCCGAAACCCAGCTCCGTCACCGACACGTCCGTGCGTCCCAGTCGACGCTTCGCGATATCGCCCATAGATCCGCTCCAATCATATGAATCGGTGAGAGGATAAGAGAACCCCGGTCTGCCCCGTCCCCATCGGAAAGGGGACGCCATAATATAGATTCTAATAAGGGAGGAGATCAAGAATTCTTCAACCCCCACCCCCTCTCTTTTTGCCTGGCCCTCCGTCTCATCTCTTCGTATATTAGCCCCGGCATCATCCCCCTCGCCAGAGAGACTTTGATCCCAAGGAGACGCCCCATGAAAGAACACCGCCATCCCCACCCGCACCGGGACCCCCGTCAGCCGCGCAACCAGGCGAAACCCGGCACGACCCCCCCCGTCTTCGCCTGGAAACCCCTCGACGGACAGCCCTCCTATCACCTCCAGGTCGCCCGCGACGCGGGATTCACGGACCTCTGCCTGGACGTGGACGGCCTGACCGACTCCGTCCACCTGCCGGAGAAGGCCCTCGCGCCCGGCCGCTACTTCTGGAGATGGTCCGCCGGCCCCGCCAAGTCCGAAGTCTTCACCTTCGAGATCACGTCCAGTGCCGTCACCCTGGAGGTCCCGCCGGTGGCCGAGTGGCTCCAGCGTCTCCCGAAGGATCACCCCCGCATCTACATCCGCCCGGAAGACATCGGGGCCCTGCGTGAGTCTCGCACGGGTGCGCGGGCCGCGCTCTGGGACGACCTCCGCGCCCAGGCCGACGCCTTCCTGGCGGAGCCTCACGAACTGGCCGAACCCCCCTTCCTGCCCGACTGGAGCAAGGACTACCACGAGGCGTTCGCCGCCTGGTACCGCATCCTGCGGGAGTCGCGGAAGTTCACCCGGGGGGCCGAGGCCCTGGCGCTAACCTACCTGGCGGATGGAGACGCCAAATACGCCCGCGCCGCCTGCCAGCGCATGGCCTCCGTCTCCCGGTGGGACCCCACGGGCTCCACGAACCTCGCCCACAACGACGAGGCCCACATGTCCATCACCTGGCACGGCCCTCTGGCCTGCGACTGGGCCTGGGACCGGTTCACCGACGAGGAGCGCGCGCGGGTGATCGACCAGTTCCGCCGCCGCGGACAGATGGTCTACGACCGCATGCACGGCCAGGGCGCCTACGGCGTCTCCCGGTTCGACTCCCACGCGGGCCGCGAGATCGTCTTCCTGGCCCTGATCGCCTTCGCCTTCCACGACCACATCCCCCAGGCCGCCGCCTGGCTGGAGTGGCTCCGCCCGGTCCTGTGCGGCGTCTGGCCGATCTGGGCCGGCGACGACGGGGCCTGGGCCGAGGGCCCCTCCTACAGCCTCTCCTACGTGAGCATCATGACCATGTTCGCCACCGCCCTCAAGCGCGGGACCGGCGTGGACCTGTATCAGCGCCCCTTCTGGAAGAACCACGCCCAGTGGCGGGTCGCCTGTTTCCCCCCCTACGCCGAGTGGATCGGGTTCGGGGACAACTCCGAGCGCGCCGAGGGAAACTGGCGGTCCCACGCGGCCCTGGTCGAGACGATCGACCGGGAGACCAGGGCGAACGCGTGCGGGGACTACGTCGGGGCCCTCCGCGCAGAGGCCGACCGCATGGCCGACAAGGCCGGCCCCCCCGACATGCCCTCCCAGCGCTACCTGGCGTCCCTCGCCCCTGCGCAGGTGAAACGTCCCCCGGAGCCCAACCTTCTGCGCGTCTTCCCGGCCGCCGGCTGGGCCGCGCTCCGCACGAACCCGGACGACCCCGCGCAGGACATCGCCCTGATCTTCCGATCCTCCCCTTACGGGGCCATCAGTCATTCCCACGCCAATCAGAATGACTTCATCCTCCACGCCGCAGGCAAGGTCCTGGCCATGCCCAGCGGCTACTACGACGGCTACGGCTCCGACCACCACTACCACTGGATCTGGCACACGAAATCGCACAACTGCGTCACCCTCTCCGACGCCTCCCAGCTCATGCGCTCCCACGACTCGCTGGGCGCCGTCGGGAACGCCTTCGAGGACGAGCGGCTCGCCTACCTCCGGGGGAACGCGGACGCCGCCTATCAGGACCGCGCCAGCCGGTGCCGCCGCCACCTCCTCTTCCTCAAGCCCCACGCCTGCTTCGTCCTGATCGACGAATTCGTGGCCGATCCCCTCGTCGCCTCGGCCCTCCAGTGGAACATCCACTCCTGGAGCGCCTTCACCGTGGATGAAGCGGCCCGCGCGTTCTCCCTCGAACGCGAAGGCAGCATTCTGAAGGGTCACTTCCTCTACCACAAGAACGCCTTCTTCTCCCTGACCGAGGGCTGGGACCCGCCCATGATCAAGGAGAAGGACGACTCCCGGTGGTTCTCCCAGCGCCACCTCCGCTTCACCACCTCCGGCCTGGCCCCTCGCCGCAACCTCGGCGTCGTGCTCTGTCCGGGTCACGCCGCCCTGGCCCCCGCGCAGGTCCGGGCAGAGCGCTCCGGCGAGGCCGAGGTTGCCCGCATCGGCGACGACATCGTCATGGTCAACCAGGCCGATACGATGGAGTACAACAACCTGCGCACGGACGCCCTGGCCCTGCTGGTCGTGCAGGGTCAACGCTACGAGATTCGGGACGGGGGGATCGCCCTCACCCCGGCAGGCTGACGCCCCGCCCAGCCTGTCGCTCCCAGCGGTCGCGACCCCTGCCCTCCTACAAGAGGGGAGGGGAGAAGCAAAGATCAAAAGCAGGCGCGACGTCCCGACTTTCAAGCAGAATGTTCGTTCAGGCACGGTGGGGTACGAGCGCCGAAGGCGCGGGGGGGTGGCGGAAGGGGTTCGGACTGCCACTGGACCTGGATTACGCAACCTGAACGAAGTACGTCGCGCCAGAGCCCCTCGCGGCGTTTGAGCGAGCGTGCTTCTTTTGCCCACTTTTCTTGCACGAGCAAGAAAAGTGGGAATGCCCTTTTAACCCCAAAACATCCATCAGGAGATAATATCATGACCAAATCCGCGATCCTGGGCAAGGGCATGCAGCCCCCCTCCGCCCCCTACTCCCTGGCCATCGAGGCGCAGGGCCGGCGCACCCTCCACGTCTCCGGCCAGGTCCCCCTGGACCCCACCGGAAACCTCGTCGGCAAGGGCGACATCCGCGCCCAGACCGTCCAGGTCTTCGAGAACATCAAGGGCCTCGTGGAGGCCGCCGGAGGCACGATGGACAACGTCGTCAAGGTCGGCATCTTCGTCACCGACATCCGCTCCCGGGACACCATCACGGAAGTCCGCCGCCAGTACCTCAAAGAGCCATTCCCGGCAGCGACCATGGTCGAGATCAGCCGACTGGTCTCCCCGGACTGGCTGGTGGAGATCGAGGCCGTGGCCGTGCTCGACTGAAAAAGGCAGACGGCAAACGGCCCCCAGCCCTCCCCTATCTCAAGGGGCAAAGCCCTTGTTTCCCCCTCCCTCCCCCAGCATTGGGGGAGGGAGGGGTATGGGGGTGGAAGGGGGGCTGTCACATCTCACATCTCATAGGGAGGATATTGTGCAGGAGGGTTCCACGAAAACAGGTCCACCGCCAGGTCTTCGCCTCACCGAACGCCAGATCTATCTGTTCGCATTCGCCAACAACGTGGCCATCGCCTTCCTGTACCTGAACCTCCCCCTTCGGGCGCTGGCCCTGGGGGCGACTGCTCTGGACCTGGGAGTCATCGGGGGCATCTGGTCCCTGGCCTCGATCTGCTCTGCGGTCCTGTGCGGGCGGCTTTCGGACCGCCTGGGCCGGGACCGCCTGATGGCGGCGGGGACGCTCATCGGCGGCCTGGGGACCCTCTCCGTCCTCCTGATCCCGAAACTCCCCTACCTCTTCGCTGCGTCCATCCTGTTCGGGATCTCCAGCGCCCTCTTCTGGCCATCCATAGAGGCCAAGGTGGCGGACGCCTCGGAGGACCACGAACTCGGCCGGCGGCTCAGCCGGTTCAACATGTCCTGGAGTTCCGGCAGCGGGGCAGGGACCCTCCTCTCAGGTGTCCTGGCGGAGCAGAACCCGGCCCTGCCGTTCTGCGTGGCCGCCGTCCTGTTCCTGCTGCTGAGCCTCCGGCTCACCACCCTCCTTCGGTGGGGGAAAAAAGAGGATCGTCAGCCAGCCCATCCCCTCCAGGCCGAGCCCCACCCCCATCAAAACAAGGTCGCCGCCTTCCTGTTCATGGCGCGCCTGGCGCACTTCGCCCTCTCCTTCAGCATCGGGTCCATCCGATGGCTCTTCCCCAAGCTGGCCGTGACCCTCGGCATGCAGGGAGCGACCATCGGCGTGGCCCTGGGGATGCTGACCGGGTCGCAGGTCCTGGCCTACTTCGGCATGTCGCGGGTCCGGCGCTGGCAGTACACCTTCGGCGCGCTCCTGCTCACCCTGCTCCTACCCCTGGCCGGCCTGTGGGTGGCCTGGTCCGCCACGACCGCCATCGGGTTCGATGTGGCCTTCTTCGCCATCGGCCTGAGCGGCGGGATGGCCTTCAACATGAGCCTGTTCTACGGCGTACACGGCAGCCACACCAAGGGAGGCAACGCGGGGCTGCACGAGGCCATCGGCGGGCTGGGCTACATGCTGGGCCCCCTCCTCGGCGGCGTGGTGGCCAGAGGTCTCGCTCCCGGCCACGAGCCTGTTCAACGCCGTCCTCGTCGCCATCGTCCTCGTGTGGGTGAGCGTCTACGGGGTTCGCCGGCGCTCGGAGAACGGGCGCGAAAAGGTCGGGCACATCGCGGCATAAAAAGAAGGGGCGCGGAGAGCCGCGCCCCTTCAGTCCTCTCCTCCCGGAACCCTCTCCCCTAAACCCTCCGCATCGGAAGCCCCACCGCCGAAGGGTGGGCGTTGTCGTGGTAGAGCCGCGCCAGGAACGGCTCGAAGCAGGGGAACGCGTAGCGCGTGTCGTAATTGCTCACCGCCAGCCGCAATCTGTGTCCCGCTTCCACGCGGTACCCGTTCGTCCGCCCCTCGATCTCCACCGTCGCGTGCCGACCCGGCGCTGCCGTGCGCGTCCCGTAGTGCCCCCGGCTAATCAGCGTCGCCTCCCCGTCCGGCCCCACGTCGAACAGCTCCGCGTGGACCTGAAAAAAGGGCCGGTTGGGCAGCACGAAGAACCGGAACGTCGGAGCCCCGACGATCTCCGCCGGGGTCGCGAGTGGCTCCCCCTCGAACGGCGTCACCTCCCGCGCCAGCGACTCCGGGACCCCCGCCATGTCGTCGTAGATCGCCGAGCGAAGCGTGTACTCGGGCCTGAGCGGCACGTTGTTCACATTGGCATGCGTATCCGGCCCTTCCGGGGCCCGGTCCGTCAACTTTCCCCCGGCCCCCAGATAAAACCACCGGCGCTCCGCATCCGCCGGCGGGAAGGCGTCTTCGGCCACGTGTTCCCATCCAGGCCGCCGGGCGTAGAGGATCGGCGGCTCGTCCATGATCCCGTTCGCCTCCCCCTTCAGATGGTGGTCCAGCCAGCGGTCGATCAGCCCCTGCCGCACCGCCTGGGCCTCCGGGCTGTCCAGACCCTCGTGCCCCCCGCCCCCCAGGTAGAGCTTTTTGGGGACCTTGAGCCGCTGGAACATCTCCAGGGCCTGGTTCGGGGGCATCCCCACGTCGTGCCAGCCGTGCAGGATGAAGACCGGGCAGCGCACCCGGTCCGCAAACAGGAGAGGGGACGTCGGGCGCACCCACTCCTGGATCAGGTCCCAGTCCCCGGCCACCGCCCACTGCCGCATCAACTCCTGAATGCCCGCGGTCATCACCCGCCGGCGCATCGTCCGAAGAAAAAACCACATCGCCAGGCATCCGTCGCTCACCGCGAATTCGGCGTAGTCCGTGAAGATGTTCTCCGGCACCACGGTCGCCACGTCGGGGTGGTGCGCCGCGGCCATATACGCGTGCCACCCCCCCTGTGAGCTTCCGGCCACCCCCAGCCTCTTCGGATGGACCGGCAGCTCCCGGAGCGCCCAGTCGATCATCGCCTGGAGGTCGAACACCTCCCGCGCCCCCATGTGGAACGACAGCCCCTCCGATCCCCCCTGCCCCCGCACGCTGTAGCAGGCCGACAGGTAGCCCCGTCCGGCGTAGCGCCGGGCCCGTCCCAGCGTGGACGCCTTGCTCCCCGTATCCCCGTGCCCGTGGATCAGCAGCACCCCCGGCCATCCCCCTTCCGGAGGCGCGCCCTCCGGCGTGCAGACCGAGGCGTCCAGCCGGACCCCGTCGTTCATCGTCACCCAGCATTCCTGCTCAGAGATAGGCATCCGGACCTCCGGCATCAAAGACCTCACCTGTTGCCTATTGCCTGTGCCTGTTGCCTTTATCTGCGTCCATCCACCACCCCGGACGATTCACAGGATCGTCTCCCCGCCCTGTCCATCTGCGGATCACGCCCTTCGATCTCCCCCTTCACGTGCGCCACGAGGTCCTCCAGCCGCACGTCTGCGATCCCCTCCTCGCGCCGACGCTTCACCTCCGCGCACCCCTTCTCCAGTCCCCTTGCCCCTATCGTGACCCGCAACGGAATCCCGATCAGGTCCGCGTCGTTGAACTTGACCCCGGCCCGCTCATCCCGGTCGTCCAGGAGCGCCTCGACCCCGGCCTCCCACAACGCCTGATAGATCTTCTCCGCGGCCTCCGCCTCCCCCTTCGGCGTCTTGCTGTTCACGACCACGATACAGACCTGGAACGGGGCAACCGCCGCCGGCCAGACGATCCCCCGGTCGTCGTGGTGCGCCTCGATGAGACACGCCAGGAGCCGGTCGATCCCCAGACCGTAGCACCCCATCACCAGAGGTCTCGCCTTCCCGCCCTCGTCCAGAAACGTCGCCCCCATCCGCTCGCTGTACCTCGTGCCCAGCTTGAAAATATTCCCCACCTCGATGCCCCGCGCGCTCCGCAACGGCGCACAGCACCGGGGGCAGGGCATGCCCTCCGACACGGCCACCAGGTCCGTCACCAGGCCCGGCTGAAAATCCCGCCCCACGTTGACGTTCAGGGAATGAACCCCCTCCCGGTTGGCCCCGGCCACCAGATTGCGCGAGCCTGCAACCCGATCATCCACCACCACCAGCGCCTCCCCGGACAGGCCCACGGGTGACCCGTAGCCCGGCTCCGCGCCGACGGCCCGGATCTCCTCCTCCGTGGCCGGGCGAAGATCGCTCGCCCCGACCGCATTGGCCAGCTTGGTCTCGTTCAGATCGCAATCCCCCCGCACCACCGCGAAGACCAGCCGGGCCTTCCCCGCCACGGTCCCCGCCAGGAACACCGCCTTGGCCGTCCGGCGCGTCGGCACCTTCAGAAACGCCGCCAGGTCCGCGATGGTCCTGCACCCCGGCGTCGCCACGTCCCGCAACGGCAGCAACGCTTCGGCCTCCGGCGCTTCCTTCGCGCAGACCGCCACCTGCCGGTTGGCCCGGTACCCGCAGGCGTCGCAGATCAGCAGCGTGTCCTCGCCGATCGGGTTCAGGTAAATGAACTCGTGCGCCTGCGTCCCCCCCATCATCCCCGTGTCACTCTCCACCGCGATCACCGCCTCGGCCAGGCCCACGCGCCGGAAGATGTTCTGGTACGCCCGGTACTGCCGCTCGTAATACCGGTCCAGATCCGCCTCATCCGCGTGAAAGCTGTAGGCGTCCTTCATCGTGAACTCCCGCACACGAATCAGCCCCCCCCGGCTGCGCGGCTCGTCCCGGAACTTGGTCTGGACCTGGAAGATACTCAACGGCAACTGCCGATGGCTCCGGATCACCTGCCGCGCCAGGTCCGTGGCCGCCTCCTCGTGCGTCATGCCCAGGCACATCTCCCGGCCCGAACGGTCCTTCAGCCGCATCAGCTCCGGCCCCACGCCCTGCCAGCGCCCGCTCTCCTGCCACAGCTCCGACGGCTGCACGACCGGCATCAGCACCTCGCAGCCGTCCGTGGCGGCCATCTCCTGCCGCACGATGGCCTCAATCTTCTGCTTGACGCGCAGCCCCAGCGGGAGATAGGAGAAGATCCCGGCGGCCAGGGGTCTGATCAGCCCTGCCCGCAGCGCGAGCCGGTGGCTGATGGCCTCGGCCTCCGAAGGGGCTTCACGCAGGGTCTGCGTGAAAAGATGGGAATAGCGCATGAACCCTTTTCCTTTTTAAGGCTTTTCGTCTTTTGGATTTGAAAAGGCGCGGCCTTGCCATTCCGGCAAGGCCGTTGTGATGACCCTCGAAATATCAGATGTGTCTTCACTTATGGGGCTTGTCAACTCTGTTTTCTCGACGGCGGCGGACAATGGTCTGGCTCTTTGCCTGCGCCTTCTGACGCACTTTTTTGGCTAGTTTAGGCAATACTTCAGGGGCAGGCCTGGCCTTTTTAAAATCCTTCTCGGTCCACTCGGGATTCTCTTTATCGTGCATACGTGTCATAGAACCTCACCTCCCGGCGGTTAGCCTTTCTGATGCCGATCACGCGAATGTTCTCCCCCCGGAGCGTAAAGACCAGAGCATGAAGCCTCTTTCCGATCAAGCCCATAGCTCTATACCTCGATTCGCCATAGTCTTCGCGGTCATCTTCAAGAACCAGAGCCGTGTCCCATTCGAAGGCATGGACGGTCTCAAATGGGACACCATGTTTTTCAAGATTTAAGCGGGCTTTAGCCTCATCCCATTCATAGTTCATGCCTGAACTGTAATGACAATTTAGCCGAAAGGCAAGTGATTTGCAACTCCAACTGACGAACGTCCGTGGTGATTTTACGTCTCAAACCTCCCGCACCGCGCCTTCACTCACTCTTTCCTCCTACCGTCGCACAGCAGGCTCAGGAGGTGGGAGAGCGTCTGCTTCATCTCGTCCCTGCTGACGACCATGTCCACGAACCCGTGCTCCAGCACGTGCTCGGCCCGCTGCGCCAGGCGAAGGGCCTCCTGCTCCTCCGGCGTGACCGAACTCCCCGTGACCCGCTCCCCCGTGAACCCGACCAGGGCGTTTGGCTCGGCGATCTGGACATCCCCCAGCATCGCGTAGCTGGCCGAGACCCCCGCCGTGGTCGGGTCGATCAGGACCGTGAGGTAGGGCACCCCCCCCTGCGCAAACCGGGCCAGCCGGGCGCTCACCTTGGCCATCTGCATCAGCGCCAGCGCGCCCTCCTGCATCCGCGCCCCCCCGGACCGGCAGACCAGGATGAGCGGCAGCCGGTCCTGCGTACACCGGACGATCAGCCGGCAGAGGCGTTCCCCCTCCGCAGAACCCAGGCTCCCCCCGATGAACCCGATCTCATGGATGCCGACCCCCACGGCCCGCCCGTCGATCCGGGCCACGCCCACGCAGACCGCCGCCTCCATGCCCATCTTTTTTTGCGTCTCCCGGAGACGTTCGGTATAGGTGATGCGGTCCCGGAAGCGGAGCGAATCCACGGATTGGACCCCCGCCCCGATCTCCTCAAACGTCCCCTCGTCCACCAGAACCTTGAGGTATTCCCGGTGATCGATCCGGAAGTGCGCCCCGCAGTTTGGGCAGATCCCGTAGCCCTGCTCGACCTGTTTGCGGAAGAGCGCCTGATGGCATCGCTCGCACTTCACCCAGAGGTTTTCCGGCATGCCCCGGTGGATGAGCGATCGGATGCCCTTCCTGATCCTGTTAAACCAGTTCACGATGCCCTCCCCGGTTTACGGCAAAATCCAACATGCATCTTATCTCCTCAGGAACGCCCCCTCGATATGGTCCGCCGCAAAGCCCTCCCCCTTCAACTCGATGGTGATCACGTCGAAGCGCGGCGCCAGACCTCCGCTGCCGCGCAGATGGAGGTACATCTCCGCGGCTTGCGCCATCCGGCGCTGCTTCTCCTCGTCCACCCGCAGCGCCGGCCCCCCGAACCCCCCCGCCCGGTCGGTCTTGACCTCCACGAAGGCGATCACGTCCCCCCGGACCGCGACCACGTCGATCTCCCCCCCGCCCCCCCGGAAGTTGCGGTCCAGGACCGCGTAGCCCTTCTGTTCCAGCAGGGCCACGGCCATCTCCTCCCCCTGCCGGCCCGTCCGATGGCGTCCGTCCCTCTCAGGACCCGGCCCCCCGCCACGCTCCCCGACCGGCGCAAAGGACCTGCGATGGATCGGGCTGGGCCCCAGGTCGCGCAGGGCCTGGAGGTGCTGGGCGCTGCCGTAGCCCTTGTGCCCCCCGAACCCGTAGCCGGGGTAGAGGCGGTCATAGTCCGCCATCATCCGGTCCCGCGTCACCTTCGCGATCACAGACGCGGCGGCGATGGACAGGGAGCGGGCGTCCCCGTCCACGAAGGCCAGCTCCGGCAGGCCGCTGCCGGGGCGCTGGTTCCCGTCGATCAGGACCCGGTCGGGCGTCACGGCGAGCGCCGACAGGGCCTCGCGCATCGCCTTCAGCGTGGCCTGGAGGATGTTGAGGCGGTCGATCTCCGCGCTGTCAGCCATCCCCACCCCCACAGCCACGGCCTGTGCCCGAATGCAGTCGAACAGCGCGTCGCGCCGGGCAGGCGTCAGCTTCTTGGAATCGTCCAGGCCGGGGAGGTCCGGATCGGTAGGCAGGACCACCGCCGCGGCCACGACCGGCCCCGCGAGCGGCCCCCGGCCCGCCTCGTCCACCCCCGCGATATACCCTGCGCCCTGCGCCCGGAGCCGGCGCTCGATCTCCAGCATGCGACCGAGCCTCGCCCGCTCCTGCTCCGCGCGACCGACCTGCCGTCTGATGGCGCAGGCGAGGGCCTGCACGCCCGCGCGGGGGTCCGCCTCCAGGAGGGCCAGCGCGGCCTCATCCATCCGGCCTGCGGCCCAGACGCGGATCTGCGCGACGGACATGCGGGAGAGGTCCGGGTCCGCTGAAACGCGCCCCACTTCATCCTTCATCCTTCATCCTTCATCCTTCATCCCCTGTCATTTCTTGTTGCGCCCTCACGTCGATTTAATATATATTGAAAGAGAGGAGGTTCTCAGGACCTCTTCCCGGAACGGAACGGTCTCTTTTCTTCGTGCCCGGAACCCTCGGGCGTCGCCGTCGTCATACTTAGGGCTGGCATCCCGCGATGAATGCACCGTCAGACCGCGTCGAGGCGCGCAAAAACCCGGCTCTCACAACCCTGATCGTGTCTCACAGCCGGGAGGTCACGAGCCTCTTCTCCGGCGTGTCAGACGTGGAAGTCGTCTCAAACGTCTTCCGGGCCATCGGTCGGATAGCGGTGGATACCCTGGAGAGTTGTATCTTCGGGCGCGTGATCCTGGACAGGCCGGGCCTGGAGAATACGGACACGGTGGCCAGGATCGTGAAAACCCTCTCACCGGCCATCGAGGTGATGCACGGAGACTCCGGCATCCCGGCCGGGGAGGCAAGGGAGAAGGAAGAGATCCTCTCGTTGAACCCCCAGATTCTGATCGTGGACGACGAACCGAGCATCCGCGAATCGCTCTCCGAAATCCTGGACTTCAAGGGTTACGTCGCGGAAGGCGCTGCGGACGGCCACGAGGCCATCGGAAAAGTCATCTACAGAAAATTTCTGGGGCACGAATATAAGATGATTCTCATGGACCTCAAGCTCAAACCCGACCTCCACGGCGCGGAGGCGGCGTGTTTCATCGACGGCCTTCCCCCGGAGTTCCGGGTCTGCAGCTCCCTCTCTTACATCTCCGCCTTCCTCTCGACCGTGAACGTGGACCGCCACGGAGAGGTCAGGGAGACGGGTGACTTCAGCCTGATGCACCGCTTTGAGCATCTCAACTTTATCCGATCCCTGCACAAGCCGGTGGATGTGGAGGAACTGCTTCAACTCGTCTCCGAGGGGATAGCCACCCACGACCTGGGTGGATTTCTGGCCGATGAGGATTCTCAGAAGCCTTAAATCACCTCGGTGATGTGCAGGATCGGCATCTCCCTCAGGTCGATGATCCGGGGGGGGTCGAGGCGGTTCCCCTGGGCGTCGCAGAGGATCTCTACACAAGGCCGGAGGGGCTGGGCCTCGTGCGTCTCCACGACCCGAGCGACGACCCCGGAGTTGAGTCGAACCTCGGTATGAAGCGGAAAGGCCGTCAGTCGGGTCAGCAGAACCCTGAGGATGCGCGGGTTGAGCAGGGAACGCTGGTTCTGAAGGATGAACCTCACCGCCTCGAACGGCATCATCCCCCGGCGGTCTGGCCGGGAACGGGTCAGTCCAGCAAAACAGTCGGCCACGGCGATGATCCTTGCATATTCGTGGATATGGTCCCCCTTCAAACCCTTTGGGTAGCCGCTTCCGTCTTCCCGCTCCTGCTCCTGGAGGGCCACCTCGGCCAGCCAGAGGGTGTCAGACCCCAGTTGGGACAGGATGTCGTACCCGTACTGGGGATGCCGGCGCAGCTCCGCCATCTCCGCGTCAGTGAGCTTCCCTTTCTTTTCGATGATCGAGTCGGGCAGCCGGGCCATGCCGACGTCGTGCAGCAGGGCGGCCACACCCAGGTCGATGAGGCGATGCGAACTGAGCCCCAGCCCCTCGCCGACCCGGAGGACATAGATGCCCACGTTGACGGAGTGGGTGATCACGGCCTCGTAAAACCCAGGTCCCTCCCCGGAAGACTCCCTGGCGTAGATCGCCCGCTTGTAGAACAGGTCCATCGCCCCCTCCAGCCCGACGATGCGGGCGACGATGGCGAACGCCACCTCCACCGTGAAGGGCTGGCCTGCGCGGGCGGCCAGTACGACCTCCTCCACAAAGCCGTAAGCGCGCTGATACAGGGCCTCGACCGCCTGCTCGTCCACCGGCATCTTCGTCGCCTCCGCCGGGACGCGCGGAGGGTCTGACTGCTCCCCGCGCGCGAGGGCCTTCAGTTTCGCAGCTTCACCGTCCCGTCCCATTCCCGTCTGCTCCCCGCCCTTGAGGGCCTCCGGGGCCGGGGCCGCAGTGGGATCGGCCTGCCCCGACCAGAACGCCTTCCTGCGGTCCGGCGGAGGCCGGTGGAAATCGGCCCTGGACACACCGGTGTCCATTTCCGGCTCGTCGAGGAACGATGGAGGCGTCTGCCCGTCCAGGTCCTCCTCGGAAGGAGGGGCCGGGGCTTTCTGGGCGCTGCGCATCTCCCTCCACAGCTTGATCACCAGAGCCCGGACCACCGGCGGGGTGCGCGCCCAATCCTCGGGCGAGATGGGAAATTGGGGAGACATAATCCGATAATATACGCTTTATGAAAAGCAACTACAAAAAAATCCTCGTCTTTCTCTGGCCTTACAGGAGGCAGGTCATCTTCGCCCTCTTCACGGCCGTGACCATGACGATCATCAGCCTCATCCCTCCCCTGATCGTGCGGGCGATCGTGGACAGGGTGATCGGAGAGGGACGGTACGAGATCCTGGAGGCCCTCCTGTTCGTCCTGCTCGCGGTCCCCGCCGTCACCGCCGCCCTGCGCTACCTCAACGCCTACACCATCACCCGCGTCGCCCAGCGCGTCACCCTCGACATCCGCTTCGGGCTCTACCGGCACGTCCTCAACCTCTCCCTCCGGTTTCACGGCGAGATGGGCACGGGCAAGATCATGTCCCGGATCATGGGAGATGTGGCCACGATCCAGAACATGATCAACCTCCAGACCATCACCATGATCACCGACATCGTCGCCTTCTGGTTCGCCCTGGGGGCCTGCTACCACATGAACTGGAAACTGGCCCTCCTGCTGACGGTCCTGTTTCCGGTCTATTTTCTCAATTTTCTGTATTTCGCCCCCCGCATTCGGGCCACCAACTCGGCCTTCCGGCGCAAGATGGACGAGATCTCCGCCACGCTCCAGGAGCGACTGAGCGGGGTCCGGCTCGTGAAGGCCTACGGGCGCGAGAAACACGAGACGCGGGACTTCATGGTCCAGACCCGCCAGAGCCTCACGCACGCCATGCGCTCGACCATGTTCGGCGTCTCCTCCACCACGGGCGCGCGGTTCTTCCAGGGCATCAAGAACACCTTCCTCTTCTCCCTCGGGTGTTACCTGGTCGTCAAGCGGGAGATGACCTACGGGGACGTGACCGCCTTCATGGCCTATTCCTTCCGCGTGTTCCAGCCCGCCCTGAACTTCACCGAGATCGCCAACCAGATCGAGCGGACCATGGTCTCCGTGAACCGCATCTTCGAGATCCTGGACCAGGATCCGGAGGTCCAGGACAGGCCGGGCGCCACCGCCCTCCCCCCGATCGTGGGCCACGTCCGGTTCGAGGACGTCGGGTTTGATTACATCCCCGGCAAGTTCGTCCTCAAAGGGATCCATCTGAATGTGCCGCCGGGCACCACCGTCGCCCTGGTGGGGCACACCGGCTGCGGCAAGACCACCCTGACGAGCATGCTCCTCCGGTTCTACGACGTCAAGTCCGGCCGGATCACCATCGACGGACACGATGTCCGGGACGTGAAGGTGAAGAGCCTCCGGAGGCAGATCGGCCAGGTCCTCCAGGACTCCGTCGTGTTCAACTCGACCCTGGGGGACAACATCCGTTATGGAAAGCCCGACGCGACCGAGGCCGAGGTCATCGAGGCGGCCAGGATCGCCGAGATCCACGACTTCATCCTCCACACCCCGGACGGTTACGACACGGTCCTGGGGGAGCGGGGCATCAAACTGTCCGTCGGAGAAAAACAGCGCCTGGGCATCGCCCGCGCGGTCATCACCGACCCCGGCATTCTCGTCCTGGACGAGGCCACCGCCTCGCTCGACTCCCGGTCGGAGGCCCTGATTCAGAAGGCCCTCCAGCGGGTGATGCAGGACCGGACTTCATTCGTGATCGCCCACCGGCTCTCCACCATCGTGAACGCCGACCTGATCGTCGTGATGGACGCCGGAGAGATCCTGGAGACGGGCAGACACTTCGAGTTGCTGTCCAAACCGGGCAGCTTCTACAAGCACCTCTACGAGCAACAGTACGCCGCCCTCACGGAACAGCCCGAGGCCCTCCAGGCGGCGGGATCGTAAAACCTCGTATCTCGTATCTCGTATCTCGTAAAAGCTTTTTACGAGATGCGTTTCACGCTTCACGCTTCACGGGTTTTTCGTCTCACACCTCACGCCTTCTTCTATGGAACTCTTCCATCGACTCTTACGCGACTACATCCGCCCCTACTGGCTGATCATGGTGATCGCCCTCATCCTGGCGGCGCTCTCCGCGGGGCAGTTCTTCCTCCTCGGCTACATGACGCAGGTCACCGTGGACGACGTGCTCCAGATCAGCGGAAAAGACGAGGCCAGGTCCAGATCGCGCGCCGAAGAGGTCCGAACGGGTGACAACAGGGGCCGCCTCCTGGAGCCTTCCCCCCCCAGAGACGAGGCCAGGCCCTCTCGCAACGCCCCACCCAGAAAGAAGACCGAGCGGGAGAAGATTCGCCTCATCATCCTCCTCTTCTTCGCCTTCCTGGCCGTCCGCATCTTCTTCACGGTCATTCAGTGGATCTACTCCTATCAGGTCACCTTCGTGGGCCAGCGCATCGTCTTCCACATACGCCGCCAGCTCCACGAAAAGCTCCAGAACCTCCAGTTGACCTACTTCGACAAACAACAGACCGGCAAGCTGATGTCCCGGGTGCTGGACGATGTGGGCGTGATTCAGCAGAACGTCACGCAGGTCTTCGTCGACCTCGTCACAAACGTCTTCCGCCTGCTCATCGGATGTATCATCCTCCTCAGCCTGAACGGGAAACTGGCCCTCATCGCCTTTCTGACCCTCCCGTTTTACGCCATCTCCTACCAGTTCCTCCGGGGGCGCATCCGCGTGGTCAACCGGGCCATACGCCGGCAGATCGCGGAGATCTACGGCCTGCTGGAGGAGCGCGTGTCGGGCATCCGCGTGCTCTTCTCCTTCGCCAGGGAGAAGGCGGAGGCCCTGGCCCTCCACAGGAAGCTGTCCAAGCTCATGCGGCAGCGCATCACGAACACCACCCAGAACACGATGATGTCCGCCCTCTCCACCTTCATCAGCGCCATCGGCACGGCCTTCGTGCTCTACTTCGGGGCCTACATGGTGCGTGACGGGAGCCTGACGATCGGGGAGTTGCTCTTCTTCAACCAGTCCCTGCTCAACATGTTCGAGCCGATCACGGCCCTGGCCCAGATGAACATCCAGATCCAGTGGATGACGATCGTCGTGGTCCGGATCTTCGAGATCCTCGACGAGGACGTCAAGATCAAGGACGCGCCCGACGCCGTCCGGCTCGACCGCATCCAGGGGCGCGTCACCTTCCAGGACGTGTCGCTGCGGTACTCCGGCGTCACCCGGAACGCCCTGCATCGCGTCTCCTTCGACATCCCGCCGGGGACCTCCGTCAGCATCGTCGGCCCGTCCGGGTCCGGGAAGAGTTCTCTGGTCAACCTCCTGCTGCGGCTCTACGACCCCACGGAGGGCCACATCCTGATCGACGGCCACGACCTGAGGGAGATCAAGCTCTCCTCGCTGCGCCAGCACATCGGGATGGTGCCCCAGGAGCCCATCCTCTTCTCCGGGACCATCGCCGAGAACATCACCTATGGCCGGTTCGACGCCTCGCCGGAGCAGATCATGGCCGCGGCGAAGTCCGCGGAGCTGCACGACTTCGTCATGACCATGCCCGACAAGTACGAATCGCACGTCGGGGAGCGGGGGACCAACCTTTCGGGGGGGCAGAAACAGCGAATGGCGTTTGCGATGGCCCTCCTGACCGACCCCAACATCCTGATCCTGGACGACAGCACCTCCGCCCTGGACGCCGAGACGGAGGCGAAGATCCAGAGGACTCTGGACCGGATCATGGAGGGACGCACGACCTTCATCATCACCCATCGCATCTCGACGGCCATGCGCGCAGACACCATCGTGGTGCTGGACGAGGGACGGGTGGCCGACATCGGGACGCACGAGGAGCTGATCGGTCGTGAGGGGATCTACTACCGGATGTACGAGCAGCAGAGGAGCGGAGCGGTGGAGGAGGTGGTGGTGGAAAGGGACGGGACGGAGGCAACCCGTCTGGAGGGGATCGAGGAGGACGTACGTGCCGAGGCCCTGAATCGTCCCCCCCGATTCGACCTGTCCCCTTCGTCGTCGAGCTGAGGATCAGACAGACTACAGACTACAGACTACAGACTACAGACTACAGACCACAGACTATAGACCACAGGCCTTGTGGTCTTTTTTTATTTTCCTGGCGGGAACATTCGGACCAGCATCGCGGCGTCCTCCCTGGCCAGGCGGGAGGCCGTCTGCTGCGGTGCGCTGGAGACGTCTTTCAGGATGACGCTCATGTCGCGGGCATTGAGCGCCGCCCGGTTTTCGATACGCCCCCGGACCAGCGGAGACAGGGTCCAGGTCAGGAACCCCAGCGTGCGGCTCTCGGTCCTGATGAACGCCTCCACGCGGGCGTCCACCCCACCCCCCCCCGGCATCGTGGTGATGATCAGGGCCATCTTCCCCCCGAAGGCCGGGACGAGACGGTGGTTCAACTGCCCATCCCCCAGATAGACCCACCGGTTGCCCGCCTGGTTCGCCAGCCGCATCTCTCCGACGATGCCCGTGGGGTCCTCCACGTGAAGACCGCTCCCCTGCGTACGGACCCTGTAGGCAGGGGCGAACCCATAAGCCGCCCAGAGCCGCCCGAGCAGGACCGGATGGCTCAACAGGCTGTCCAGGACCGTGGGCCGGCACGCAAAGTGATAGGTGTTTGAGAAGGCGATGTCGGGGGAATTCAGGAGCGTCTGAGCTTCTGGAGAGAGTCCCGCCGCCCCAGCGAGGGCAGGGAGAAGGAGGAGCGTGAAGAGAATCGTCTGGAAAATCCGGCTGTAACGTGACATAGAACTCCATTCGTGATTCGTAATTCGTAATTCGCAGTAGGGGCGGTTCACGAACCGCCCCTACTGCTCTACCCGCTCCCGCCGAACCGTTCGGCGAAGACGAAGAAGTCATCGAAGTTGATCGCCTCGTCGGCGCTCAGGTCGAACTTCGCGTTGAACCCGGCCTCCCCCCGCCCCTTGCCGAAGACCTCCGCAAACATGAAGAAATCGTCGAAATCCACCCGCCCGCTCCCATTGAAGTCCGCCGAGGCCCCGGGAGAGACCGTGGCCCGCGTGAACGGCAGGATGAGGGTAAGCCGGATGCCGAAGGCCTCCAGCCGGGGGTCCGTGAGGGGGAGCAGAAGGATCAGGGTGTCGGCCTTCACGCTGTAGCTCAGGGAGTCCACGGAGCTGGGGCTGTCGAGCCCCCGGACGATCATCCGCGTCCCCCGGACGGAATACTTGCCCGTGGTCCTGGCCGTGTCCGCCAGGTCGAACGGCACTTTGACGAAGCCGAGGTTGGCCGAGCCCTTGGCCGCAGCGATGTAGTTGGCCGTGTACGTGCTGTCTGCCCGCACCGTGAATCGCCCGTTCAGTCTCCCGGAAAAGGTCAGATTGAGCGACGAAAGATCCGGGGGCACATAGACCTGGTAGCCTGTCGAGTCCGCCTTCCACTCCCCCACGGGATCACCGCCGGTGGCCGTAGGAAGGGTGGAGATCACCTGTGCGGTGGCGAGGGGGGCCAGGAGGACGAGAGACAGGAGGATGAGCGCTGATATCGTTCTCATATCTATTTCCTATTTTGCCTTCAGTACGGGCGATGAATCGCGCTGTTGCATAAAAATTTACCGGACCCTGGACGCGAAGTCAACGAAAATTCAGGCGTTCTTCCCGGACGGGTCACCCTGTAATCCGTGTCGCACGAACGGATGTTGACACGGATACCCCTCCGTGGCCCACATCGCCCGCTCGTCCGGCGAAAGGAGGATCGCGCTGTCCGTGTGCAGCCCCCCGGCGCCGTGCTGGCAGATCCCGACGGGCGGATCGTGGCTGCTGAACAGCCTCCCCAGCCCCTCGAAGCCCCGTTCCACGGCCGGGTCCAAGCGCGCCAGCAGGGCCGCGCGGTCCCGGCTGTTCTGAAGCACCGCGGAGGCCGGGTCGTCTCTCCCCGCCAGCGAGGGGTCGCAGCAGTGGTTCGTCTGCCAGACCCCCCTCCCCGGCCCGGACGGACGCCGCACCGCCTGGCCTTCGGCGTGCTTTTCGAGGATGGCCACGTCCCCCGTGGCATCCCCCATCAGGACGCTCATGCCGCCGGACCGGACCCGGAAGGCCGCGCACATCGCCTCGGCCTCGGCCACGCTCCGGCACCGCTCCGCAAGGGCGTGGAGGAGGAACAGGGTCGGGATGCCCCCCTCGTTCACGGCGCGGCCAGAGAGACCGGTCATCCCCAGGCAGAACCCCCCCTCATTGAACGCCGAGGTCGTCCAGATCGTTCCCACGAAGTGCATCTGCACGGACCGGAGTCCCCCGGCCGGCGCGGTACGGTGAACCCCATTGGAGCCCAGCTCGGCCTGCGCCAGGTCATCCGACTTGCCCAGCCAGACCCGCCCCGCCCGGTCTGCGAACCCGTAGACCGAACACGCGGGGGACGGCCGGCCCAGCTCGAAGACCGCGTTCAGCTCGAACACGTCACGGAAGGGCAGCCCCGCCCCCTCGGCGATCCCCTCGATCTCCTCGCACCCCTCGGGGTAGAGCCTGTAGACCTGGCCCGCCAGCCGGTCCACCGCCCGCCTGCGGGCGTCCGGGTCGAGTCCAGCCAGCCATCCCCCGTCCGGTCCCCGAAACCCCTGCCGGTAGTGTTCGATCAACCAGGCGATCTTCTCCGGCGCACAGCGCCCCTGCGCCACGCCCCGTGCTCTCGGAGAACCCTGGGATTCGAGATGGAACATCGTCCTTTCTCACGCGGCGATGAATACCTCCCCGCCTAACGCTCCCATGCGGTCGCGTTCCCATCCCTGCGCTACAAAAAATATATCCCCCGCCACACACCCCTTGCGCGGGGATGAATCCCCGCGCATGATTCTCTACAGCCCCTTCTCCGCCATCGCCCGCCGCACCATGGCCTCGTAGCCCTCCGGGTCCGCCATGGGGTAGCAGACGAAGAAGGCCCGCGTCCGCTCCCGGACCACGATCCGCGCAGGCCGGCCCCGGCGCACCACCACCGTGTCCCCCGGCCCGGCGACCCGCTCCTGCCCCTCGCACGTGACATAGAGCCGGCCCTCGATCACGTGCAACACCTCGTCGAAGTCGTCCCCGCTCAGGTCTTCCAGCCCCTCCTCCGCCAGCCAGTAGCCCATGAGCATGCCGGACGCCTGATCGACCAGGAAGTAGTTCCATTCCGAGCGCCTGAACCTCCCCTGCGCGTCCTTCAGGTCCATCGGATGACTGTCCCACCGTTCCACGATCGGCCACGTCTTCTTCACGGGAATCCTCCTTGTCCGCCCTGTCAGAAATCCTCCAGCAGCCCGGCCCTGTCCGCATAACAGAAAAACCGCAGGTTGTCGCGCCAGGTGATGCTGATGCCGTTGCCGGTGCTCACGACCACCTGGTAGCCGTTCTTCATTCTCACCGGGGGCCGGGCAGTCAGCGGGATGGTGGAGACCATGTAGTCCTCGATGTCCCGCAGCCCGGCCCGGAGGTACTTCTCGTCCCCCGTCAGTTCCCAGGCGTAGCCGATGCTCTCCCGCAGGCAGGAGAAGGTGGCGTAGCTCATGCACGTCTCGGTGCCGGAAAGCGGCATGAAAAGCCCTTCCGGGGAACGGGGGGCGTCGCTGGCCAGGAAGTCGCACACCCGCAGGAACAGCCCCCGGCTCAGGTCATCCCCGAACGTCTGGTGGTAGTACGCCAGCCCCGTCCCCGCGACGCTCCCCATCACGGCCTGCTGGTACGGGATCGGCCCCCAGCCCCCCTTCAACCCCCCATTCGCCTCCAGAGGGTCCGCCCCCTCCGCGAACGACTCCACGATGGCCCTGGCCGCCCGCGCATACCGCTCCTCCCCCGTGGCCCGGTACACCGCGCACAGCGCGATCAGCGGCCACCCCCGGTCCCTGGCCCCCCGACGCACGCCGCCCGCCTCCACCTTCCGGCAGATCAGGTCCGCCACCCCTCTCGCGGCGCTCAGCGCCGGGGCGTACCCGCAATAGTAATAATACGACAGGAACCCCTCCGCCCACATGTGCGACGGGGTGCAGTTCGGCCTGCCGTCCGCCGCGACGTGGTAAGCCCCGTGCGTGCGCCATCCCCCCGTCTCGTCGAAGTGATCGTCGAAGTGGATGATGTCCACGTCCATCACGTGGAGGATTGACGACTCGAAGGTGTCTAAGTAGTGGAAGCTCCCCGTGCGCACGAACTGCAGGTAGATCGTCTGCCCGAAGTCGTGCTCGCAGTTGGCCATCAGGTTCTCCCGCCCCCACGCCACGTCGTAGAGCTGCTCCTCGTCCCCGTAGTCCATAACGCCCAGCAGCCGGTAGTAGGCGCGGTACTGATCGAACTCCAGGCGGAACTTCTTCTCGATCCCCGGGTACTTCTTCGGCTGATACCGGAACACGGGACCGAGGGCCCCGGAGTCCAGAAACCACTCCGGCGCGGACAGGACCACCGGGAACTGGTAGGCGAAGTGCCAGTCCGGCAGCCGGGCCTCCGCCGCGCTCCCCTCGAAGGCCCGCACCTTCACCTGGTGCGACTTGGCCTGCCCCTGGAACAGACGCAGCAGGCCCGCCTCCTCCGGCCACAGGTCCAGGACGATTCGCTCCCCGTCCGCGAGGAACCCCTTGGGCCACTGCTGGACGAACTTCCGGACCGTGGCCGCCACCCCGCGCCGCCCGTCCCCCGCCGAGACCCATCCGTGCGACCGGCCGGCGAACGCCCCGGCGTCGTACACCTCCGCGTCGAGCATCACGTCGTAGTGGGCCGTCTGCGGGCCCTCCTTCAGGAGCCCCCGGAGCGGGCGCGGGGAGGAGATCAGCCCCTGGTTCCCCACCGTCCCGAAGGGACACGTGGCGAACTCCGAGGCCCCGCCCACGGCGTGCGTCACGACCAGCCGGACGCCCCCCACCCACCGCGCGCGGGGACTCTCCTCGTCCACGGCGGGGATCCCGACTCCCGGCAACCTTCGGATGTGCACCGGCGCGTCCCGATAAGGCTCATCGTGAATGAACTGGTACTCCACCTCCACCTCGTCCGTCCCCGCAAAGACCGTGACACGGAAGGTCAACGAAAAGAGCTTCCGGCCCTCCCGGTCCCGGTGGACGCCCCGCCGGCTCACCACCAGCATCTTCCCGGTCAGATGCTCCACCTCCGGCGCCCCGGCCAACTCGCTCACGAACGTCGTCCCCGCATCATCCACGATCTCCGCCCGCACCTCCCGGACAGAGACCTCATCCCCCCGGCGCAGCCCGGCGATGAACGCCTGCCCGGACGACGGCAGCGTGAACCGGATCAGACCGTTGTCCACCTCCCAGCCAGTCGCAGACTTCGTCAGGGCGATGCGGGGGCCGTCGTCGCGGGGGACCGAAGCCTCCCCCCAGCCGAGCGAATACGCCTTGCGCCCGTACCCCTCGAAATGGACCGGGAACTGCAACAGCGCCCACTTCACCGAGTCGTCCGGCCACCGGGCCAGGGTCTCCACGGCCAGCGGCGTCTCGTTCCCCTGCTCATCGCGCAGGCGCAACGACCCCGCATCTCGCAGCGTCCCCTGGGGAAACGGCGTCCCCCGGCAGACCCACTCCCCCTCCCGCCGGACCCGGATCTCGTTCTTCAGCATAAGCTCCACAGCCATGACGTCCCGCTCCTCTGATGGACCTCGTATCTCGTATCTCGCCCCCACCCCGGCCCTCCCCGTGAACGGGGAGGGAGCTATCTTCCCCCCGCTCGCGGGGGGATAAGAGGGGGGGCGCTTCACGCCTCACCCCTTCCCCATGGCCTCCGCCATTTGCCGGACGTGCTCCGGTCCTGCCCCGCAACAGGAGCCCAGGTAGCGGATGTCCGCCGCCATCCCCTCCTTCGCAAACGCCGCAAACCGGGCCGGCGAGGCCGGCGTCGGGTCCGGCCACCAGGAGTGCCAGGCCGAGGGCTGGCAGCAGACCGGCGCCCTCACGGCCTGGCGCATCTCAGCGGCACAGGCCAGCATCTCTCCGGGGCGAATCCCAGCCCGCGTCGTCATCTCGACGATGGGCGTCAGGGTGGGATACACGAGCTTTTCGTTCTCGGACCACTGCCGGTGGAGGATGATCGACACGCAGGCGCAGGCGAACCCCACGGCGCAAAGGAACATAAACCACCAGAGGAGCGGGATCGCCCAGACCCCCCACGGGATGGAGGCCCCCTTGGGGAGTCCCTCGTAGAACCAGGCCATCGCGTTGCCTTCGTTGCTGGGGACCAGCCACTTCGGCAGGTAGGGATGAAGGTACTTGACCCACTCGTTCTCCGGGGTTGAAAAGTAATAAGGGGTGGCTATGGCGCCGACGAGGTAGCCGCTGACTCCATAGTCGGGGCCCAGGGCGCTGATGAACCCCATGCTGAAGATCGTGATCCATTCCGTGGACGAGAACACGAACCGCCTTCCGAACCACCGGGCCAGCGCGGCGCATCCGAGGACCGACAGCAGACAGAGGATCAGGTTGGCCATCGGCATGTGGCTGTAGGCGATGTACGAGCCTTTGTGGACGTACCGCACCGTGTTGGCCAGCAGGCTCACGCCGACGGAGAGACAGAGACCGAAGGCGACTGCCCGGAGCGTCACCCCCCGGTCCTCCCCTCCCCCCCCTTCTGCCCCCCGCCCCTCGGCCGGCGCGCCTCTTTGCGCATCAACCTGTCCCTTGATGTCTTCCATGCCCCAAGCGCTTTCGTGAATGTCCGGTTTTCGGCGGGTCGGTACGCTCCGCACGGCCAGCCCGGAGCGTCTCCCCTGCTAACGATCCTCCCGCCAGTGCGCGGGCAGGATCGGCGCCTCGAACCCCAGTTGCCGGGCCAGCCACTGCTCCTTGTAGAGTCCGTCCTTATAGGTCGAATGCGCGGACTCCCGGACCTCCACCGCCCCCTTCATCGCCCCGGTCAGGGGCGCCAGGGCCCCGGCGGAGCCCCAGAGCAGCGCCGGGATGCGGACGGAAGGGGCGAAGAACAGCGGATCGAAATAGGACACCGTCCGCGCCACGGCCCCCCGGCGGTCGGGGTGGAGCCGGAGATAATCGTTGATCTCCTCCAGCGGGTAGTCCTCCGTACGGGACGCCCGGTCCATTGTCGCGTAAAAGAACGAGGGCGAGGCGACCAGGTGCGTCAGGCCGGGCCGGAGCGCGGCCGTCAGCAGCGGCAGGTCGTTGCCCCCCACGCCCGCCACCCGGCTGCGATCCACCTCTGGCCGCGACAGCACATAGTCCACCGCCCGGCAGCAGTCCGCCACGTACCCCCGGAACAGGTAGCCCTCCGGGTCCTCGATCCCTTCCGTGAAGAGCCCCGGAATCGGGGCGGCATAGGGCCGGTCGGCGTTGCGCTGCCCACGGGCCGCCGGCGAGAAGACGACGAAACGCCCCCGCTTCTCATTGGCCTCGCCCTGCGGGATGACCTCCACCACGCTCTGGTAGCCCGGCAACGAGAGAATCGTCGGGAACGGCCCCTTTCCCTTGGGCACGCTGAGATACCCGAACAGCCTGTAGGGGCCGATGCCCGTGAGCCGCACCGCATAGGTCGTGCAGAACTCCGTCGAGCGGAGGGGGAGTTCCTCTTCTTCGGGGGCCAGCGGCGTCCTGTCTAACGCCTGGAGCACGCGCGCCCAGTAGGCGTCAAAATCGCCTGGTCGAACCGTTGTCGGCTGAAATGTGTCCGCCATCTTCGTCTCCTGTCTATGGGTTCAGGTGCTTCTTGAAAAAGGCGTCGATGATCGGCTGATGGTGGATCCTGCCCGCGTCGTGCCCGTGCCCGTCATAGGGGTGCAGCGCCTTGTCCTTCGAGGCGATCGTCTTGAAAGTCGCATACCCCGTCTCGGGCGGGCAGACGTTGTCCTGAAGCCCGATGTTCACGAGGATCGGGCAGGTGATGCGCGGCCCGAAGTGGATGCCATCGAAGTAGGCCAGGGTCTGCGTCACCGCCGGTTTCCGCTCTGGATACAGGCGCAGGTAGTCCGAGATCTCCTGGTAGGGGTAGGTGTGCGTCAGTTCGATGGCGTCCATGAACCCCACCAGGTAGGGCGCCCCCGCCGCCGCCGCCCGAACTTTCGACGGACGCAGCGCCGACACCGCCAGCGTCAGCCCCCCGCCCTGGCTGCTCCCGGTGACGCCGATCCGCTCCGGGTCCACCTCCTCGCGGCTGAGCAGAAAATCGAACGCCCGCACTGCGTCGATGTAGAAGCCCCGGTAGACGTACGTGTTCCGGTCCACCATGTTGTGCGTCAGCAGCCCCGGATAGCCCGGGTTGTACTGCGCGTTGCTCCGCACCTTCCCCCTGGGCGCGGCGCTGAACGCCGCGTACCCCGCCCGGGCGGACGGCTTGGGGATCGGGGGATCGCTGATGTAGCCCGGCACGTGCAGGAGCGCCGGCAGCCTCCCGGTGCGTTTCGTCGGCAGGCAGTACCACCCCGCGATGCGCACCCCGTCCAGGCTGTCGTAGCGCACGTCGTACACGTCCACCTCAGGCGTCGAGCGCAACGGGACCCGCTCGACCGTCGCGTTCAGCGGGATCTGATCCGCCTGTTTCAGGACACTGTCCCAGAAAGCGTCGAAGTCGTCGGGACGCACCATGCACGTCCCGTATTGCTCAGGAGGTTTTCTGCTCACGGTCGTCTCCTCTCTACGAAGGCGCGGGAATGAATTCCCGCGCTACACGATACGAAGTCCGCTAAAGCGGACTATTTTCAGCCCGGTTTACCGGGCTTTCTATGCGTAGCGAGGAAATTCATTTCCTCGCTAAAGGCCGGGAATCCTGATCTTCACGCCATTCATTCCTCAACCCTCAACGATAGGGACGCTCCGCCCGGAGACGGGCATGGGGGTCTTCCAGACCGTCGATTCGTCCCGGACCGACGCGTCGCGATAGGTGGAGATGAAGGCCCACCGATCCGTTCTGGAGGTATTGGGATGGGAACCGTGCACCATCAGGTCATGAAAGAAGATCGCGTCCCCCCGCCTGGCGGGGATCGTCGTGACGGGAAGCCCCTTCAGGTCCTCGTCGCTGACGCGCCTCCCGAACCCGACGCCGTCATCGACCTCTTTCATGTCCAGCGCCCTTCGATGGCTGCCGGGGATCAACCTCAGACAGCCGTTTTCCGGCGTGGCATCGTCGAGGGCGATCCAGACCGATAATTTGTGGGACCCTTTCCAGTAGAACCAGTCCTGGTGCCACGGGGAGCCGAACGACGTGTGTTCGTTTTTGTACACCGCTTTGACGCTCAGGAACTCCACGTTCGGGCCGATGACCCGCGTGAGAATCCGGGCAACGCGCTCATCCCGCATCCGCTCGCAAAAATAGGGGTCCAGTTTGTCGGCCATCCACACCCGCACGCCCGACGGAATGTTGTTCAGGTTGCCCTCCTCCTGGAGAATGGCCTTAACCCTATCCTTCCATTCCGCCATCTCGTCAGGGGCATAGAGGCCCCTGACGACCAGAAAGCCGTCGCGTTCGTAAGCCATGGCCCCGTCTTCATCCCCCGGCGGATCAACTGCCTGAGAACGCAATGTCATTTGGAAATCTCCTTTTCGAACGGGTTGGAAGAGACCCTCCTGCACGCCGCGGCTATAATTTAGCCAGCTATTCCGCGATGTCAACATCAAATCCTTTAGAGACGATCTCAAAAGTCGCTCTGTCGGCGAGCCTGAGCGAAAGCGGGCTGGGCAAGGCGATAAATATCTTGAAAAACGGGACTCCATGTGGCATATTCCGTCCGTCACCGTCTCATACTATCTTTTGTGGAAAGGAATCGACCGTGAAGCCAGAGCATTCGGAATGGTGGGCCCTCCACGAATGGGTCATGCCCAGGCGCTGGCCGCTGAAGGAGACATTCGAGGAGGTCAAACAGGCGCGCACGCTCCACACGCCGGAGGAGGTGACCCGCGCCCGGCGACACGTCCGGACGCGGGCGTGGGCGAAGGACCACCTGAAGCAGGTGCTCGCGGAGGCGGAGAGATGGGCGGCGAAGTCGGACGACTTCCTGTGGGACCTCGTCCTCCCCACGACCGTCCCCCGGCGGCACTACGTCAACCAGCTCAGGGGATGCCCGGTCCACGGCGTGGCCGTCAAGGACTTCGACACCTTCCACCCCTGGCGTCTGGACGTCGAACACCACCCCTGGAAATTGCAGTGCCCGGTCGGAGGGGAATGGTACCCCAGCAATGACTTCGCGAACGGAGACCTGACCTCCGGCCCCTATCCGGATGATGGATGGGGGTGCAGAATCGGAGACGAAGAGTACTATTTCATCGCGGAGTACGCCGAACAGGTCTATCTGCGGCACATCCGACACTCCGTCGCCTCGCTCCCGAAGGCCTACCTCCTGACCGGAGACCCCATCTTCGCCCACAAGGCGGCCATCCTGCTCTACCGCCAGGCCGTGGAGTACCGGCGCCTCTCGGAATGTCTGGACGACCGGGCCCGCTGCGACTGCGGCTACCCGCGCCATCTCCCCCGTGCCCCCCTCACCCGGCCCAACGGAAACGGATGGGTCGGCATGGTCACAGACCGGATCTGGGAGAACGACTACGTCACCCTGTTCGCCTCGGCCTACGACGGCATCTTCGACGCCATCGACACAGACCGGGACCTGTTCGCCCTCCTGAAGCGAAAGGGCGGAGAGGTATCGGACGGCCCGGCCTTCCGGCGGTTCTTCGAGACCCACTTCCTGCGCGTGGCGGCCCAGGCCCTGCTCGACCAGGCCATCTTCGGCAACGACGGCATGCACCAGACGGCCATGATGCACGTTGCCCTCGTGCTGGACACGGAACGGTGTCGGGAGCTGGTCGACTGGGTCTATGGGGGCGTGGGGCAGATGCGGGCCCACCTCCCGAACTACTTCTTCAAGGACGGCGCGGCCTACGAGAGCCTCGGCGGCTACAACCGCATCCACGGCGAGGGGTTCTGGCGGGTCGTCGGCCTGATGGAGCGCCTCCGGTCGCGCAGGCCGGCGCTCTACCCCACTGCCCGCTACCCCCGCGTCACGGACGACCCGAAGGGCCGCCTGCTGTTCGACTTCCCGCTCCGCACCCTCTGCATCGACCGCTACAGCCCGCAGGTGGGCGACACGGGCGGCCCCCCCTCCACATCCCGGGCGAAAAAGCGATGGGTCTCCGACGATGCCACAGCCCCGGCCTACGACCTCGCCTTCCGGCGCTACGGCGATCCCGACTTCGCGAAGGCGCTCTGCTCCGGGACAGAGGACATCCCCCACTCCGACCCGTTCGCCGAGGAGATCGACGACCGCATCCGGCAGGTCATCGCCACGCACGGGTCCGGGATCGAACGGAGGACCGACCTGCGGGACGGCTACGGCCTCGCCTTCCTCCGGCGGAGGGGGGGGGAGGGAAGACGATCCGGTGAATCGTCCGGGGCCGGCGACGACGCCCGCGCCCTGTTCCTGTGGTACGGGGAGTGCCGGGGGCACGGCCACGACGACCTGCTGGACATCGGCCTGTTCGCCAGAGGGCTGAGCCTGATGCAGAGCCTGGGCTATCCCCGGTCGTGGCACTACTGCCAGGACTGGGAGAAGAACTGGGCCACGCACTACAGGGTGGGCGTCGGGGGCCTGGAGGAAGGCATCAAGCACAAAGGCGTCGCCCGGCTGATCGCGGACCTCGGCCCCGTCCAGGTCGTCGAGGCCTACGGAGACCCTTACGTCGAGACGACCGACCCGCATCGACGTTACACGGCGATGAATCGCGCTGCGACGCATCTCGACGCGCCTCACGTCTACAGCCGCACGGCCTTCCTCCTCGACCTCTCCGATGCCGACGCCTGCGTCGTGGACCTCTTCCGCGTGCGCGGCGGAGCGGAACACGTCTGGAGCTTTCACGGGCCGCCGGGCCGGATGGCGGTGGAGGGTCTGACCCTGACGCCCCAGGCCGGAGGGACGGCCGCCGGGCCGGACGTGGGCTATGGCGAGGTGGAGAAGGTCCGGGACAGGGCCTTCAGGGCCCTCTGCTACATGGACCAGGTCGCCCGTGCGCGGCCCGAAGGCCCCTGGGCCGCGGACTGGGCCCTCGGAGACGACCGGGATACGCACCTGCGCGTGACCCTGCTCGCCCCCTCCGGCGCGGAGGCGATCACGGCAAAAGGCCGCTCCGTGTCCGGTGGAAAGCCCTACGAACTGGACTGGGTCCTGGCGCGTTCAACCCATCAGCAATCTTTCCCCTCGATACGCGGCTTTCAGCCGCTACTCGGGGAAACGGTCAGTCCGTCTATCCCGAGTAGCCCCGCAGGGGCGTATCGAGGGATAGAGAATCTTTCCTCTCAATTCGTCTCCCTCATCGAGCCCTACGCCGGGTCGCGTGTCGTGGAATCCATCACGCCTCTCGACGTGGAAGGCCCGCCGGACGCCCCCTTCCCCCCCGTGGCCCTGCGGATCGAAGCCTGCGGACGCACGCATACGGTCATCGCCACGACCACCCCGCACGGGGTCCATCGCATCGGGGGTCGGATCGCCTTTCAGGGCGAGTACGGCGTCGTGTCCGATCAGGAGGGGAGGCTCCGGTCGGTGACGATGATCGGCGCCACGCGGATGGAGGTGGACGGGTTCTCTGTGGAGGCGGAGACGGGATGGGTCGAGGCGGAGATCGAGGCCGTGGACCGGGCGCGAAACGAGGTGACAGTTCGCCTCCCCTCCGGCGCTGCGGAGGCCGGGGGATTCATCGCCATCCGAAACGAGGTCCGGAGCGTCGCCTACCGCGTGGAGGAGGTCCGGGAGGAGGCCGGACGGACGATCCTGCGTCTGGACCAGGCCCCCCGGATCGGCGAAGGGCTCGCGACCGGGTTCCGGGAGGGAGAGATCGAGACCCCCACCCTCTTCCCCCTGGCGAGCATCTACGGGTTTCGCTACTACCACGGCGCGCGGCTGACGGATGGGACGGGGAAGCGCGAATACCGCGTGGCGGACCTCCGCAGGCCCGACCGGGAGACCCCCGGCTACCGGGTCTACCTGGACCCTGTTGCGCATCCCGACCTCACGGCCGAGGAACTGCGCCAGGCGTTCGCGCCGGGGGACGGGCTCTTCCACCTGTGGGACTACGGCGCGGGGGACCGCCTTTGCATCGCAGGGACCGTGGTCGTGACGTTCTCGGAGCACGGCCACGAGGTCCGGGCGAACGTGCCGGTGAAAGTGAGGTAGGGGCAGCCCCCTGTGGCTGCCCTGTCTGGAGGGGCAGATGCCTGCCCCTCCTCTTCGTCACAGTTCATACACGACCTTCAACACCACGTCCCCCACGGCCTTGAGGCTCTGCGCGCTGCACTTGTCCGGCGTGTCTCCGGTCGTGTGCCAGGGGGGGTAGTCGAAGTCGATCAGGTCGATGATCGGGATGCCCGCCTCCATCAGCGGGATGTGGTCGTCCTGGATAAAGTACTTCTGCTGCGGGATGAACTGTTTATAGCCAAGGGTTGCCGCCGCCTGCCAGACGCGGGCCACGTGGTCGGGGTAGGTCCGGTTGGAATTCCCCTCGTGGTAGATCGTCAGGTCCTTGTCGCCGATCATGTCCAGCAGGATGCCCATGCGGGGGGCGTATTTCCCCTTGCTCACGGCCGCGAACCGCCGCGCGCCCAGAAAGTAGTCGCTCACGTCCCCGTTGAGCCCCCGGCCATAGTCCTCCCCGTCGAACAGGACGATGTCCACCCCCTTGACCGGCGGGATCTGCCGCAGCACGCGGGCGACCTCCAGCAGCACGGCTACGCCGGAGGCCCCGTCGTTGGCCCCCGGAATCGGCTGGGTCCGCTTCTTCGGGTCCGTCTCCTGGTCCGCGTAGGGCCGCGTGTCCCAGTGCGCGCACAGCAGGATACGCTCCGTCGCCCGCGCGTTGAAGACCCCCTTGATGTTCGTCAGGGCCACGACCGTATCCACCTTCGCGTCCCGATAGGTGAACGCATCCGTCTCCACGCTGTCCGCCCATTTCTTCAGCTCGGAAGACAGGAAGTCGATGGCCGCGCGATGCCCGGCGGAGCCGGGGTTTCGGGGCCCCAGGTCGCACTGCTGGACGAGCAGGTCGTAGGCCCGCCCCCCGTCGAAGGTCGGGGGGCCGGACAGCTTGGGATGGTCACACAGCGTGATGAGGGACAGCGCGGAGGCCAGAATGAGTCTGTGCATGGAGGTGATCCCCGGTTAGGCGTGATCCTATAAAAGCCTTGACAAATTCTTGCGTTGAATATATCCTCTGCGAAATAATCCCATCCTTTTCAACGGAAAGAC
The DNA here is from genome assembly GCA_009694805.1 of Candidatus Latescibacterota bacterium. GTDB lineage: Bacteria > Latescibacterota > UBA2968 > SICM01 > SICM01 > SICM01. The sequence goes on from SICM01000020.1 coordinate 32,522, forward strand.
CTCTCATGAAAGCCCTCATCCTCTCCGGCGGCAAGGGCACGCGCCTGCGCCCCATCACCTACACCCGCGCCAAACAGCTCGTCCCGGTGGCCAACAAACCCATCCTGTTCTACGGCCTGGAGGCCATCGTGCGGGCGGGCATCACCGACATCGGCATCGTCATCGGTGAGACCGGGCCGGAGGTCCGGGCAGCGGTGGGGGACGGGTCCCGCTGGGGGGCCCGGATCACCTATATCCTGCAGGAAGAGCCCCTCGGCCTGGCCCACGCCGTGAAAGTGGCCCGGGATTTTCTGCGGGACGACCCCTTCATCATGTACCTCGGCGATAACCTGATCAAACACGACGTGGGGGAGCTGGTCGAGCATTTCAACCGCCAGAACCTGGACGCCCTCATCCTGCTGAAGGCCGTGGAGAACCCCTCTGCCTTCGGCGTGGCGGAGGTCGATGCGGAAGGGCGCGCCATCCGCCTGGAAGAGAAACCCCGACAGCCTCGCTCCAACCTGGCCCTGGTGGGCGTCTACCTGTTCAGGGCCGTCATCCACAGCGCCATCGATGAGATCCATCCCTCCGCGCGGGGGGAGCTGGAGATCACGGACGCCATCCAGAAGCTGATCGACCGTAAAAGCCGCATCGGGTCCTACATCCTGACCGACTGGTGGCTCGACACGGGCAAGAAGGACGACATGCTGGAGGCCAACCGGATTGTGCTCGACGAACTCCCCGACGGGCAGGAGATCGACCCGACCGCAAAGATAGACCCCTCCTCCAGGGTGATGGGGCGCGTCCGGATCGGCGCGAATGCCCAGATCGACGGCTGCGCCATCCGGGGGCCGGTGGTCATCGGGGAGGGATGTATCCTGAGAGACGCCTACGTCGGCCCCTACACGGCCCTCGGAAACCGGGTGACGATCACCGGCTCCGAGATCGAACATTCCATCGTCCTGGATGACAGCCGCATCCTCGACCTGGGGGGCCGGATCGAGGATTCGCTGATTGCCACCCACGTGGAGGTGGCCCGCACCCGGGCCCGGCCCGCGGCCCATCGCTTCATGCTCGGCGACGACAGCAGGGTGGACCTGATCGCGCCTTGAGAGGAGCAGTGCTGAAGAGGTCTGACGACGTCAGGTTACAGGAGGGCCGGGTCGTGCAGGAGCACCTCGGCCGCTACACGGTCTCCGCCGGAGACCGCCTGGTCGACTGTACTATCTCCAGCAAGCTCCGGAAAAACCTCGAATACCCGACCGCCGACCCCTCCTCCCTGCGCCAGCGCGTGATCGCCGTGAGGGAGATCCGGTCGGTCAGTCCGGCGGCCGTGGGAGACTTCGTCGCGTTTGAGGACACCGGCGACGGAACCGGGATGATCTACGAGGTCCTGAACCGCCGCAACAAGCTGTCCCGAAGGGCGGCCGGCCGAAAGCCCCTGGAGCAGGTCCTGATCGCCAACCTCGACCTGGCGGTACTCGTCTTCTCCATCCGGCAGCCCGACCTCCTGTTCTGGCTGGAGATGCTCGACCGGTTTCTGGCCATCTGTGAACTGGAGGAGATCCCCCCCCTGATCTGTCTGAGCAAAACCGACCTGGCGGAGGAAGCCGACTGGCGTTCCATAGCCTCCCTCTACGAGCGGATCGGTTACCGGACCCTCTCCATCAGCGCAGCGCACGGCACGGGCGTCGAGTCCGTCCGCGAGGCCATACGGGGCGCAGTCTCCGTGTTTATGGGGCCTTCCGGGGCCGGCAAGACGACCCTCCTGAACACCCTGCAACCGGGCCTGGGCGGCCGGGTGGGCGAGGTCAACAGGGCCACCGGGCGAGGCCGGCACACCACGACCCACGCCGAACTCTTCCCCCTGGAGGGGGGCGGCCTGGTGGGCGACACCCCGGGCCTGCGGGAGTTGAGTCTCTGGAACGTGGATGCGGATCAACTCCACTATCTCTTCCTGGAGATGCGGCCGCTCATCGGGTCCTGCCGCTTCCGGGACTGCGTCCACGCGCAGGAGCCGGACTGCGCGGTGAAGGCCGCGGTGGCATCGGGACAGATCGACCCGCGTCGCTACGACAGCTATCTCAGGATCAGAGAAAGACCGTGAAAAACAGGGGTCAGGGATCAGGGATCAGGAAAAGCAAACCAGATTTTTGGTTCTTCCCGGCCCCCGACTCCCGACCCCTGACCCCGCTTTTTGATCTGTCACTTGTCACTCTGGAGGAACCCCGTCATGGACCCTACGGCCCCGGACCCGACCGTGCGCACAACGCCCGGCCCCGACGAACAGCTCGTCCGCGTGGAACAGCTTCGGGAACTCGCATCGCAGGTGTATCAGAAGGTAGGGGTCCCGAAGGAGGAGGCCGATCTGGTGGCGGGCCTTGAGGCGGAGACCGACCTGCGGGGCGTCCACTCTCACGGGACCCGCGCCCTGCCGAGCTACATCCGGCGCATCCAGGAGGGGAAAACAAACCCCAGGCCTGCGATCCAGGTCGTGCGGGAGGGGCCCTCCTTCGCCCTGCTCGAAGGGGACCGGGGCCTGGGCCTCCTGACGGGCACGCGCGCCATCCAGATGGCCATCGACAAGGCCCGGAAGACCGGCATCGCCGCCGTGGCCGTCCGCAACAGCAACCACTTCGGCGCTGCGGCCAACTTCGCCCTGCAGGCCCTGGAACACGACATGGTCGGCTTCGCCGCCTCCAGCAGCAGCCCCGGCCTGGCCCCCTACGGCGGGGCCTCCCGGCTGGTCGGCAACCACCCCTTCGCCTACGCCGTCCCCGCCGGGGAGGAGCGCCCCCTCGTGCTCGACATGGCCTGCGGGGTGTCCGCCTGGGGGCGCGTCGGCACGATGCGGATGTACGGAAAACCCCTGGCCGACAACTGGGTGCTGGACAAAGACGGACGCCCGACGAACGACCCGGCCCAGGCCCACATCCTCCTCCCCTTCGGCAGCTTCAAGGGCTATGGGCTCACGATGATCGTGGATGCCCTGACCGGCATCCTCCCCTTCGGGGTCTCCACCTGCCACCGGGACGCGCCGGAGTTCGCGGGACAGACCTTTTCCAGCCACTTCTTCTACGCGCTCCACGTCGAGAGCTTCATCCCCCTCGACGAGTTCAAGACCGAGATGGACCGGACGATCCGCACCGTGCGGTCGTCGAAACGGGCGGAGGGCGTGGACCGCATCTACCTGCCCGGCGAGATCGAGTGGCTCAAAAAAGAGGCATGGAGCCAGACCGGCATTCCCATCCACAACGACCACATCAACAGCCTGGCCCAGCTCGCGGACGAATTCGGCGTCCCTGTTCCCTGGAGATGAGACCCCTCCCCCCGACCCCCTCCCCGAAACGGAGAGGGGGAGGATATCTCAGATATTTTCGGTTCTATAGCAGTCCTCAAGATCCGCCCCCAAGGCAGCGCGGCGTCTGAGCGAGCGTGCTTCTTTGGCCCCACCTTTCTTGCACGAGCAAGAAAGGTGGGAAAGTCCGCTAAGGAAAGCCTGAGCGAGCAACCCAGCCCCTGGTTGGAAATAGGGCATCCTCCCCTATCACCCTAACTTGTTCACCGCCTCCAGCAACGCCATCATATACCCCGTCGCCAGGGCCCGCCCCCGGTGCCCCCACGGCGTGTCGTCCACCATGTGCGGGACGTGATCATCGATCATGAACCCCTTGAACCCCACCTTCTTAAACGTCCGCATCGCCTCCACCACATCCACGTTCCCCTCCCCCAGGAAGCACTCCTGAAACTTCGGCACGGTCCCCTGCACGTCCCGGAAGTGGACGTAGAAGATCTTCTCCCCCCCGCCGAAGTACCGGATCGCCTCTATCACCCCCGGCCCCATCTCCGACCAGCACCCCATGCAGAAGTCCAGGCCGCTGTTGGGGCTGGGGGCGATCTCCATCGCCCGCTTGAACCCCTCAAACCCCCGGAACAGACGCGCCACACCTCCCAGCGAAGGCACAGGCGGGTCATCCGGGTGCAGGGCCAGCTTCACCCCCGCCGCCTCCGCCACCGGAAGCACGGCCTTCATGAAGCGCTCGTAGTGCTTCCACATCTCCTCCTCGGTGAAGACCCGGCCGTGCGTGAGCGGGGCATCCTTCACGAGGTCCATGTCAAAGGAGGTCACCTGGGCCCCGCCCCGCCCCGGCGTGGTGGAGGAGGTCCGCCAGACCCTGTTCGGCATCCAGTGATACCCCAGAACGGGGATGCCTGCCTTCCCCATATTCCGGATCGTGGCCTGATAGTTCTCGATCTGCTCGTCCTGCCCCGGCAGGCCCAGCATGGCCCTGTCGTAGAAGCTCACCGGCGTGTTCTCAATGGCCTCCAGCCGCAGCCCATAGTCCTCGACGTGGGTCCGCAACCGCAGCAGGTCCATGAACTCCCACCGCTTTTCGCCGGGGAGGACGGGGGTGTTCAGAAGCACGCCGCTGGCCCCGATCTGCCTGGCGAACTTGAGCCGTTCGTCGCTGAGTTGGTTGAACTGCCCGATCGCGATGCGCATCTTCAGCTCCATGACCTTCCTCTCCTCAGACTAAAAGCAGTTCCACGTACCGCGTATCAAGTCCCACGTCAAATTCATAGGGGGTTACCTAGCACTTGGCACTTGGCACTTGGTACGCCTCACGCTTCTTTCTCCTTCTCGCCTGTCAGCGACTCGATCTGTTCATTGATCGTCGTCAGTTGCCGGTTGATCGCCGAGATCTGCGCCCGCACCGTTCGATCCCCCGCCTGCAGCCGTCCGTTGAGCGTGTCGAGTTGGTGGGTGAGGACGGCCTGCTCCCTTTTCAGCTTCTGAAGCTTTTCCACGAGATCACCTCCTCTGCTTTTTCCAAAGCATACCCGCAAAATCCGCCCCTGTCAAGCGAAAAGGCTATTTTTTATACTTGACACGGAGATACCTTTAGAATATTAAGGGAATAACATCTGCATTCGTGATCGGATAAGGGGTCTAAATGGCCTGAATACGCTTCAGTAGAAACATTCGAGAGCGATTGGGGTCAGCCGCCTGCCTGAGGATTAGTTGTGTCAGAGAGCAGTTGGATGTCTTTACTCCAGCGTATTTGAGGACAGTCTCCAGCAGCTTGATAGACAGGTCCGACAGGACCGCAGCGGTTCTCAGGATCGGGAAATGAATTTCAGCCTGATCGTGGATGGACTCGTCGGACAGGGTTTTCAAAGTCTTCTGGATCGTTTTGCTGACGATCATCGTCAGGATGGCCGTGTAGATCAAGGCTTCGAC
>SICM01000231.1 GCA_009694805.1 Candidatus Latescibacterota bacterium
CTTCACCGCCACGCAGGGCGGACTTGTGGGCCATCACGCCCGGGGCCATGTAGCGGACCGCCTCCCACGCGTGGATGGCCGGCGGGCGGTCCTGTGCCACGGCCTCCACGAACTCGTGTACCAGGTAGGCGTGGGAGCCGCCGTGGCCGTGGGCGAGCCCCTGCGCACGCGCTACCAGTTCCGCGAGTGGATCGAGCGGCGGGCGCTGGACATCGCTCAGCCCGACGTGGCCAGATGCGGCATCACGGAAGGGAAGCGCATCGCCGACCTGGCCGCCACGTATCACCTGCCCGTGGCCTATCACGTGGGGGTCTGCCTGGGCGTGGCCATGGCGGCCACGTGGCACCTGGCGGCGGCGACGCCCAACTTTTACATCCAGGAGCACGAGCCGCCGATGTTTGACCTGGCCAACCGGCTCTTCAAGGAACCGCTTCGGGTGGAGGGGGGGCATGCCGTCGTGCCGGAAGGCCCCGGCCTGGGCGTGGACATCGACGTGGAGACGTTGAGACAATGGACAACCCAGGAGGGAGACCGTGCCTGACGAGACGAAACCCGGTGACATTCCGGTCCCCCGGCTGCGCGACCTGATGGCCCGCGTGGCGGCCAAGAGTCTCACGTACCGGTATTACCACTGGGACTGGGGGGAGGCCATCGCGATGGAGGGGATCTGGGCCGCTGCCCAGGTCACCGGTGAGACGCGGTTCACGGATTTCGTCCGGAGGATGGCCGAGGGGTGGCTGGCGCATTCTCCCGATCCGTGGTATCCCGACCACGTGGGTCCGGGGCGCGTGCTTCTGGACCTGTGGCAACAGGGCGGGGATCTGCGCTTTCTGGGGTATGCCAGGCGGCTGGGGGAGCATCTGGTCCGCCTGCCCAGGGCCTCGTGCGGGGGCTCCTTTCACCGGCCGGACCTGCCGGACCGGGCCAGGATGATCTGGGTGGACTCGATGCAGACCGACGCCCCCTTTCTGTGCCGGCTGGCGGCGGCGACGGGCGAGGCGCGCTGGTACGACGCTGCGGCGGAGCACATCGCGGGACACATCGCGGCCCTTCAGAACCCGGGGACAGGTCTTTTTTGCCATAACTATGACGACGGGCGAGGACGGGTGAACGGGGCCTTCTGGGGCCGGGGAAACGGCTGGGCCGCGCTGGGGCTGGTTCACACGCTGGAACTGCTCCCGAAGGACCATGCAGGGTATTCCACCATTCACAAGAGCCTGGAGCGCCTGTCGGCCACGATCGCTGCCCGGCAGGACGAGCGGACGGGGCTCTGGCATACGGTGGTCGATCACCCGGAGACCTACCTGGAGGGGTCGGTCTCCCTGATGTTCGCCAACGCCCTGATGCGGGCCGTTCGCGCGGGGCTGCTGCCGGGGGACTGCGCCGGGGTCGGGGAGCGCGCCTGGAACGCCCTGTGGGACCAGGTGGGGCCGGATGGCCTGGTGAGCAACATCTCGCAGCGGACGCCCCCGCGAGAACGGCCGGCGGACTACAACCTCCCTCCGGTGGGCGGGCACTACCCGTGGGGGCAGGGGCCCTATCTCCTGGCCGCGGCGACCTATCTGGGGCACTGAAAATGGGAGAAGAACTCCAGTTGATCGAGGGGTTCCGGCGTCTCCTCTCCGCCCCTTCGGGGCCCACGCACTCGGCCGGTCAGTTCCGGCCGGGGATCGATTTTCGAGGGTACGCGCAGGGGTGGTGGACGCTCTCCTGGTGGCGTCGGGCGGCAGAGGATACCCCGCCCCTGGAATGGGAGACGCACCCGGTTCCCACTGCCCTCCGGACCACGTTCTCGTTCGTGGGCGCGAGCGCCAGCACCCCGCACAACGTCTATCCGTTCAACCGGGCCCGGCTGCTGGTGGACGGGGCGTACGCCCTGACGTTTGACCTGGGGGTGCGCACGGGCATGGTCTGGGAGGAGGGGGCGTTCCGGCTGGAGTTCCTCCCCAGACGCATCCAGATGCCGTCGGACGGGTATCACCGGCAGTTCGAGATGCACGGCAACAGCGGCCTCTATCGCCTGACGGTACCGGCCAGCCGGGTGACGCCGGGGCACGGACTGCGGCTGCGCGTGGGCCTGGAGACGCCCCGGGAGGGGAGCGTCTCTTTTTTCATGATCAAGGACCGCCAGGATACCCTGGAGGTCTCCGCCCGCACCAACGCCGAGCAGATCGCCCAGCTTCAGGAGGACGTCACGCAGCTCCGGCGCACCCTGAGCGTCCTGAGCCAGAGGCTCTATCCGGATCTGTACCCTGAGCGCCTTCGCTCCCGGGAGATGATCCTCTACCCGCAGGAGCGGGCGCACTGCGGTGATCTGGATATCGCGCTGGCGGAGGACGGGGAGGTCATGCTGGCCTTTCGCCTGGCCGAAGAGCACACGGCCCCCGGAGGGAAGGCTGTCCTGCTGCGTTCACGGGCGGGGGGGGATGCCTGGCGGTCCGAGGAGGCGCGGGAGGTCGCCTCATTTCCGTGGCCCTCGGACATTCGGGTGACCGTGTTTCACCGGCTCGGCGGGGGGCACTGGTTGATGAGCCTGCTGGTCTTTCATCACTACGACCGGTCCGGGGAGCGGATGCGGGCGAAGGCCGGGGACCACGAGACGTGGCTCGTGCGGTCGGCGGACGACGGGAAGACGTGGACGATGGATTCGCAACCCCTGGACCCCGGGGCGTTCCCGGACGCGGCTGTGATGGCCCCGGCCGTGCCCCTCCCGACGGGCCGGCTCCTGATGCCGGCGTCGAGCTGTCTCAGCAGGCCGGCGTCGGTCTTTCTGCTGGCCTCGGACGATCAAGGGGAGTCCTGGAGGTTCCACGCGGGGATCGGGGAAGTCCCCTCGCGCTACGCCTCGAACTATCCGGAGACGACCCTGACCCGCGCGCCCTCCGGACGGCTCGTGGCCATGATCCGCGTCCATGAAGGCCCTCACCTCCAGTCCTTTTCGGAGGATGAGGGGATGACGTGGACGCCCTGGGAGGAGACGCCGATGCCTTCGTTCGGGCATCGGGCGCGGCTGATCACGCTCAGCGGCGGGGAGTTGCTGTGTACCTACGGGTGGCGGTGCCGGCGAAACGACGGCCTGGACGATCCGGGGGGGATCCGGGTGGCCATCAGCCGGGACGAGGGGCGGACCTGGCCGGCGCAGGACGCGCGCATCCTGCGGGACGACTTCCTGAACTGGGACACGGGCTATCCCGTCACGCTTGTGCGGCGGGACGGCCGGCTGTTCACGGCCTACTGGGGAAATCAGATGGACCGCTTCTACATCGCGGGGAATGTGTATGAGCGATGGTGGTAGGGGGCTGTGAACAATCTGAGATGCGAAGGGGCGACCTGCCGGTCGCCCCTTTTTTTGTCTTCTATACCTGTTCCTTGAGCAGTTCCCGGAAATAGGCCACGCTCTTCCCGTCGCCGTGGAACTGATCCCCGAGGCGGAGGCCCTCCACGGCGAGGTCTCCCGGGTAGCCCGCCCGGCGCATGGCGGTCAGGGCGAACCGGTAGTCGATCTCCCCGTCCGGCAGGGGGGCCTGGAGGAAGACGGTCTTGCTCAGCTCCGGGAAGTGGACGCGCCGGAGGTTCTTGCAGTGCCAGTATTTCGCGCGCGGGGCCATGGCCTGAATGGCGTTCTCGGAGGACTCCTCTGGCACGTCGTAGTTCCAGTAGATATTCCCCAGGTCCGGGTTGAGGCCCACGGCGGGGTGGTCCACCAGGTCCATCAGGTGGAGGCCGGACCAGGCGTTGTCGGCCAGGCAGTGCTGGTGGATCTCGATGGCGATGGCGAGGCCGAGGTCGGAGGCCAGAGGGGCCACGGCCCGGAGTTCCCGCGCGGCGCGCTCGAAGTCCTCCTCCCGCGCCTCCCGGCTGGAGCCCTGGGCCGTGGGCTCGCCGACGTGTGTGCCGGGGCCTCCGGGCCTGGCCTGGGGCATGCCGATGGTGGTGTTGAGGACCGGCGCCCCGATCCATGAGGCGTAGCGGAGGGCCTGCTCCATGCGGTCCCGGCTGCCGCCCGTGGTCCTGGGGTGGAGGTTGAGGCCGCCGCCCCGGATGGTCCGGCAGGGGAGGCCGGCCTCCCCCAGGGCCTTCCGGAGGTCGCGGACCTCCTTTTCGGGGGCGTCCGTGACGCCCAGTTCCAGCCCCTCGAACCCGATCTCCTTCGACTTTTTGAGGAAGGCCTTCCCGTGCTCGCCGGGCGGCAGGTCGAGGCCGCCGTTGTAGGGATGGAGGGTCACGCGACGGAAGGCGTAGATGATCTTCATGGCGAGTCTCCTTATGCGTGGGGCTTCGGGTAGACCAGATGGCCGGCCACGTTCACCCGGATGGAGAAGAGGGTCTTCCCGGCGACGACGTAGAGGGTCCTGAGGTCCGGCCCTCCGAAAGCGAGGTTGGTGATGGCGTCCTCCGGGATGGGGATGCGGCCCAGCATCTCCCCCTTCGGCGTGACGACGAAGATGCCGGTGGGCACCTCCGTGGTCTCGTTCGGGTTGCGGGCGCGGTGGACGCCGGCGGCGATCCAGAGGTTGCCGTTCACGTCGGTGCGCATGCCATCCCCGCCCCGGCCCGGCGCGAAGTCGTAGACGACCCGCTGGCCGGAGAGAGACAGGTCATCGGCGACGTCGAACGCCCAGATCTTCCGGTTGCCGCCCGGCGTCGGGTTGCTGTCCACGAGGTAGAGGGTCCGGTTGTCCGGGGAGAGGGTGATGCCGTTGGGCTTCTGGATGGCGGGCTGCTGGAGGATGCGGGCCACGCTTCCGTCGAGGTCGATCCGGTAGACGCCCTCCACGTCCATCTCCCGGCCGGTCGGGTCGCCGTAGCGGGGGTCGGTGAAGTAGATGCGGCCCGCATTGTCGATGACCAGGTCGTTGGGGCTGTTGTATCGCTTCCCCTCGAACCGGTCGGTCAGGACCTCCACGGCCCCGGTCTTCGTGTCCGTCCGCGTGATGCGCCGACGGCCCCCCGGCCCGAACTCCCCGCCCTCGCAGGTGACGAGCCGGCCCTGGGCGTCGAACATGTTCCCGTTGGCCCGTCCGCTGTCGTTCCGCCAGGCCGAGAGCGCGCCGTCGGCGGCCCGTTTCATGATCCGGTTGTTCTGGATGTCCGAGAAGAAGACGTTTCCGTCGGCGTCCACCGCAGGGCCTTCGGTGAAGGCGATGGCCGCGGCTGGGGCCACGTCCGCGTCCGCCACCAGTCCGGCGGGCAGGGGCAGGTTCTTGAGGTCAGGCATAGATAGCTCCTTTGCGGTTTATTTATATTTCGCCTTCATCGCCGTCCCTTTTTTTGCGCTCTGATTCGCCAGGTCCAGGATATGGATCGGACGTCGGGCCCACTCCGGGGTGATGATGAGCTTCTCCCCCTTCGTCAGATGGGCGGCGACGTTCCGGTAGTAGCGCTCCCACTGGCTGGCGATGTTCTTCCCTTTGGTGACGATCTTCTGATCCTCCCTGAACTGGATGATCTCGTAGGTCCCCCCGTCCAGGATGTAGGTCCCCCGCGTGCCCGTGACCTCGAGCCAGCCCGGTTTGGGGTTGGATTCGAGCGAAGAGATGGTCAGGGTGAGCCAGGCGTCGTTCTTGAACCGGACGACGGCACAGGCCGCATCCTCGTTGGTGTCCTTTTTCCAGGCCGTCTTCCAGAAGCCGGACCTGGCGAAGCCGCTGACCTCGACGATCTCCGAGCCGATGATCTGGAGCGAGTACTCGAGGAGATGCACGCCCCAGTCGTAGAGGATGCCGCCGGAGATGGTCTTGCTGCTGCGCCACCAGTCGCCGGGCTGCCCGTAGCCCCCCATGTGGGCCTCGACCCGGTAGACATCGCCGATGGCTTTCTCCCGGTGGATGCGCTTCATCGCTTCCAGGACGCAGCCGTCCCAGTGCCGGTTGTGGTAGGTGGACAGGAGGAGCTTCCGCCTCTTAGCCTCCCCGATCATGGCGTCACACTCGGCGGTCGTGATGGCGAACGGTTTTTCGGTGATCACACTCCGGCCCGCGCGCAGGCACTGCAGGGCCAGCCTGGCGTGGGTGTTGTGGGGGGTGATCAGGACGACCAGGTGGACGTCGGATCCCTTCAGCATCTTCGCGACGGAGTCGTAGCCCTGGATGCCGGGGAAGTCCTCCGTGGCCACCTGGAGCCGGGCCGGGTCGACCTCTGTCACGGCCACGGGGGTCATGCCGGCCTTCTGCATGTCTGTGAGGTGCCGCCGCCCCATGTTGAACGCGCCGCCGTAGCCGACCACGCCCACCTGGATGTCGCTCGCCTTCTTGAACTGTGCCATGAGAGGCTCCTTTTATGAAGATTTGACAGGCACGGCGTTCTGCGCGACGTGGCGCTGAACTTCCGCGTGATCCACCGCGCCGATGAAGGTGATGGCAGGAGGGACGTAGAAGGCCTCGGCGTACTCGCACCCGTATTCCTGGCCCAGCGCTCTGTATTCATTCAGGCCGAACAGCCGGATGTAGGCGCGGTCCGCGGTCTCGTCGTCGCCGTCGAGGGCCGGGAGGCGCAGGCCCTGCCGGGCCAGCCAGTCCCTGAGCCTGGACCCATTTGCGCCGGCGGGGCCCTGGGCCTTGTTCACGCTCATGGCCGCCACCTTCCGGTCCATCTGGGCGCTGACGTCCACCACCCGATTGCAGGGCTGGCCGGGGCGCACCACCCAGTAGTAGCGCTCTCTGACGAAGTGGGGGGCGAGGCCGGCGGCCGCGTGCTCCGGGTAGTCCTTGTTCATGCCGGCCATCCAGCGGGCGGCCTCCACGGCGTGGCCGGTGACGTAGTGGTCCGGGTTCTCCTCGTCGTGGCCCCAGGGGTTGAAGGTGAACACGGTGTCCACTTTGAGGGCGCGGAAGAGGAAGACCAGCCGGGCGCGCAGTTCCGTCACGGACGCCTCGTCCATGAAGTGGTTCCGGTAGCCCAGGAAGAAGGCGTCCTGGAGGCCGAGCACCCTGGCCAGCTCCTCCACCTCGCGCTCGTTGCTCAGGATGGTCTCGCCCAGGCTCTTCGTGGGGCCGCACTTCTCGTCGTTGGTGGTCTGGATCAGGTAGCCGGTGTAGCCCTCGTCGAGGAGCTTGGCGATGGCGCCGGCGCAGAACAGGGGGATGTCATCCGCGTGCGCCTGGATGGCGGCCAGGACCTTGCCCTGATGGGGCTTGCCGGACACGGGGCGCTCGACAGTGACATCGCCGAGGGGGGTTCCGTATTTTTCTGTGATGTTGGACATGGTCCCATTCACTAAAAGACCCGCTGGATGCCCCTCAGTTCTACTGAGGGGAGGAAAGCGGGGGTTTTGAGTTGATAATCGTGGTTTGGGTTTGATATATTGTAACCGTACAGTTGGGTTGAGTAGGATTTTTGCTGTTTGACTGCATTTGTGGATGACTTGGGCCGATTATTGAAAAAGAGGATCAAGCAGTCAACATCTGCGATTTGTTTGAAACAGGAGTTTGAGATGTCTCCCGGCCTTCCCC
>SICM01000232.1 GCA_009694805.1 Candidatus Latescibacterota bacterium
AACCCATCAAGATCAAAAAACACGGACGTCGTGCTATCAGCATTTTCCGGCTTGGTTTAGACCAACTCATGCATCTGATCAACAACGCTCAAGACTGCCTGAAAGATTTCCGATATTGCTGTCAACGATTACTGTCGTGTACTTAGGTCTGTGTCATATAACACGCAGAGTCAGCCCTCCTTGATAACTGAAATAGGTTCTGAAATCGCGATTCGTGATCCGTATCTCCTATGTCGCACAGGATACGCTCCTGCTTCGCGATCTATCCGGCGACCCCGCAATACAGCGCCGCCGTCAGGGCATAGACCTTCGCCGCGCTCTCCAGCCGCGCGACCGACACCCACTCCACGTCCGCGTGCGCCGTCTCATTGGACGGGCCATAGTAGAACGTCGGCACGCCCGCGCCGTGGACGTAGAGGTTGGCGTCCCCCACGATGCGCATACCTACGAAGTCCGGGTCTCTCCCCGTCACCCGTCGGGCCGCTGCCGAGGTCGCCCGCACAGCCGGGTCATCGGCCGGCGTCTCGAACGGCTCCCGCTCGTGCTCGATGCTCACCTTCAGATGGAGCTTCCCGGCCTCCGCGAACGGCCCGGCCAGGGCCTGAAGCTCCGCCAGGACGTCCTGCGCCGTCCGGCCCGGCGCCCACCGCCGCGTCCCCGTCAGCACACACCGCAGCGGCGTCCGGTTGAAGTAGTCCCCGGCCTGCGCGATCCCCAGGTCGATCCGCTCCGCCCCGGCCAGGGGGTGTACCGCCCCGGCGTCCAGCTCCCCCTGCCGCTCGTAAATGCGTCGGATCAGGTCCCCCATGTGCCGGATGGGGTTCTCGCCGAACGCCACGTACTGCGTGTGCATCCCGCCTTTGTCAGACTCCATCAGGATCGTGAACACCGCCGACCCCATGCTCATCACCCAGAGCGCGTCCCGCCCCTCCACGATCAGGATGCGGTCGGGCGTCAGCCGGCCGCCCCGGATGTCCTCGATCATGGCGTGAATGCCGTCCTTTTTGGCCTCCGTCTCCTCGTGCCCGACCACGGCCGTCAGCCACAGGTCCCCTTTCAGCCGCACGCCCGATTGGATCAGGGCGCGCGCCGCGCCCAGGACCGCCGCCATCCCCCCCTTCATATCGGTGGACCCGCGCCCGTAGATCCGGTCCCCCTCCCGCCGGGGCCTCGGGCAGTTGCCCACCGGGATCGTGTCCAGATGGCCGTTCAGCATCAGCGCCGGACCGCCCCCTGTCCCCCGGATGCGCGCATAGAGGTTCGACCTGCCCGGCGTCACCTCCCGCACCGTCACATCCAGGCCCAGGCCGCGCAACTGGTCCGCGTAACAGACGCAGACCTCCTGCTCTTCGAGCGTGACGCTGGGGATCTCCACCAGCTCGAACGCCCGCTCCGCGACCCATGCCCCGTCCACCCGGTTCAGAATCCGATCCAGCACATCAGACATATCACCCTCCACACGCCCGGACGAAATCCTCCGACGTGGCCGTGTAGCCCACGCACGTCTCGATGTAGCGGATGGCCATGAAGTTCGCCCAGCCCCCCTCCTTCGTCTCCTCGTACTCCGACGTGCTGCAACAGTCCCGCAGGACCGTCATCCGGTAGCCCCGGTACATGGCGTCGGTGACGGTGGTCCCCAGGCAGATGCGGGAGTCAAACCCCACGGCCACGAGGTTCTGGATGTCCAGGCTCCGCAGCAGCGAATCGAGATGCGTCTCGAAGAACCCGCTGTACATCTGCTTCTTGATCAGATACTCCCCCTCCTGCGGCGCGATCACCTTCGAGAACGCCAGGATGTCGTTGGGCTCCTGCCACGCCTCCAGCACGTCCACCCCGCACGTCCGGATCGACATGTTCCGCCACTCGGTCCCCTCGTTCGTGGACGGGGCCAGATAGTTCGTCACGTTCACGATGGGCATGCCTGCGCGCTTCGCCGCGTCCTTGGCCGGCCGGATGTGTTTGACCACGATGTCCCGGTTCTGTTCCACCGCGACCTTGTAGAAATCGGGCGCGTCCCCCAGGTCATGTTCCGGGTCGAACCCCAGCCCGTACACATCCACCACCAGAAAGGCCGTCCGCTTCGGGTCCAGGGAGAGCGTCTCCTCCGCATAGCCCAGCGGCCGGCCCGGCGGATAGGTGCGGTAGTACCGGCCTGTGAGCTGAATCGTCTCTATCTTGGCCATCGCCTCCTCTTTTCAAAACCTGGCAAACGGAAAGACCGGGGCCGGGGGTCAGGGATCAGGGGTCAGGGAAAACCCGAACGCTTTTGCCTTTCCCCGGCCCCCGACCCCTGACCCCGCCGTTATCTTTCGCGCTTCACGCTTCACGTTCTACCTCGCCACCTTCACCGGCCGCTTCAGCTTCACCGATTTGTACGCGGCCTCCGAGAGACGGGCCACCTGGAGGGCGAAATGGGGCGACGCGTACCCCTTGCCCCCGTCCCGAATCCACCGGAAGAACGCCTCGTCCGGGCTGGTCTCTTTGATCCGGGAGGGGATCTGCACCGGTTCGTCGTTCAACAACACCGCCTTGATGCGCCACTGGTGCATGTGAAACACGAGGCATCCTTCGCTCCCGTGGATGGCGATCCGCTCATCGTGTGGGCGGGCGTTCCCCAGCGTGTTCAGCGTCCCGACCGCCCCGCCCTTGAACCGCACGTTCACCACGGCGTTGATGTCCACGGCCTTCCCCGCGTTGTCCATGAAGGCCGAGACCTCCGCCGGCTCCAGCCCGGTGATCCAGAGCGTGGACGCCACGAGGTGGCTCCCCGTGTCCATGAACATGCCCCCGCCGGACAGCTCCGGGACCAGCCGCCACCCCTTCACCCCCACCCAGTTCTGGGTCACGTAGGACACCACCCCGCGCAGCTCGCCCAGCGCCCCCTTCTGCACGAGTTCGCGCGCGTACACGTGCGGCGCATAATAGTTCCGCTGGTAACTCACCATCAAAAACCGCTCCTGCTTCTCCGCCAGGGCGATCAGCGCCTTCGTGTGCTTCGACGAGATCGTCAGCGGCTTCTCCACGAGCACGTGCAGCCCCTTCTCCAGCGCCAGCCGCGCCTGTTCGTAGTGCATGGAGTGCGGCGAACTGATGAACACCGCGTCCAGTTCGTTCTCCCGGAGCATCTGCCGGAAGCCGGGATAATAGGGCACCAGACGCCCCCACTTCTCCATGAGCGCCTGCGCCTGCTCCTCCGCCGGGTCCGCCACACAGACCAGGTCCACGTTCCCGTCCGCCTGGATGCGCGGGACGTGCGCGCCCCGCATGTTCCCCCCGCAGCCGATCAGCCCCAATCGAATCTTTTTCTTGGCCATGTCGCCTCCCATAAACAAAATTAAGCCGTCTCAACCGGCCCCCACAACTCCAGCCCCAGCAGCTTCTTCCCTAACTCCGTCAACTCGGCGGTCTTTCCGTGCTTCTGCTCGATGCCGCGCGGGTCCCCGGGGAACGCGGACCCGATGGGTGGCAGCCGCTCCTGCCAGGCCCGAATCCGGCGCTGCCGCTCCTCCTCGTTCTTCTCCCGGCTGGGGAACATCGTGATGTACTGCGCCAGGCGGGGCCGGTCCGTCGCATTCCTGCCGTTGCCGTGCGCGAGCAGACTGTGCCAGATGATCAGATCCCCGGCCTTTCCCGGCGCCTTCCGCACCTCCAGCCCGGTCAGGTCGGGCCTGCGCGGGTCCCGGTCCTCCGGCTGCGTCTTGACCCACTCTTCAAACGTTCGATGGAAGCCCGGCACGCACTGGAACCCCCCCTGGTCCTCCGAGGTGTCCGTCAGGCAGAGCACCCCCTGCACCTTGAACGGGATGGGCCGGGCGAAGGTGTCCAGGTCCCAGTGGATGAACCCCGGGTGGTCCCATTCCTGCTTGTCAGGCCGGGTCGGCGGCTTCATGTTCGCCCGGTCGAAGCTGACCCAGAGCCGCTCCGTCCCCCAGATCTCGGAGAACGCCCGGTGGATGCGCGGGTGCTGGCGGTTGTTCCAGAGCGCCTGATGCTGGTAGATCTCCACCATGCCGCCCTTGCGATGCGGCTCGCGGTACCAGTCGTCCGGATCGTTCGGGTCCATGCCCAGGAACGTCCAGAGGACGTCCACCACGGCCTTCAGGTTCTCTGGAGGCACGGCCTCGGGGACCACCACATAGCCATTCTCCTCCCAGAACGCGTGATCCTGTTCGCTGAGAACCGGCACGGCCTCTCCTTTCTGTGATTTCACCTACATTCTTCCGCAAACACGGAAGAATCATGCCTCCGATCCCGCCCGATGTCAACATGAAAAAAGTCCCGACAGGTCAGATGCCGGGACTTTTTACGATCTCGATAACTTGTTCATTGCAATCAGGATTTTTGATCCGGCATCCGCACCTTCACCACCACCTTCTTGACCGGCTGCGGGAGGGTCACGACGATGCCCGGCATGTGGGCATCCTGCGAGGACAGGATCACGAACATCCCCTCGCGTACTTCGAAGAAATCCCCCTCCCCCGCCAGCGGCAGAAAGTCCTTGGTCGCATCGTACGTGCCGGACTTCAGGCGGCCCAGATGCGCGTATCCCATCCGTTCGACACCCTTGGCGACGTACTGCACGTCCATATACTGCCGGTGGGCCTCCCAGTGGCCCTTCTCTCTCGGTTTGCTCTCATACTCCTGAACAAGGGCGAATACGTCGGAGCCGTCGATCTCATAACGCCCCGGCGGGGTGTTGGCCAGGTCCGTATCCTGAAGATACTTCAGCGCGGTGGCCAGCCTCTTGTCCGTCCCGGTGTACTGAGATGCATTTTGGAGATGATCGATGATCATGCGCACGCTCCTTATAGGATGAGACGCGCCGCAGGGCGCGTCCGTTGCTTGCCCCCATCCCCCGCCAAAAAATCGGGCTTACGCCCAACAGCGACGTAAGCCCTTGTTTTTGTGGTGCCGAAGACTGGACTCGAACCAGCACGAGGTTGCCCCCACGGCGCCCTGAACGCCGCGTGTCTACCAATTCCACCACTTCGGCACGCTAACTCGCAGACGAACCAGAAATCATGAGTGAGGAAATAATATAGAGAATTGAAACGAGCGTGTCAAGGGGGAGTTTGAGGGGTAAGGGGGCCTCCCCACCTACAACCTGCCACCTGCCACCTACTTCTGTATCTCCAGGGGGGGCTTGAGGCCCCGGTCAAAGGCGGGGACCTCGCCTCGCTCCACGGCCTCTGCCGTCCGCTGGCAGACCTCCAGGCGTTCGCACAGCCGGGCCACGTCCAGGCCCAGATAGGGAGAGGGACAGTCCCGCAGCTTTTCGAGGGCCTTGCGCGCCAGGGTCTTGACCCCGTGCATGTTGTCCCGATCCATGTGGTGGCACGCCGCAGCGAGCTGGATGATGCCGTGGTAGAAGCGCCGCCGGACAGGGTCCTGCTCCTCGCGCCAGGCGTCCTCCAGCGCCTCGTGGGCATCCCAGTGGCGTCCGGCCCGGTAAAGGGCGAGGGATTTGAGATAGGGTTCCAGGAGGGACATACTCGGAATATAACCAAACCGCGCAGGCCGATCAAGCCGGGGAATGGATGATCGGCAAAATGCCCGTGACCCCACGGGGATTTCCCGTTGCATCGCGAAATCGGATTTGATATATTCGGCCCATAACGAAGCTGTTCAATGTGAACACGAACCCTGAACCTTGAGGTACAACGATGGCACACCAACTGGGCATCGGCCTGCTGGGGCTCGGCAACGTGGGGGGCGGGGTGGCCCACCTCCTGATCGAAGGACGAGACCGGCTGATCGAACGCCGGGGGCTTCAACTGGAGGTCCGCCGGGCCGCGGTGCGCGACCTCTCCAGGCCCCGCCGCGTGGAACTCCCGCCCGGCGTCCTGACGACCGACCCCGGCGCGGTGGTGGACGACCCGGATGTCCAGATCGTGGCCGAACAGATGGGCGGCATCGAGCCCGCCCGGACCCTCCTGCTGCGCGCCCTGCGAAACGGCAAGGACGTGGTCACAGCGAACAAGGCGGTGATCGCCGCGTGCGGGGACGAGCTGTTTCAGGTCGCGGCCCAGCAGGGCGTGGACCTGATGTTCGAGGCCAGCGTCTGCGGGGGCATCCCGATCATCCGGTCCCTGACGGAGGGGCTGGTGGCCAACCGCATCCAATCCCTCTACGGCATCCTGAACGGGACCACGAACTACATCCTGACCCGGATGACCGAGGAGGGCGGGACCTTCGAGGAGATGCTCGGGCAGGCCCAGGCGAAAGGGTTCGCCGAGCCGGACCCCACCTTCGACATAGACGGGACGGATGCAGCGCAGAAACTCGTCATCCTCGCCCGGATCGCCTTCGGGTCGGCCGTGCGCCTGGAACAGGTCTTCCGGGAAGGCATCGACCGGATCGGCAGCCAGGACATCGCGTTCGCCCGCGAGCTCGGCTATACGATCAAACTGCTGGCCGTGGCCAAGCTGACCCAGGACAGCCGTCTCGAAGTCCGGGTCCACCCTGCCATGATCCAGGCCCAGGCCCTCCTGGCCAGCATCCGGAACGAGTTCAACGCCGTGGAGGTGGTGGGGGACGCGGTGGGCACCCAGGTCTTCTACGGACGCGGGGCAGGGCAACTCCCGACCGCCAGCGCCGTGGTGTCGGACATCGTGGACGTGGCGAGCCGGCGGTCGGGAGGGGGTCGCCGCGCGGAGAACGACTGGACCCGGGAGGAGCGGCTGCCCGTGGTCCCGGTGGAAGAGGTCGTCACCAGTTACTACTTTCGGTTCGTCGTCCTGGATCAGCCCGGCGTGCTCGCCCAGATCACCCAGATCCTGGCCACGGAGCAGATCAGCATCGAATCGGTCATCCAGCACGGCCGGTCAGAGGACACCGTGCCCCTGATCATCATGACCCACGAGGCCCCGGAGCGGGCGATGCGCCGGGCCGTGGCCAGGATCGACCGACTGTCCATGGTGAGGGAGCCCACGCTCGTCATCCGGGTGGAGAGACCCTAATGGAAAGCAGCATCTATCGCTTCGACGCCGAAGGCGAAAGCCCCATCCGGCGCATGCTGGCCAGCGCCATGGAGCGGGCCGTGGGGGCGCGCAGTGAGCGCTACCTGTTCGAGGTAGCCGCCCCCGTTCTGGTCTCCACGGGGCGCGCACCGGACGTGGCCCGTGCGGAGGCCATGCTCACCGGACAGGTGGGCGAGGCCCTGCTGGAGGCCTTCGACCTCCTCGGCGTGGACCACGACCGGGCGTACGAATCCTTCCACGCGATCCTCAAGCAGCTTCACGAATTTCTGAAAGTCTGACCCCTCCCCCTCTCCTGTTCTTGGGAGAGGGGGAGCAGTCCATTCGTGATCGGTTTAGGTGTAAGATATTGAAAATATTGAAAGATCGAAATTCAAAATTTCATCTGGTATTGTGTCCCAGCCAGGAGGCAGGAAAAGAGGCCCGCGTCCTTCCTGGAGACGGCTGGGAGCAAGA